>NZ_DBHHRH010000003.1:0-99352 GCF_057240785.1 Alloprevotella sp. | reverse complement strand
CGGTTTTAGGGCAAGACCGAAAGGATGCGTGTGCGGTTTAAGAAACTCATGAAAGGGAATTTCTTAAACCGAATTTGGGTATCAAAGGAATGATAAGGCTATAGTATTGTTACTTAATGTCTATCCTTTTTATGGTGTTTCTAAAGAGAAAATGATAAGATAAAATGTATTTAGGAATAAAAAGTCGTGTCTATATGTGTAGATAAAATTCTTAGTTTACTGTCTTCGGAATAACATAAAATCTATCACGAATTCCTATGAATGAAAACAGCATATTTCTTCTTTAATATATTAGAAAATAAAATACAATAAAGGAGATTTTAAATAGAATAAGGATATTTGTCAATACCGCTTATTATCTTTTGTTGTAGAATAAGGATAATAATAGTTTTGCTCTTCATAGCACTAATGGATTTTGTACAAAAAGGTTAGTGAATTTTTATACATGGATTGTTGCATGAGTAAACGCGATTATGCAGAAAATAAATAAACAATTATTTTCTATTTGTGAAAGTTGCTATTTGAAGTTGCTTTTTTGAATGAATAATCCTTTAATTAGCTCACAAAAAAATAAAACATACTTAATAAAATAATTTTTTTATTGGATATGTTTGCAAACTTCGTCCCGAACCTGTAATTTTGCAGCGTTTTTCATGGTATTAGATTTAAGGTTAGTGAAGATTGTTTGTCGTGAGACAAGCAATTTTTAAAAAAAGACTCCGCAACCAGCTGGTTGCGGAGTTCTTTCATTTATAGATTCCTAAAAATCATCAAATCTTCATGATAATCTCACTGAGTGATGGGTGAGCATGAATAGTATTTCTTAGAGCGTCAATCGTTAATGATTCGTTCATCACAAGCGCAAACTCATGGATAAGGTCAGCGGCGTGAGCTCCAAGAATGTGAGCTCCAAGAATGTATCCGTCTGTATCTGTAAGTACTTTAACCAGTCCTTCGTCGCAGCCCATTGTTAATGCTTTTCCATTTGCACGATACATACTTTTATGCACTTCATAATTGATTTCTGCCGACTTGAGTTCTTCCTCGGTTTTTCCAATCATGGCCACTTCAGGACTCGTGAATACAACAGCTGGGCAAATATGAAGATGGATGCGACTTTCTACCCCTAAGATATGATCTAATGCTACATAACTTTGGAAAGTGGCAGCATGAGCCAGTTGCATTCGGCCATTGATGTCGCCAACGGCATAAATTCCAGGCACATTGGTTTGCATATATTCGTCAACTTCGATGCCTTTCTTTGTGTAATGAATACCAACCTTATCAAGGTTTAGGGAGGAGAGATTGGCCTCACGGCCTACAGCCATCAAAACCAGATCAGAAGTAACATATTTCTTTTCACCCTTCTCTTCAAATTCGACCAAATATGCATCGTCAGCTTCTTGAATACCTATGACTGCTGAACCAATCTTGAAATCAATTCCTTTTTTCTTTAGAATCGTTCGTAGCCGTTTTGCAATGTCACGATCGAAAGGAGGGAGAATTTCTTTGCAGAATTCAATGACAGTAACATCGCTTCCAAACGTGTTGAAAATAGAGGCAAATTCCAAGCCTATAACACCGCCACCGATGACGCATAAGCGTTTGGGGACATATTCAAGGTTGAGCATCTCTGCGGAAGTAACAACTCCTTTACTGTGGGCTCCTTCTATGGGAAGAAACTTAGTGGTTGAGCCAGTAGCAATGATAATATTGGGTGCAGTGAATACATGATCTCCAGCACCAACAGTGTGGGCATCAATAAATCTGGCTTCTCCCTTAACGAGAGTAATGCCGGGCGTTTTCATGAGTGCCTCAATAGCTCCAGAAAGTTTTTCTACAATTCCGTTTTTCCGAGCGATAACACGGGACATATCTAGAGAACTCTCTTTTATGTCTATGCCAAATTGCTCTGCTGCTTTTATTTCTTCTAAAAGTTCAGCATTTTTGCAGAGTGTTTTTGTGGGAATACATCCTACATTGAGACACGTGCCACCATAGTGTTGCTTTTCGAAAATTACTATTTGCAAACCTGCTTTAGCAGCCTTTACAGCAACATCATATCCTCCAGGCCCAGTACCAATGATGATTAAATCTTTTTTTTCCATGATGTTACTCTTTTCCGAGATCTTCAAAACTGAAAATGGCAGCTTTCACAGCCTTAACATCATCAAGCCGTTTGATGGGAGTGTGGTGAGGAGCTGTCTTAAGGAGTTGCTTGTCTGCTTTAGCCTCTTCTGCAATTTGCTTCATAGCTTGAATGAAACTGTCTAACGTGTCCTTGCTCTCTGTTTCCGTGGGTTCTATCATGATAGCCTCATGGAAGAGTAAAGGGAAATATATAGTTGGTGCATGGAATCCATAGTCGAGCAACCGTTTGGCTACATCTAGTGTCGTGACATGAGTAGGATCGTCATGCGTTCCACTATATTCTTCTTTCATTCCATTAAAGACAAATTCGTGTTTGCACAACCCTTTTATAGGAAGTTCGTAATGGCTTTTTAGGCATTCTTTGATATAGTTTGCGTTTAGCACAGCCAATTTTCCTGCCATTGCTAAATTTTCTTTTCCTAAACTGAGAAGATAAGCATAGCTGCGAACAAGAATTCCAAAGTTACCAAAGAAAGAACTGATACTGCCTAATGCATTTGTATTGATACGTACCGAATAGCTTCCATCCTCCTTCTGATAGACTTGCGGATTGGGCAAATAGTCTTCTAAGTTCTTGCGAACTCCAACAGGGCCTGCACCAGGACCACCACCACCATGAGGCGTTGAGAATGTTTTATGCAAATTGAGATGAACAACATCAAATCCCATATCTCCAGGCCGACAAATGCCCAGCATTGGATTGAAGTTTGCTCCGTCATAGTACATAAGGCCGCCACATTCATGCACTAAACGTGCAATTTCTGGTATTGATGTTTCAAAGATGCCCAATGTGTTGGGGTTTGTCATCATCATGCCCGCAATGTCGTCTCCTAAGAGAGGTTTTAAATCTTCTACATCGACAGTGCCCTCTGGTGTGCTCTTGACTTCAACGATTTGCATTCCACATACTGCTGCGCTGGCTGGATTTGTACCATGAGCAGAATCAGGAACAATAATTTTAGTACGTTTGGTATCCCCGCGTCTTGTGTGATAAGTACGGATTGTCATAAGTCCAGTTAATTCTCCGTGAGCTCCGGCAAATGGATTCAGGGTAAAACGGCTCATACCGGTGATTTCAGAAAGAATTTTTTGTTCTTCATCATAGAGTTTCAAAACTCCTTGTACTGTTTCTATGGGTTGGAGAGGATGTAGCTGAGCAAAGCCTGGTAGAGCAGCAACTTCTTCGTTGATTTTTGGGTTATACTTCATCGTACAACTACCGAGGGGATAGAAGCCTGTATCGACACCAAAGTTGTTGTTGCTGGTATTTGTGTAATGACGAACAACTGTTAGTTCATCGGCCTCAGGGAGCTCTACTTTATTTGTTCTTAGAAGAGACGAAGGTAAATCTGCTATTTTGTAACCTTCAACTTTACTTTTGGGCAAAGAATATCCAATGCGTCCAGGTTTGGAAATCTCAAAAATTAAAGTCCCATAATATACATTATTCATAGCGTTTCTCTATTTTACTTAATGAGCTGAATGTATTGATCGATTTCTTCTTTGCTGCGCTTTTCAGTGACGGCTATAAGAATGTCATTTTCAGAGTTCTCTACTTTGACTCCTGGAAAGATGTGGTGCTTTTCTATACTTTCACGAATGAATTCATCTACATTAGCTTTGTAGTGCAAACAGAATTCGTTTAAGAAAGGTTTGTCATAAACTTCTTCAAACTTACCTGTTTTTAGGAGTTGATCGTGTAGATAGTGTGCGCCTGCATAGCTTTGTTCATTTACTTCTCTAAGTCCTTTCTCTCCCATAAGACTTAAGTAGATTGCAACATACAAACACATAACGCCTTGAGCAGTACAAATATTTGATGTGGCTTTCTCTCGACGGATATGCTGTTCTCGTGCCTGTAATGTAAGCACAAAGCAACGCTTACCATCGGCGTCTGTTGTTGCACCAACAAGGCGTCCTGGCATCTTACGGACGTGTTCTTTCTTAGTGCAAAGATAACCGATGTAAGGTCCTCCAAAATTAGGTGGGAATCCAAGACTTTGTGCATCGCCACAAGCGATATCTGCACCCCAGTCTCCTGGCGTTTTCAGAACACCAAGTGCAGAAGCCATGGAGTTAATAACAAAAAGTGCTTTGTGGGAATGACATAGTTCAGCATATCCATCGAAATCTTCAATGATACCATAATAGTTGGGTTGAGCAACGATTACGCCAGCCACATCTTCCTTTTGAAGACGTTTTGCTAGAAACTCTTTATTAGTTACACCATGAATGGCAGGGATATGCTCAAGGTTTACATCGTGGAAGTTGGCGTAAGTTTCAACTACTCTAAGTGTGTTGGGAGCGAAAGTATCAGAAATAAGTACAGTATTCTTTTTGCGTGCAGCATGGATACACATTATCATGGCTTCAGCAGTAGCTGTTGCACCATCATACATAGAAGCATTACTTACATCCATTCCTGTTAGGCGAGCCATCATTGTTTGGTACTCAAAGATGTAGGCAAGTGTGCCTTGAGATATTTCGGCTTGATATGGGGTATAAGACGTTGAGAACTCAGAACGAGATGCAATGTAGGGTATAATGCTTGGTTGGTAATGATCATAAGCTCCAGCACCGGCAAAGCATACAGGAGTGATATTTGCTTCGGCTAGATCTTGGAGTTCTTTGCGAACTTCCATTTCTGATTTTGCTGGAGTAATATTCAGTTCGTGTTTGACTTTCAGTTCTTCTGGAATTTCTGCATAGAGTTCCTCAAGTGAGTTCACACCAATTGTCTTCAGCATTTCCTGAATCTCATCTTCTGTGTGTGGAAAGTATTTGTACATGGTATAGGAAAAATTAAAGGATTTGGCTTTAGATTCAAAAGAATGAATCTAATTGCCAAATCCTAAATGTTCTTTTTATTTGCAGATATTGGTATAAGCTTGAGCATCCATCAAACTTTCAAGTTCAGAAGGATCAGAAAGCTTAATCTTAATAAGCCAATTTGAATAGGCATCTTTGTTGACTAATTCTGGTTCATCTTCGAGCACATCATTTATTTCAACAACAACGCCACTAACAGGTGATGTTAAGTCGCTTGCAGCTTTAACGCTCTCTACAGAACCAAAGCTATCACCTGCACTTATTTCATCATCGACTTCTGGGAATTCAATATAAGTTACATTTCCCAATTGTCCTTGTGCAAAATCGGTGATACCAATATATGCATATTCACCTTCTACTTTTACGAATTCGTGTGACTCACTATAATAGAGTCCTTCAATGATTTTTGCCATAATGTTTTTATGTTTGATTAGGTTTCTTGTCTCTTACTTTTTGTAGCTCTTCTGATAGAAGCGTTTCTTTACTACAATTCCTTTACGAGGTTTATTGTGGATGAGAATTTCAACAGGAGTATCGAGTTTTGCATAGTTCTTGTCGATGAGAGCCATACAAATAAATTTGCCTGTAGAAATAGATTTGTAGCCTGTTGTTACATATCCAATCTCTTTTCCTTCAGCTTGTACAGGATAGCCATTGCGGGGAATTCCTTTTTCTTGAAGCTCAATACCAATAACGCGCTGCTTATATGTCTTGTTCTCTTTTTGATCTAGACAAACTTCTTTTCCAAGAAAATCATCCTTTTCAAATTTTACGAACATACTGAGACCACTCATGATAGGGCTAATTTCATCTGAAAGCTCATCGCCATAGAGAGGTAGGCCTACTTCAAAACGTAAAGTATCTCGACACCCTAATCCACAAGGTTGGATGCCTGCCTCAATAAGTTTGTCCCAAATATGTTTTATAATGAAATGTGAAGCATAAATTTCAAATCCGTCTTCACCTGTGTAACCAGTACGTGAGATGATTATTTTTTCGTTCTCAAAGAGTATGGTCTTAAAGGTATAAAATGTAAGGTCGTTACACTTTATTCCTAATATGTTTTCTACTGTTGCTTCACTTTCTGGGCCTTGAATGGCAACTTGTCCGTAAATATCACTGAGATTTTCTGTCTTAACATCAAAATTTTGGGCGTACTTAACGATGTGTGCGTAGTCTTTGTCTATGTTTGCAGCATTTATGACGAGGAGAAAGTCTTGTTGCCCCATTTTATAGACCAATAGGTCGTCAACTGTTCCTCCATTTTCGTGCAACATCATACCATAGAAAATTTTACCAGTCTCTGCGTCTTTAATATCATTGGTGAAAATGTACTGAACAAACTTTTCCGCTTCAGGCCCAGTAACTTTAACTTCGCCCATGTGGCTTACATCGAAAACTCCAACTTTCTGCCGTACGGCTTCATGCTCAGCAACGATACTATCGTAGAATAGAGGCATATCAAAACCTCCGAATGGAACCATATTAGCTCCTAATGCTACGTGTTTGTCATGTAAACAGGTTGTTTTGTCCATAATTGCTTATTTAGATTTTAGATGTTATTTCACGGACACAATAGATTGAGAAGCGCATTCTCGCTCAAGTTACGAATGAGCTTTTCGGGATGATGTTGATTTAGGATATGCTTCAACTCTGCTCGATTGTATGGGGCTTCGTGGAAAAGGTTATAGAAAGTCTCTTGTACGTTTTTTCCAATTTCAAAGAAATCACCAGAAAGTGTTATAGATTCTATAAGTGAACCACGCAGAGTGATATCAACATGAATAGTCCCACATTGCTCAATACGTTCTGTTCTACAAATATCAGACTTGGCTTTGTGTCCCCATAGATAGGTTGTGGCATAGTAAGTCTGTTCTAATTCTTCAATGGATTTTATGTCTTCTTCTGAAAGCTCCAAACTCTTATCAGTAAGCATTGTTATTAATCGAGACCGTAGAGTCGTTACATCGAACGGTAGATACTCCTTAAGTTCACCAATGCGACTTTTAACGCTGACAACGCCCTTTGACTCTAATTTAGCCTTATCTGGCGTTAGTGCACCAATCATTTTCTCGACATCTGTCCCATAGAGCATAGTTCCATGCACAATATTTCTATTAGCTTGATGGTAGAAGGCATTACCGCAAACTTTCCTGCCATCTTCAAGAATAATATCATTACGGCCAGATACCATTGTTGGAGCGCCTAACTTTCTTAATCCTGAAGAAACCATCTCTGCATATTCTGCAAAAAGAGATTCTACATCGCATGCAGGAGTGATTAAGCTAATCATTATATTGTTGCGATCGGCAAAGATTGTTCCTCCTCCACTTTTTCGCCGACATAAATCGATTTCATTTTGATTACAGAAATTTATATCTAATTCTGAATGTGGAATTTGATTTCTACCAAAGACGCAGGTAGGGGAGAGCTGCCAGGTAAATATATAGTTGCCTTCATTAAAAGTTTCTGCTACGTATTCTTCTGCTGCAAGATAGAACGCAGCTCGTCTTTCCTCACACTTAGGAGGGAATACCACATGGCAGGCTGGGAAGTGTTTGTATTTCTCGTTCATTGTATTCGATTATTTTGCCTCAAAAATACAGAAAGATTCAATAAATAAAGGAATATTACAGATTTTTTTCTTGTAATATTCCTTTTTTCTGATTTCTTCATAAAAAAGCACAAGTCAAGTGACCTGTACCTTAAGAATTATTTTTGTTTTAAATCCAGCTTAATGAATAGCTCATCTAATTGTTTTGGATCGACAGCTGTTGGAGCATCGAGCATGACATCTCTGCCGCTATTGTTTTTGGGGAAGGCGATGCAGTCACGAATACTATCTAGTCCTGCAAAAATACTTACCCAGCGATCCAAACCATAGGCGAGACCACCATGAGGAGGTGCACCATATTTGAACGCATTGATTAAGAATCCAAATTGTTCTTGTGCTTTTTCAGGGGTGAAACCAAGAACGTCGAATATCTTAGCTTGGAGTTTAGCGTCGTGGATACGAATGCTACCTCCACCAACTTCTATTCCATTGCATACCATATCATAAGCGTCAGCACAAACTTTTTCTGGTGCAGTATCTAGTAAAGAGATATCAGAAGGTTTCGGGCTTGTGAAGGGGTGATGCATAGCCATAAGTCGTTGCTCCTCTTCGCTCCATTCAAACATAGGGAAATCAACAACCCATAAGAGAGCAAACTTGTTATGATCGCGAAGTCCTAAGCGTTCACCCATCAACAAGCGAAGCTCACAGAGCTGCTTGCGTGTTTTCATCGCATTCGAGCCAGAAAGGATAAGGATTAAATCTTTAGGATTTGCTCTCATTGCATCTTGGAGCTTTTTCAATACATCTGCACTATAGAACTTGTCAACACTAGACTTGATTGTTCCGTCTTCATTGATTTTTGCGTAAACAAGTCCCTTAGCTCCAATTTGTGGACTCTTTACAAAGTTTGTAAGTTCATCCAATTGTTTTCTAGTATAATCAGAGCAACCTGGGACACAAATACCTCCAATATATTCAGCTTCATCGAAAACGCTAAATCCGCCAGAGCCTTTCAAGATGTCCATTAACTCGACAAATTCCATACCGAAGCGCATGTCGGGTTTGTCAGAACCGAAGCGCTTCATAGCTTCAATCCATGGTAAGCGGAGGAATGGTTCTTCTCCCAGTTCTACACCGCGTACGGTTTTGAACAAGTATTTAGCCATTCCCTCAAAGGTGTTGATGATATCGTCCTGTTCAACGAAACTCATTTCACAGTCAATTTGTGTAAACTCTGGTTGGCGATCAGCACGAAGATCTTCGTCGCGGAAGCACTTTACAATCTGAAAATAACGGTCTACGCCACCTACCATGAGTAGTTGCTTAAGGGTTTGAGGGCTTTGTGGTAGTGCGTAGAATTGTCCGGGGTTCATACGGCTCGGAACGATGAAGTCGCGTGCTCCTTCAGGGGTAGAACCAATGAGAGCCGGAGTTTCAACCTCCAAGAAGCCTAGTGAGTCAAGATAGCGACGAATTTCAAGTGTCATCTTGTGGCGGAGTTCCAAATTGCTGCGAACAGCATCACGTCGGATGTCTAGATAGCGATACTTCATGCGGAGATCGTCGCCACCATCTGTATTATCCTCTATAGTAAAGGGGGGGGTAAGAGATTCATTGAGAACATTGAGCGTATCAACGAGAATTTCTATATCTCCGGTGGGCATCTTATCATTCTTAGAAAAGCGTTCGCTTACAAAGCCTTCTATTTGGATAACATATTCACGTCCTAACTTATTAGCGCGGTCACATAATTCAGCGTTGGTTTCATTGTTGAAAACAAGCTGGGTAATGCCATAACGATCACGCAGATCAACGAACGTCATACCTCCCATTTTGCGAGTTCTCTGCACCCAGCCAGCCAAAGTAACTTTCTGACCAACATTCTTGATGCGTAACTCACCGCATGTGTTAGTTCTATACATCGTTTATTATAATTAATTTCTTTATTTTGTGCAAAAATACAATTAAAAGATGAAAAGAAATAGCAAACAAATTATTTTCTTGAGCGTGAGATTGCTAGAGTACGTTCAAATTTGTTACTTTTGTAAAAAGGGAAAAAATAACTTTTGGAATTATGAAAGAAAGAAATCTTTTTGTTTGTCTTCTGGCATTCTTTATATCTGCTATTAGTATCGCGCAAACAAGTCGTGACGCTCAAGCTGTGGCTAAAATTTATGCATATGGTATATACTATTTTAATGCTGATGGTGAGTTCGTCCGTATGCAACCATTGAAAGCTGCAGGGGTAAAGCAGAAGGGAATACTTCGTCCTAAGATATATTATACCTTTGAAGGTAATAACTCTACGAATTCTAGCGAGACTGGAACTTTTTATATCTCAACGTTGGGGAGCACCCAAAGTATTGATAATTTCCATTTGATTCATCTAGAGCACAAGAATGGACAACGTTGGTACAGCTATATGAAGGTTGTGGGCTTTGGTAAAGTAAAAGAAGAAGTAATCGGAATTCCTATTGTTATAACGGAACTAAAGCACGGCGTTTATAAGTTGACTCCCGCCCAGCCATTATCAGGAGGTAGTTATGGACTTTTCTATAATTATAGCAATGGAATTCCCACGGAAATTTATGATTTTGATTTCTTAAAACTTCGATTCTGATTCGGACTAAGTTTTCTATGTTGTGACTTTTGTTCTTTGTCATTATTTAGAAGGATACACGCAGTGAAAAGGCACGATACTGTGTTTCTTCAGCTTATCTTTTTATGGCTTTAAATTCTTTTCTCCGCAATTTTTTAGTATTGCGGATTAATTTTAATAGAAAAGTGTTCTTGCTATTTTGGATGAAAAAATGTTTTTATTTTATGTATATTAAATCATTTTATATTTGAGTGTTCAATGTTTTTATGTTATTAAAAGAAGATAACGATACTAGTTTATTTGTTCAATGCTGTTAGTAATAGAATACAGAGCAAAGGATGTGCTTTAAGTAAGAATGTACAGAAATATCCTTATAGCGTTTGAAAATATCCTTATTGTGTGGGCTGATATCCTTATTGTGTTTGCAAATGCAATAAGGGTATCTAGAAATCAGAAGGTTATTTCTTTTAGCTCTTTTATCCTTACTAAACGTAAGTATCGATAATAAACTGTAGTTGAAATACTTAAAAATAATTAATATTTATTTGTCTTGCCTATTCAACATTCTGTATAGGAAAAAAATGATTACTTTTGTGCTACAAGCAAAAGGAATTGAGTAAAGATACAAGATGATAGTATTAGAATCTACATATTGTCGTTGCTGTTCTCAGTGGTGTTATTGAGAATGATTTGTCTTATATGAAGGTTTCTTTATCGGAACGTATACGCGATAATTCTCAAAAGGGTTATTGCGTTTTTATTATTTACGAACTTAAACTTTGTAATCATGTCAAGAATTTATCAAAAAGTAACAGAACTAGTTGGCCGTACTCCTTTAGTAGAAATAAATAATATCGCAAAGGAAGAAGAGCTTAAAGCTCGCCTTTTAGTAAAAGTAGAGTTCTTTAATCCCGGTGGAAGTGTCAAGGATCGCATTGCGCTTGCTATGGTGGAAGATGCTGAGAATAAGGGTCTTCTTAAAGAAAAAGGTGTTATTATTGAACCTACGAGTGGCAATACTGGGGTTGGTCTTGCATGGGTGGCAGCAGTCAAAGGCTATAAACTATTTCTAACGATGCCTGAAAGTATGTCTGTTGAGCGTCGGAACTTGTTAAAATCCTATGGTGCAGAACTGGTACTTACTCCAGCGTCAGAGGGGATGAAGGGAGCAATTGCTAAAGCTCAAGAGTTGAAAGCTCAATATCCAGGAAGTATAATTATGGGACAGTTTGATAATCCGGCAAATCCCGCTATTCATACAGCTACAACTGCTCAAGAAATTTGGCAAGATACTGATGGGAGGATAGATATATTTGTTGCAGGAGTGGGTACAGGAGGAACGCTTACCGGGGTGTCAGAAGGATTAAAAAAATTGAAGCCTACAGTGAAAACTTTTGCTGTTGAACCTTCAACAAGTGCTGTGTTAAGTGGAGAGCAAGTAGGTCCTCATAAGATACAAGGAATCGGAGCAGGCTTTATTCCAAAGAATTTCCGTCGATCTGCGACTGATGGCATATTAAAAGTATCAACAGATGAGGCTATCGAGGGGGCTCGTATGTTGGCTCGGAAAGAAGGTCTACTTGTGGGTATAAGTAGCGGTGCCAGCTTTCGTGCTGCACTAGCTTTGGCGAAGCAAGAGGAGAATGCTGGAAAAATGATTGTTGCTTTACTCCCAGATACAGGAGAACGTTATCTAAGTATGGGCGTTTTAGAATGATAATGTAAAATTATTTGTAACTTTTTCAATAAGGAGCTGCTTTTTTGTAGCTCCTTTTTTGGAAAGTATATTGGAAGTATGAGATTTTATTCAAAATTAAATCGCTAAATTTGCGCGCTGTACATACTTTTATACAAATCACATGAAATTGGATGCACTAACAGCCGTATCGCCAATTGACGGCAGATATCATCAGAAAACAGTTAGTTTGGCTCCGTATTTTTCGGAACAAGCGTTAATGAAGTACCGAGTTTGCGTTGAAATTGAATACTTTATTGCGCTTTGTGAACTACCATTACCGCAGTTGCAGCATGTTGATAGTAGGTTGTTCCCACGTTTTCGTAGTATCTATGAGAAGTTTTCTGAAGTAGATGGGCAACGTGTGAAAGATATAGAAGCAGTGACTAACCATGATGTCAAGGCTATTGAATACTTTATCAAGGAAAAACTAGAAGAAATAGGTGATTGTGACACTTACAAAGAGTTTATTCATTTTGGTTTGACTAGCCAAGACATCAATAATACATCATTTCCAATGATGTTGAAAGAGAGCTTGAAGGATGTGTATATCCCTCTTGTTGATGAACTTATTCAGCAGTTGAATACTTATGTTGACGATTGGAAAGATGTCCCTATGTTGGCAAAAACTCACGGGCAACCAGCTAGTCCTACGCGCCTTGGTAAGGAATTCCGTGTATTTAGTTATAGATTAGAACAAGCCCGAAAACAATTAGAGAGAGCTGTACAAGAAATAAGTGGTAAGTTCGGTGGTGCAACAGGAAACTTCAATGCGCATCACGTGGCCTTTCCTGAGTATGATTGGATAGAGTTTGCCAATAACTTTCTTACGAAGCGTTTGAATATCCAGCGTGAACAGTTTACTACGCAGATTTCTAACTATGATAACTTTGGACAAGTTTTTGACGCAATGAAGCGTTTGCAAACAATAGTAATGGACTTGGATAGAGATATCTGGCAGTACATTTCTATGGGCTATTTCAAGCAGAAGATCAAGAAGGGCGAAGTGGGTTCAAGTGCTATGCCGCATAAAGTTAATCCCATCGATTTTGAGAACTCTGAAGGTAATATAGGTTTATCCAATGCAATTTTAGAATTCTTGAGTCGGAAATTGCCCATCAGTCGATTGCAACGAGATTTGACAGATTCTACTGTTATACGTAATATAGGTGTCCCTATGGGGCATGGCGTTATAGCCCTTCAAAGTACTCTAAAAGGCTTGAGAAAGCTTGTTTTGCATGAGGAAAATATTGATACAGATTTAGATAATTGTTGGCCAGTTGTTGCAGAGGCAATTCAAACAATTTTGCGCAGAGAAGCTTATCCGAATCCCTACGAAACATTAAAAGCTCTAACTAGAACCAATGAGACTGTTACAGCTGAAACTATACGTAAGTTTATTGAAACGCTAGATGTTAGTGAAGCTGTAAAGACTGAACTGCGAGCCATAACACCACACAATTATACGGGTCTATAAACTATAATTACAAAATAGCCGCGAGGCTAATATAACTTAATAACAATGAGTGATTTAGAAAATAATTTTTATCAAGACGGAGGCCATCGTGATGATTTCCAGCCGTCAAGTGACAATTCCAACGCTTTTCAGCAGCGTTCTTCCCGTCCTCGTTTTAATCGGAATCAACGAGTAGGTGGTTACTCCTCAAATGCAGGACAAAATCGTCAAGGGTATCGTTCTCGCTTTAATCAGACTAGAGAAGGATATCAACAAAATAATCGTTATAACGAAGAAGAAAGGGGCGAACAAGGTTATCGTTCGCGATATAATCGTGATAATGGTTATCAGCCGCGTTCTAACAATTATAATCGTCAAGGTTCATACAATCGTCATCAAGGCGAGTATCGTCCTCGCTATTCACAGCAGGGAGAAAGTGGCTACCAGCCACGCCAATATAACCAAAGTTATGATAATGACGGCCAAGGTATTTATCAACATCAATCTAGCGGCTATGACCGTCAGAATAATGGTTATGGTCGTCAAGGAAATGGTTATAACCGCCAAGGAAATGGTCACGATCGTCAACAACGTGGTAGCTTCAATCGTTCACGCCAGCAACGTTCGTCGAATGGTTATGACCCACATGCAAAATATAGCCACAAAAAACGTATTGAATATAAGGAGGCAAACATAGACCCGAATGAACCAATCCGTTTGAATAAGTATCTTGCAAATGCAGGTATATGCTCACGTCGTGATGCAGACAAATATATTGAAGCCGGCGTTATCACTGTTAATGGAAAAGTTGTAACAGAACTGGGAACAAAGGTGTTGCGTACTGATACTGTACTCTTCCATGATGCTCCCGTTAAGATTGAGCATAAGGTATATATTCTCCTCAATAAGCCCAAAGGGTATGTGACAACAAGTGAAGATCCGCAGAATCGTAAGACAGTGATGGATCTTGTTCGCGGTGCATGTCCTGAGCGTATTTATCCTGTTGGGCGTCTAGACCGTAATACAACAGGTGTATTGCTTTTGACAAATGACGGCGAAATGGCTGCTAAGCTAACACATCCTCAGTTCATGAAGAAAAAGATATATCATGTATATCTTGATCAGAATGTTTCTGCTGCAGATATGCGCCAGATAGCAGAGGGCATTACACTTGAGGATGGTGAAATCAAAGCTGATGAAATACAATATGCGAGCGATACCGATAAGAAGCAAGTCGGTATAGAGATTCATAGTGGAAGGAATCGTATTGTTCGTCGAATCTTTGAAAGTTTGGGCTATCATGTTAATAAACTAGACCGCGTATTCTTTGCAGGTCTTACTAAGAAGCATCTTAAAAGAGGCGATTGGCGATTCCTCACAGAGGAAGAAGTAAATTTCCTTCGTATGGGTGCTTTCGAATAAAGAATAAATATGAAACGTACAAAGATTATTGATGTACTGAAGCGTACAGATTTTGGTACCGAAGTACTTGTAAAAGGTTGGGTTCGTACACGTCGTGGCAGTAAGAGCGTTAGTTTTATTGCTCTTAATGATGGTAGTACAATAAAGAATGTACAAATCGTCGCCGATAACGAAAAGTTTGATGAGGACCTTCTCAAAGATATAACAACAGGTGCTTGCCTTAGTGTAACAGGAACATTGGTTGAAAGTCAAGGTTCTGGACAGGCTGTGGAAGTTCAAGCAACACTGATCGAACTATTAGGTGCTTGTCCTGCTGATTATCCTATGCAGAAAAAAGGTCAGAGTTTTGAATATATGCGTAAATATGCTCATCTTCGTCTTCGTACAAATACTTTTGGTGCTGTCTTCCGTATTCGTCACAATATGGCGATGGCTATTCACCAGTACTTTCATGAGCATGGGTTCTACTATTTCAATACTCCGATAATTACGGCTAGTGACGCTGAAGGTGCTGGCGAAATGTTTCAAGTGACAACATTGGACTTATCACGTACAGGAAAGGAAGAGAATGTCCCTTATGATCGTGATTTCTTCGGTAAGAAATCTAGTCTAACTGTTAGTGGGCAATTAGAAGGAGAACTCGGGGCTACGGCTTTGGGGGCTATCTATACTTTTGGTCCTACTTTTCGCGCAGAAAACAGTAATACTCCTCGCCATTTGGCTGAATTCTGGATGATCGAGCCTGAAGTAGCTTTTATGGATCAGACTGAGTTGATGGATCTAGAAGAAGATTTCATAAAATACTGTGTACAATGGGCGCTAGACCACTGTATGGATGATTTAGAATTCCTCAATAAGATGATTGATAAAAATCTTATTGCAACTTTGCAGTCTGTTGTAAAGGAGAATTTTGTGCGCCTTACTTATGCCGAGGGACTTCAGATTTTGGAAGAGGCTGTAAAGAAAGGAGAGAAATTTGAGTTCCCAATTACTGGGTGGGGAATGGATTTAAGTAGTGAACATGAGCGTTATCTTGTTGAAACTCATTTCCAGCGTCCTGTGATAATGACAAACTATCCTAGTGAGATTAAGGCCTTCTATATGAAGAAGAATGAAGACGGTAAGACTATGCAAGGGACAGATGTTCTTTTCCCACGCATTGGTGAAATCATTGGAGGTTCTGTTCGTGAAGAGAATTATGAAAAACTTATTGGTGAGATCGAAGCACGTGGAATGGAAGAGAAAGATTATGGCTGGTATCTTGATACTCGTAAGTATGGTTCTTGTCCTCACGCAGGATTTGGACTTGGTTTTGAGCGCTTAATTCTTTTCGTTACAGGAATGCAAAACATTCGTGACGTTATTCCTTTCCCAAGAACTCCTAAATCTGCTGAATTCTAAAATTTATTTTTTAGCTTATATTATAAAGAGAAGGGACTTTCAAGTGAAAGTCCCTTCTCTTGTGCTTAGTATTTTTTATATTGCTGTCCGGTAAAAGTTTTACACGGCAAAAAAATAAGGCTGAAACCCTCTTGTAGGATTCCAGCCTCTTTTGTTACTTTGCTTGTTGCAAAAAAAACGCTAGTAACATGAGCAAAAGTACATATTTTACCGGACAGCCGGTCTATAGTCAGGTCATAAAATTGCTGGATAAAGCCAAAATTCAACAAATTAGTCTTGAAACGCTAGGGAGCGAACGCTATGTGAAGCGTTTGACAGGCTGGAAACACCTCATCATTATGCTCTTTGGTGTTCTCAAACACTTTGATTCTCTGCGTGAATTGGAGATTGGAATGAAAGCCGAGACCATGAAACTCTCCCATTTGGGTCTTGACTACGTTGTCCGTCGCAGTACGCTTGCAGAAGCCAACCAGCGGCGTCCACAAGAGTTCTTTGCCAAGGTTTATGCCTCCCTGTTGGAACGCTACACTCCATTTTTAGCGGACAGCCGACCTGTGGGCTGTCAAAAAGCGTGGGAGAAGCAGCTTTATATGATAGATTCTACCACTATCACGCTCTTTGACAACATTCTCAAGGGAGTAGGCCGACATCCCAAAAGCGGGAAGAAGAAAGGCGGAATGAAGGTACACACCATTATGAAGTACCAAGTAGGTGTACCTATGGTGGTAGAACTGACCTCTGCTGCCAAACACGATCATTATCTTCTCAAAAAGGTGCACCTGCCCCAAGATTCCACCTTGGCAATGGATAGAGCCTATATAGACTATGCACAGTTTCAAAGGCTTACGGAAGAAGGTGTCTGCTATGTGACTAAGATGAAGAAAAACCTCAACTACCAGGAATTGGCTTCTACAGCCTATGTTTCTCGTGATGGTTTGGTCACTCATATCGACAAACACATTCTTTTTGAGAAAGAGAAGGTAAGGCACGAAGCCCGATGCGTAGAGCTATGGAGTAATAACTCTCGTAAGTCGGTGACGTTACTGACTAATAATTTTGAACTATCGGTTGAGGAACTTGCTGAAATCTACAAACGAAGGTGGGCTATAGAAACTCTCTATAAACAACTGAAACAGAATTTTCCTTTGCACTTTTTCTATGGTGAGAGCGTGAATGCCATCCAGATACAAACCTGGGTGGTACTCATTGCCAATCTCTTGTGCACAGTACTGTCCAGAATGATTAAAAGACACGTTTCTTTTTCTCAAATCGTAACCATGCTTAGATTGACGCTCATGTATTACACCAATTTCATCGCTTTCATGGAAGATCCCCAAAAGGATGAGTGTGCAATTTGGGCTGAAAGAGCTAAATCCCCACCCTCGGAACCATCATTATTTGATTAGGGGGCTTGCTTTTTGAAAAAGAAAGCCCGAAGTCCTACTCTAAAGGGCTTCGGGAAGGTTTTTAGTGCAGTTTTGAAATTTACCGGACAGCAATATATTTTTTACTTCTCAATAAGTACAACAGCATAAGTAGAAATGCCCTCTTCACGTCCTGTAAAGCCTAGCTTTTCAGTAGTTGTTGCTTTTAGAGAAACATCAGAAATATCTATGTCCATCAAGGATGCTAATGTCTCTTTCATTTTCTCAATATGGGGATTAAGTTTGGGGTGTTCAGCACAAATTGTTGCATCTATATTGCCAATGTGCCAGCCTGTCTTATGTAGTAGCTCTGTCGTTTTCCTGAGAAGGATTTTACTATCAATATTTTTGTATTCTATATCAGTATCAGGAAAATGGTAGCCTATATCACGAAGATTAGCAGCCCCAAGTAGAGCATCGCAAATTGCATGGATGAGTACATCTGCGTCGCTGTGTCCTAATAAGCCTTTTGCGTTTTCTATGGAGATTCCTCCCAGCCATAACTTGCGTCCCTCTACTAATTTATGGACGTCATACCCCAAGCCTACTCTTATCTTTGTCATAATATGTTTATTTTCTACGTCCAAATAAATCTTTGATACCATCCATATCAAAACTCAAACCTACTCTAAATGTTTGGTCGAGAGGATTAGAAGCACTAGTTGCAACTACGTAGCCAGCATCAATGGATAGCACATTCATGCGGAAGCCAGCACCAACAGAGAAGAAGCTTCGTCCGCCTTGTGAGGCATTCTCATTGTGGTAACCTCCACGGAGAGTGAATTTATCATTATAGGTGTATTCAACTCCGACTCCCCAATTTATTTCTTTGAGTTCTCCTTTGAAACCTTCAGGTGCATCGCCAAAACTTTTGAAAATACCCTTTATCGAACTCATATCATAGTATTTTTCACGTATGCGCTCGTTATAATCTTCGTTACTCTCATCTGCATTTCTAAGCGGCATAGACGGAACTAGGAATTTGTTTGCATCAGCACTAAAAGAGATACGATTATATTCATTTAGTGGTATCATCAAACTCCCACCAATACGTAGATTTGTAGGAATGAAGTATGAATAATCCCCTCCGTAATTTATTTTTGAGCCAATGTTACTAATGTTGACGCCAAAGGCTAGTTGGCTCTCGCGGCTTCCTAACATCACATATTTATTCCAATACATTGCTATGTCAGCAGCGAAGGCTGATCCTGCTTTGGTATTGTCATCATAGTGACCGCTCAAGTCAGAATACATATATCGAAGAGCTACAGCAGCAGAGAGATTATCACTCAACATTCTACTATAGGCTACATCAATTCCGAACTCGTAAGGCTTTACTGTCATTGCATTGTCATTTGATACAGAAAAGTCACCCAACGAGAAGTAGCGCACAGAAGTACTCAGTGCTTGGTAGTCTCCTAAGCGAATATAGCCCGTCGCATTTAAAAGAGCTATGCCTGTCGTAATCTTACGTAGCCACGGCGTGTAGTTAAGAGAAACTCCTGCTCTACTAATCGTAAAGGGATATTTTGCGGGGTTCCACTGCTGTGCATTAACATCTGGGTCAGTAGCAGCACCAATATCACCCATACCGCCAGCACGGGCGTCAGCCCCAATGCTCTGAGAAGTAACTGCTGTCAGGATAGGATTAAACTTGTCGCGTATGTCGTCATTGTTACCTGCGATTGCGGGACTCGCTACAATGATTGTTGCCAAAAATAATTGTATTTTATTCACTTTTCTGTTAGTTTTCTATTACTATTATAACGGATGTAATCTGCGTTTATTGTTATTATTGTAGATGTTGCAGGATTATTATTTCATTGCCTTACGATAATCATCTTCTTGCTCTTTGTAGTTACTCTCTTGCTGCTTGACGAAATAATAGATCGATAAATATAGATTCCTGCTGGAACTGGTCTATTAGCATAATCTGTTAGTGACCAACGGATTGCATCATATCTAGCATTAGCAGAAGTTGAAGATGTTTCATTCCAAATGCGACGTCCTGCTATATCATAAACTTCTACTGACACATCAGTCTTTTCATTAGAATTTTCCAAAGTAGTGACAAATGTTGTTGTCGTATACGCAGGGTTAGCAGTTGCATTTACATCATATCCTCCCGTGAGATCTTCGCTGACAAAAAAGTTAAGCGAAGTCGTTGTTGAATTATCGTTTACGTCCCAAACTCGAAGAGTTAACTTATGTCGCCCAGGCGAAAGATTTGTGAGTGGATATTGGATGGTTCCGGAAGTAGTACTTCCAAAGTCATAAGCAAAATAATCGTTCAAGACTATGATATTATTGACGTCACCATCAATGCTCAATTCTATGTTGTGGCCTACTCCCAAGCCATTGGCATTTATGCCAGAAATATCATGGAGAGTTGCTCCGAAAAGTGCAGCGGTGGAAACATATCCACCATCCGGAAAATCGGTGGAGTTTAGATATACAAAAACTTTTGGTCCGAGCGTGTCGGTCTTTTGCGTTTGTATTGTTCCGTTGAGGTGAAATTGAGTTGTAGAGCCATGTGACTCTTCAGAATGATCCGTGTTAACTGCATAAAAGTACATTCTCCCTTTATCTTCGGAATAGCTGATATCTCGCGGTACAACAACATTAAGTTGGAAGCGGCCAAAGCGAATAGAATCGCTACCCTCAAAGAGTGCATTCTTGCGATCTTGGTAAACCATTGCTGTTTTATTCGCATTGTTATTGTTTTTGCAAATAATATTTTCTAATCTGTCGTAGAGAGAACCCGTAACAGTTCCATTGAAGTCGGTTGCTAGGAGACCATTTCTTTCTACATGGCCGGCAAAGCGCACCTTTTGACCAGCTTTCAGTTGAATATTGGTGCTAGAGGTTATGGCTTCTCTATCTATGCTGTCTACTACAACTTGTCCACGTGGTGCAGTAAGAGTAAGAGCAGGATCTCCGAGCAAAGCATATTTAAGTTTATTCATAGATCGATCACCCGCATTTGTCACTAAGCTAACTTTTGCCAATCGCATTGCATCTCCTAGGGTATAGGGTTTTCCGTTACCGTCGCTAGAAAGTACATAACGCGAATAAGCCGCATTGAGAGCACGATTATATATAGCATAAACAGAACGTGTCGCACAAACTATCGCAACAGAACCTTGTTTTGTATTGAATAGTGTTGCACGCCCAATATCTTCCATTTGTTGGTCATAAGGAGTTATCTCGCAGGATGCAAAAATCCAAAGCGGCATATTACCATCTGTTATTTTTTCAAAGTCGGAGGTCTGTAGTAATTTGTTATGACTTAATTGTCGCGGGCTTCCATGCCCTGTGTAATTAAAAATTAGTGCCCCTCTTTTTAGCTCTTCTTGTAGCATACGCGTTACTTGAGGAAAAGAATTTCCCGTAGCAGAAGTAGTCATAGGGTAAGCATCCCAGTAGTATTTTTTTATTATTAGTTCGTCATTTGCATTCTGTATATTTCTTACTGTCGTTTCGCAATCTTCTTGATGGAGATTATTATCTCCATTATCCGCTAGCATTATTACTCGATTCTTCCACGCTCCAACATTTTTGTTCTCCATATATTCTAGCGTTTTATCCACTAGAATTTTAGCTTCTTCTTCAGTTGTGCAGATGAAGCGACCAATCCCGAGATCCACTTTATCACGACTAGCAATAGCAGAGCCTTCACCATCATCAAGTAGCCCGTAGTAGTCATCAGTCACATAGCTATAGAGTGTTCCATGAGGAATGTTTATAAGGCGATCATTCGGACTTACTTCAAAGGCCAGCAATAGGTCTTTTGTTGAAAATGAGCTCCCTAACAGCAAGCGGTTGTCCCAGTAGCAATTGCCAAAGAGGAGAAGATATCGAGGCATATCTGCTGTTGTCTTTGCTCTGTCGTATAGCATTTTTAGGTATCGTCGGTATGCAGTAGCATCTGGTGTACCTGAGGAGAATTCATTATAGAGTTGATCTGCTCTGACAATTTTTACGCGTAGGCCTTCTGCTCTATGAGCCATGGCCAAACGCTCTGCTTGTTTCTTCAGTTTGCCACTCTCAGGAATGATGATGACCATATCTTGTGCTGAATCTGCATGCAAGTCCTGGTTTTCTATTGTTCCTACTCGAGAAGGTTCAGCATAGTTCTTTGCTACATCTACAAAGATGTAGCGTTGCTTTGCATCCTCTATTTGTGCTGTAATTTTTGTACCATTGATGGTTGTTTTTATAATGGCTGTTGGGGCTGAAGCAGAAGCGATACGCCAGAGTTGAGTGGAAGCAGTTGCATTTTCTGCACGTATCACAGCAGCAGAGGGGCTCATTGTTGCTGGAGTAAATACAAAAGGAACTGAAGCATCTAACTTCCGAGGATAGGATGCGAGAATATAATTGAGGCGTGCAGAATTCCCTGCTGTTGTTGTTATTTTGAAAGTATTATTCTCTAGGAGAGAATCCGTTGAGAACAGAGCACGCGTTTCTCTAGCACTTTCCGTTTCACTATCGTAAGTGCTAATTGAGAAAGTCCCAAGATTTAGACTATTTGCTAAAGTCTCAACATTTGTATTCTTTAGTGTTGATGCTGCACTTACAGCTACTGCAACTTTTGCCGTTCCACCTGAAAATCCTGGGGTAGACAGTGTGAACGATTGGGTATTCTTATTGATAAAATCATAACTAGAGAAAAATTCTGTACCCCCTTCGTACCAAGCAAAGGCGTCCTTTTCGTGCAATGCAGGAACAATGGCAGAAGTGAGCGTCGTGGTAGACGCTGTAGTTGGTTCTATCACTTTCATCTCAAGAGGAGATTCGCCTTCTGTGATAAAGTAATAAGAAGCACGAGAATAGGTGTTTTGGGCACGGTTCCATGCCCGTTTTGTTGCATCCCAGCTCCAACGTAGTGTTCCTTCGGCATAAAAAAGTAAAGAATTACTCCTGCGCCAAGTTGCAACTTCGCAAAGATCATCAATGACACTATTATCGCCTGAAAACTCTAGTTTTTGTGGCAATATGCGACCACCATATCCATAGATTTTAACGCGATTGATATTATTAAAGCCCCAACTCTTGAGTTTTGAAGCAGTCAGTTGGTAGATTCCTTCTTCTGGGACACTAATTTTCACCCATTTTCCTTTAGATAAAACACTATGATCCGTGTATCGTTGAATTAAATTGGGTAAAGCTTGTGCCTTGCGCGCTATTATACGTGGATTAGCCACTAGTTGGATTTTACAGCCAGCCATGCGCATCCAATGTCCATTCCGATAGGCAAAAGGAGTAAAATATACATCCAAAAAACCTTGTTTCCGACTTATGGATAGTGATGTTTCTACAGCAGGGAGCTCTTGAGCTGGTATCCCTTTTTCTTTTAAGAGTTCTGTTTCTGATTTTGTCGCTAAGCGGAATTCGGGATAGATAAGATTCACGGACCATACGGAATCTGCATAATTTTTCCCCAAGTTGAACTGTGTAGAGAAGACAGTTCCTGGTGAAAAATCTTTTTCTGCAAAAGTGGTAAACGGTTGAGCTATTAGAGAAATAGTTCCTGCGAACCCTATAAGGAGTGTCAATATTCTTTTCTTATACATATTTATTATAACGAAAACGTATCTAAGATTATTGTATTTTGTAACTTTGCCGGCCAACACTGAGGGGGAAAAAAGAAAGAACTCAACTCTCTCTGAGAGTTGAGTTCTAAGTCGGGGCGACAGGATTCGAACCTGCGACACCCTGGTCCCAAACCAGGTGCGCTACCGGACTGCGCTACGCCCCGTTAAGCGAGAGCAAAAGTAATTCTAATTTTTGGAATAGCAAAGATTTTATGAAAATATTTATACTTAGCAACAATTACACTGAGATTGGGAACGTTTTTATGATTCCTGATACAGCTCTAAACCAAATAGGGCGGCCTGCTTTTTTACCTGATTATGCACTTCCTGCTGTCGGACGTGCTCATCTTGTTATTCGTATTAATCGCTTGGGAAAAGGCATTCCAGAACGTTTTGCTCCCCGATATTTTTCAGAAATAACAATAGGGGTACATTTCATAGCTTCACAGTTACTGGAGGAACTTCGAGAGAAAAGAGCTCCTTGGGAGCTTGCTGTTGGTTTTGATGGAGCAGCATCAATAGGGCGTTTT
The DNA here is from genome assembly GCF_057240785.1 of Alloprevotella sp. Classification (NCBI taxonomy): domain Bacteria; kingdom Pseudomonadati; phylum Bacteroidota; class Bacteroidia; order Bacteroidales; family Prevotellaceae; genus Alloprevotella; species Alloprevotella sp. The sequence goes on along the minus strand of NZ_DBHHRH010000003.1, from coordinate 75,651 downwards.
GTACCTATGGGAACATATTGCAATCATCACATAGAGATTCTGGCAGGAGAAAAAAAACTTTGTGCATACGATACCAAAGAAATGCTGGTGAAACCTGAAGAAATTGTGTCAAAACTTAGTCAAAATTATCGACTATGTCAAGGAGATTTAATCTTTCTTGGTTCGCCAATGACTTTTTGTACCAATATAGATACGCGGCTTACGCTATCGTTAGATGGAGCTTCTCTTTCTTCTTTCATGATAAAATAAGCAATGATTCTTAAAAATAAAGAATCCTAATGCGCTATTATTGGGCTTATAAATACAATAAGCCTCTCAGCTGACATCCTTATTGTATTTTTAAATACAATAAGGATATTTTATCTGTCAGTACACTGATAGAGGTCGTTAGACTGGAAGAGATTGTATAGTACTGGTCGCGGCCAATGGAGAACTTATATTGGAACTTACGACGACACAGTTCGTAGAGTTCGCGCATGCCTGCTTTGGGGAGGTCCTTACGCAGCTCTGTGGCATAAAGGACGATACTCATTCCTAGGATTTCCTCTTCTTTTTCTTGAGTCATATACTTGTAATAACCTTGTCTGCTTATGCCAAGATAATCGCAGAGGAAGGAGACGTTACGCCGCGTGGACGTATCTGCTTCCTGGCTCTGAGACAAAGTATTGATTACTTGGTATCGCGTTTTTTTCGGATGGGGATATTGAACATCTTCTCCGCTAAATCTATTATTGTGGAGTTGGCCAAACATCGCAATTCGGATTCAGAAAGAGCCTTCTTGAGGCGCTTAATCTCTGCCTCATAGGCTTTGCGCTCGTTGGAGAGTTGAGATTGAAGTTCATCGACAGTATTCGGGATTTTTGTTTCTTTCATAAGTCGTTCGATTGTTGAGAGATCTGGAGTGCCATATTGCTTGCAAATATAGCGGAAGGTGGTATAAGGAACTCCACGACTACGTGAAAAGTTTTTAGCGTCCATACCGCTCTCTAGGTAAGAACGCAACAACAGAACTTTCTCTGTTTCGCTGTACTTTAATCTTGACATAATCTTTTTTTGAGTTTATGAACTGTCAACTTATTTAGTACAGGACAATGTTCTTATCTACGAATAAAAAAACTTGATTTTAAGCTATTCTTGAAGCAATAAAGTGTAGGCTCAATTCTTAAAACGATTTAGGATTGTGGAGGACAATATTGACCTTTACCCTTAGTATATACGCGCTGTATGGCATTTTGGGGGCAATGGTGATAGCAAGCTAAGCATCCGATACAATGGTGTTTATATTGTGGAATACTTGTAGGAGAACAATCTATATTACAGATGGGGCATACCTTTGCACATTTGCTGCAATGGATGCAAAGATCTTTGTCTACTGTAAATTTTTTATCATCTATAAAGAATTTGTAAAAAAGAGGACGAAGTATTCTACTTTTAATCCATGGACAAGTTCCACGATTTATCTCATAGAACATTTCATGCTTTTGAATCTTTGTGGCAAAAACTGAGATGTGGCTTTCTGCTACTGCAATTTTTTTAGCTGCAGCAGCCTGAGTATCTAACTTGAAACCGGGGAAATCTATATATGTTTCAGGCATTTGAATGGAGCAGATGGAGATATTGTTTATGTCATACTGTTGTAATAAGATTTTTACCTCTTTATCAGTGAGACCAATGTCGTCACCACATGTACAAACTACATAAACATAGCTAAATTTCCTTTGTTTTTCAGAGTTACTGAAGAATCGCCGGAGCTGATCAATGAAGACCCTCGGTATTCCCCAAGCATAGATAGGGAAGAATATTCCTAGTACATCATCGCACTGCTCTGAAGTCTCCTCTATTATTACATCATTCGTGAGAGTTGCTATTTTGTTGGCAGCCCATCGCGTGTTGCCTGTTCCGCTAAAACAGATAATCATTTTAGAAGTGTACTTTGAAACGTGAAGCAGTCTGAGAAAATCTTTCGAAGATCGCCCTGTTTATTTTTGAACAGGGCAAAGACTGTGCTACCACTGCCCGACATAAGCGCAAAGCATGCTCCCATATCATAAAGTGTTTCTTTGATGGCTTCAATTTCTGGATGTGTGGAGAAAACGCTTTTCTCGAAGTCGTTGCATACCACGTTTTTCCATTCTTCTACAGGTAAAGCTAAAGCTTCACGTAGATCTACTGAAGTTTTTTGGGGCACGATTTGCGAGTAAGCTTCTTGTGTAGAAACTGAGGTTTGTGGCTTCACGAGTACCAATACCCATTTTTTTAGCGAGAGAGTAATAGGGGAAAAGATATCCCCAATCCCCGTTGCATAAGCGGGGTGCGGGTCAATAAAAAAGGCACAATCAGCTCCGAGTTTGCTGACGCGTTTTTTCATCTCAGAATTATTCATTCCCAGTTGATATTCTTCGTTGAGAATGCGCATCATGAAAGCAGCATCACTCGATCCACCACCAAGTCCTGCTCCCATGGGTATTTTTTTATGAAGTAAAATGTCGAGCTGAGGAAGATCAAAGTCTGCTTTCAGCTGATTGTACACCTTAATAATTAAGTTGTCTTCAGGATTTCCTTGGATCTTAGGGCCAACAGTCTGGAGTAAATACGGTTCGTTAGAGTTGTGAAGTGTTTTTACTTCAAGATTGTCACAAAGAGGTATAGGATAAAATACGGTTTCTAGATTGTGGTAACCATCAGCTCTTTTTTCAACAACGTAAAGTCCGAGATTTATTTTGCAGCAAGGATTGAGAAACATAACTTTTTAGTATTGACGTTCACCAAAGATAGCGGTACCAATGCGTACCATAGTGGAACCTTCGTTTACTGCTATCTGAAAATCGTGAGTCATTCCCCAACTCCGTTCACAGAAAGCCTCATCGTTAGGAAAGTATTTTTCTTTTATCTCTTCAAAGAAGATGTGCGCCGTTTCAAAGTCTTTGCATACCTGTTCTGTATTATCAGTGTTGGATGCCATACACATTAAGCCACAGATTTGTATGTTCTTCAACTCTTTCCATTCACCATCTTCAAGCAGTGTGCGACAATCTGCGAGAGAGAATCCAAACTTGGTGGCTTCTTCAGCAATGTGGAGTTCTAACAGAATGCGTATAATGCGGTTATTGTGAGCTGCTTGCTTATCAATTTCTTTCATGAGTTTGAAAGAATCAACCGCATGAATCAAAGAAATATAAGGAGCTATATATTTTACTTTGTTGGTCTGCAAATGTCCTATAAAGTGCCATTCTATATCTTTGGGAAGCGCGGGAACTTTTATGCGAAGTTCCTGTTCGTGGCTTTCCCCAAAGATTCGTTGGCCTTGTTCATAGCATTGTTGAATCATCTCTGCGGGATGAAACTTAGAAACAGCAACGAGCTGTACATTTGAAGGAAGCTGTTCGCGGATTTTTGCTAGATTTTGCTGAATCTCTGTCATTTTGCTGTTGATTATTTGGCTTTATTCCTCGAATTCAGGTTTGTCAACCTTAGTCATGCTTTCGGGGGCACTTTGCTGATAGTGATATACGTCCATGATCGTTGTTTCTTGAACACTGGCAATCGTGTAATCCATCATGCTACCTCTCATACCTTCATCTAGACGCTTAATACTATCGCGTAAATCAGTAGCTTGAATCAGAACCTGTTGTGTTGTCTTCCTCTCTTTTCCGCTTTTCTCGTCAAGAGTGACAAATAAAAGTTTAGCTTTGAAGAAACGATCTGCACTATCGTCTGTTGATTCAAAGATTTCGGCAAAATGTGCACGTTTAATGTCGCTAACTTCAAAAGCTCCCGCCATAAACGGTGAAATTTCTTCGATGATGCGGCGCTCAGCTTCAGTGAAGCTAATCGCATCTACGAGATATGGCTCTGTAACTTTTTTCTGCTGACCATTTTCCATGGTCTTCTCATATTTAACGGTGCATTGGAACCATTCAGACATAATGTTGCTGTGTTTATTTAGTTGTGATTATAGTTTTAGCTGATGAAGCGTAAATCCTGACATAATTCGGCTGCGGTCTACTTTTCCACGAATGCCAGGTATGCGCCCACTTTGTGTATATTGCCACATGATATATGTTTTGCCGTCATTGAGTACTGGAGCGTCAGTACGGTAGCGAGCAATCATCCAATGATAGTTGGTAAACAATCCTTGGAAATGACGATTGTAGAAATTGTGGTACGTATAGAGTAAGGGTTTTTTTCCGTAGTAACGTTCAACAAGTAGAATGAACTGTCGAAGATTCTCGATAAAGGCAGCTTCGTCCGAATCTTCTTTTTCAATATCTATGATAGGGACAAGATCTTGTTCCTCACGTCGAACCACTTGCGTCATGTTTTCTAACTGTGCTTGAGGTGTAACCTGCGGACGATAGAAATGGTAGCTTCCTACGCTCAGTCCTGCACGGCGTGCACCAAGTAAGTTCTGAATATAATAATCATCTCTAAGATTTTCTCCTTCAGAAGCTTTTACATAGACATAAGAAATTTCTGCATTACGAGCAATTTCATCCCAATCAATAGTTTCTTGATAGTGACTTATATCTATTCCTTCCACATAGCGTGTGTTTATATGCCCATTTCCACGTGCGTTTGCGCCAATAGCGATATCACGACCTAAAGGACTTGTTGCCTTATCGGCTTGCGCCTTATAAGAAAGATGATCAGGTTCAATGATAACTCCTTTTCCCACTGTAGATATTGTCTTCTTACGATCTTCGAGTGCATGAACTGGGAGAACGAGCAGAACGGCAAATAAAAAAAAGGAAATTTTACTGATGCGATATTTCATAAATAAAACATGCGTGACTTTTATCGATTTGCGAAATTAAGTAATTATTCTCAAATACTTTTGCTTTTAAGAATAATTTGGATGTCAATTAAAGCTCTTTTGCACGTTCTCGAGATGATAATTCAGATCTTGCTGTTTGACGGATAAAAATCTTTTATAGAAAATGCTAGAAGTATAAATTAATTTTGAGCTTCTTTCAACAAGTTATACGCTTTATAGAGCCCTAGTTCTCCAGCACGGCTGAGATCAGATATTGCCTCTTGTTTGCGATTGTCTTGTAAGCAGAGAATCGCACGGTTATAGTATGCTTCAGCAAAACGCTTATCAAGTGCAATGGCTGTAGTAAAATCTGTTTTAGCCTCTTGTACTTTTCCAAAAGAGGCAAGAAGACATCCACGATTGTAATAGGAATATGCATTGTTTGGTCTTAATTTTATAGCCTCCTCCATATCCACTATTGCTTGATGTGCATATAGGACTTTTTGTTCTTTATCGGCATTTAGATACAGTGTTCCAAGAATGTTTGCACGATTCTGTAGAGCTATCACAGAATTAGGGCTAAGAGAAACTGCTTTCTCTGCATATGTCCAAGCTGCATTGTAGTCGTAAGCCATATAGGCCAACATAGAGCGGAGTAGGTAAGCATCCGTGTCTGTTAACCTATTGAGTAATGTATCTATACTCATTCTATAGTTTTCTGAATGTGCAAGATTTTTAGCGTCTTTTTCCGCTGTGAAAAAGACGCGATATTTGGCATTGCATTGATAGTGGAATCTTCCCCTTTGTTGTTCAGCCTGAAGTTCTAAAGATTCAAACCTTTTACTCAATTCTTCAGTTTCACTCTGATAGCCAATGCTACGATAGCCTCGTGCTGTGACGGGAAGAAGAGTTATTTGAAAAGACGGCATAAGGCTAGCTTCTACTTTACTGTTCTGAACCTTACCAAAGATGCCGTCACCAAAAATCTTGGCTGTATCGAGAGTTTCTGTAATTATGCGGTCATAATGCTCCAAAGCATGGTCGGAACGCAGTCTGACCTTTTTGTGTATTGAACGGCTAGGGCGTGCAAAAGAAATATCTAATTCTGCACGAGCAATAACCGTCTCGTCATTCAATGCTCCTTTAATATCTCCAATTTTTCGACGACATTTAGCCCGTGCAACATAGCCATACATAAATCTAGGATATGTTTTTATTAAAACACTATAGTCGCGTATAGCTCCACAGTAATCTCCTGTCTGTTCACGAAGAAGAGCGCGATTATAGCGGGCTAATGTATTTTGTGGTTCTACTTTTAAAATGAAGGTGAAGTCTTGAATCGCGCGATTATCATCCCCCACAAGTGCGCGTAATAAGGCGCGATTATAGTGAGCCACGAAATGTTGTGGGATAAGACTAATCACTTTATCGTAGTCTGTGATAGCAGCATCAAACTTATTGAGAGAGTTGCGCGCCATAGCTCTTAGTAGATAGCTTTGATCATCATTAGGGGTATATTTAATGGCTTGTGTAAGAAAGCTATCGGCAGCTGAATATAAGTTGTTATTTATGGCATACTGTCCCTTGAATTGCCAAATTTGAGATTCGTTGGGGCGGAAAGTCAATAGGGAATCCATCCAGGTGATGGCTTTCAGTGTGTCCTTTTCTTCTAAGTATATTTGTGCTTGCGCCATATAAGCTCGATAAAATTTAGGAGAGCGATGTAGTATTTTGCTTATTTCCACCTTCGCACTATCCATTTCTTTGATTTGCATGAAACAATACGCTTTATTAAAGCGTGCATCTTCATTATCTGGCTTTTCAGCGAGGGTGTGCGCATAATCGTTTATCGCTCCATGATAATCTTTGAGATTGATACGGCACAAACCACGGAGTTGGTATACTTCTACCTTATATGGATTTAAGAGAATTGACTGTGAACAGTCAGCATCTGCACCATGGAAGTCTTCTAATGCGAATTTTGCCAATCCACGAAGATACCATGCTTCGGCGTTACTTGAACGTGCCTCTATCACTTGGTTAAAATAGCGAATAGCGCTGAGGTTATCATCAACACTCAACGCATTACGTCCCATGAGCAGGGTGCTTGTAACATTGATTTGTGCATAGAGGAAGCTTGGCACAATGAGCAGAAGCAATGTAAGCAAGTGCAAAAGCCCCTCCGCAGTGGAGGGGCTTTTCTTATTGTTTGGCTTGGTACTTGTGTGTGCCATAAATCTAGCTTTTCTTATTTGGGTGTCTTCACACGATAACTGCAACTTACTTTTCCTTTGCGCATCATCTCGAGTTTTTTCTTCACAAGTTGTTTGCGCAATGGGCTGATTCTATCCGTAAATACAACGCCTTCGAGATGATCAAATTCGTGCTGCATAACACGCGCTAAATATCCGTCTACCCATTCATCATGAGGTTGCAAGTTCTCATCTAGATAAGTAACATGGATGCGTGTTGGGCGACGTACTGGTTCGCTAAGTCCAGGTAAACTAAGACAACCTTCATCGAGCAGAGCCGTTTCGCTATCATCCACTTCCACAATATGTGGATTGATGAATACATGATTATAGCCTTCATATTCGGGAAATTCGTCTTTGAGAACATCCAAAGAGATAACTACAACACGTATGGATTTACCGATTTGTGGAGCTGCCAATCCGACACCATTACTTTTCTCCATTGTCTCAAACATATTTACAATAAGTTCGTTGAGCCCTGGATAATCGGTTGGTATATCTTCTGCAACTTTGCGAAGTACGGATTGTCCGTATGTATAAATGGGTAATATCATATTCTCTTTTAAATATTTCGTTTACTTTCCATATACGACTGTAGAATTATACACGCACTGATTTCATCTACAAGTGCTTTATCGCGACGGCGTTGTTTTCCAATACCGCTGGCAAGCATTGTTTGGTGAGCTAGGACAGAGGTGAAACGTTCATCGTAAAACTCTAGTGGAATCTGGGGAAATTGTTTCGTGAAATTAGCGGCAAATTGACGAACGCGCTGTTGATTTTCAGATGGTTGCCCATTAGTCTGAGTGGGGAGTCCCAAAATTACACACTCAACAGGTTCTTTTTCTAAATAGTCCTTTAGAAAGGGAAACAGATTTTTTGTTTCGACAGTTGTCAGACCGTTAGCAATGATTTGCATAGGATCGGTCACTGCGATACCGGTTCTTCTCTTTCCATAGTCGATGGAGAGTATACGCATTATGTGGATTTACTTAATCATATCTGTACCCATATATGCTTGCAGGGCCTTGGGGATTCGGATGCCTTCTGGAGTTTGGAAATTCTCCAATAGTGCTGCAAGAATACGCGGCAGAGCTAATGCAGAGCCATTAAGGGTATGGCAGAGGTTAATCTTTTTGTCTGCATTGCGATAGCGGCACTGTAATCGATTGGCTTGATATGTGTCGAAGTTGCTAACAGAACTTACTTCCAACCAACGCTTTTGTGCCTCACTATAAACCTCGAAATCATAGCAAATGCTAGAGGTAAAACTCATATCACCACCACAGAGCAACAGGATGTGATAGGGGAGCTCTAGTTTCTTCAAAAGTCCTTCCACATGATCAAGCATTTCTTGATGACTTTGCTTACTGTGTTCGGGAGTATCAATACGAACAAGTTCAATTTTAGAAAATTCATGGAGACGATTTAACCCGCGAACATCCTTACCATAAGAGCCAGCTTCGCGACGGAAGCATTCTGTGTAGGCACAATTCTTGATGGGGAGGTCTTTCTCATCTAGAATCTCATCACGATAAATGTTTGTGACAGGAACTTCTGCTGTAGGTATGAGATATAAATCGTCCACTTCACAATGATACATTTGTCCTTCTTTATCAGGAAGTTGGCCAGTTCCGTAACCACTAGCGGCATTTACAACAGTAGGTGGCATAATTTCTGTATACCCAGCTGCGCGAGCTTCATCAAGGAAAAAGTTGATGAGAGCACGTTGCAAACGTGCACCTTGACCAATATAGACGGGAAAACCAGCACCTGTAATTTTTACACCAAGGTCGAAATCTATGAGGTTATATTTCTTTGCTAGTTCCCAATGAGGCAAAGGATTTTTTGGCAATTCAATAAATTGGCCTCCTTCTTTCACAACTATATTATCAGTCGCATCTTTTCCCTCAGGTACTTCATCATAAGGGACGTTTGGGATTGTATAAAGAACTTGAGTACGTTCATCTAGTGCCGTTTTCATGCTTTCTTCAAGTTCTTTTGTCTGTTCTTTGATTTCAGCAACTTGCTCCTTAGCAGCTTCAGCTTCTTCTTTCTTACCTTCTTTCATCATTCCCCCAATGCTCTTAGAAATAGTTTTCACTTGCGAAAGGAGAATATCTAATTGTGCTTGCGCTTCTTTTCGTTTATTGTCAAGTGCAAGTACTTGTTCTATAGTTTCACGAGCGTCAGCAAAATGTTTCTTTTCCAAACCGCGGATAACGGCTTCCTTGTTGTCAAGAATCTGTTTTATTGTCAGCATAATTTATTGCTTAATTACTTATATGCTGCAAAAATAATAAAGATTTAGCGGAATATTATGCTTTATACCGATTTTATGACTGACAGACAAGAGGCTAACTAGATAAATATGTATTTTTGCTGAAACAATCAATGTATATGAGAGGTATATGAGAGGTCCACTGATTATTAACGATCCTGTTTATGGCTTTACAAGGATTCCTCGTGGTTTATTGACAGAGATCATTGCTCATCCTTGTTTTCAACGTTTGGGACGTATCCGACAATTAGGAATGTCGACTTGCGTTTATCCAGGTGCGCAACACACACGTAAACAGCATTCTATCGGCGCATTTCACCTAATACAAGAAGCGCTGAATCGTTTGCAAGAGAAGGGACATTTTATTTTCGATTCAGAAATAGAAGCGGTTGAGGCTGCCATTTTACTACACGATGTAGGACATGGACCTTTTTCTCATGTCTTAGAGAAGACCTTTATGAAGGGCATTACGCATGAGGAGATTTCTTTGCTTATAATGAATCGCATGAATGAGCAGCTGCATGGTGGGTTATCTCTAGCTATCAATATCTTTGAGGATAAATACCCGAAACGTTTTCTTCATGAGCTGATTTGTAGCCAGCTAGATGTTGATCGTTTAGACTATCTTTGTCGCGATAGTTTTTTCTGCGGTGTTTGTGAAGGCAATATTGGAGTTGCTCGTATTATAGAAATGCTCGATATTATTGATGACAAGCTGGTTGTAGATGTCAAAGGCTTATACTCTGTTGAGAACTATCTAATGTCCCGACGTATGATGTATTGGCAGGTATATCTTCATAAAACGGCCGTTGCTGCAGAGGAAGTCCTTCGTGCTGCTTTGCGACGTGCAAAGTATTTGGTGCGTAGTGGAAAGAATCTGTTTGCTTCTCCTTCTTTGCTTTTTTTCTTAAGGCATGAAATTCCTAATAAAGAGCCTGATTGGTTGGATTATTTCCTTGAGCTAGAAGACAACGATATAATGTCTGCTTTGAAAGTCTGGATGAAATCAGATGATAAGATTTTAGCAATGCTTTGTTCTGATTTTATCAATCGTCGATTGTTCAAAGTGGATGTATATGCAGAGTCTATACCTAAAGGGGAAGCGGAGAGATTGAAACAGGAACTCAGCAAACAGCTGGAACTGCCATTGGAGGATATGGATTACTTTGTGACATGGCGTAAGGTTCAGAAAGAATTGTATTCTGTCACGGCCGATGGTATTGGCATTCTCTATCCCGATGGAGAAGTGAGAGATTTCATAGATGTGAGCAATATCGTCCGCAGTGATATTGCAGGGCTTTCAGATGAGAAATTCTATGTGTTTCGGCAGCGTATGGAATGAGACAGATAAGCGCTATTTACAGCTACTAACATTGTTTCTGCATGATAGCTAAGAATAAATAGAAGAGGTATAAAAAAGCGAACTAGAACATTATGAAAGATGTTTCAGTTCGCTTTTTTTCTTAATTGAGCTTCAATTCTTTTCTTTACTCCTTAGGTGAATAGTAGCTGTTATTATACCAATGATTATAGCCATATCCACTAAGGTCATAAGCAGCTACAAGACGAAGGTTATAGGCAGTTCTGTACATATAGTCGTTACAGTACAAAACGGCATAATCACCTTGCAGTACAGGGATAGGAGCTTCAATGTCTACATTTAGTGAAGAATTGGTGAAGTGCATGAGCAGGCTACCGTTCCTGACCATCCACTCTCCATATTCAGGTGAACCTCCTCTACGGAGAGTCTGGAAAGAACCATCTCGGTAGAAGTAGAAGATATCGCCTGCAGTATAGGCATAATTATTGGTAGAACTCACTACGCGCCATGCACGATTGCTTAGCACCATTTCTGCATAGCTATCAGGGTCGTTATAATCCTCTACGCAGGAAGTGAGGCTGATGGATGTTATTAGGAGGACCATCAGCAGTGTTATGGATCTAGTCAGTTGTTTCATAATAATTCTTTTTTTGAATACATTGCAAATATATGTAGAATTTCTGAATAACAAAAACCTCCGCAGCGTTAGCTATCGGAGGTTTTGTGACTCGCATAGGATTCAAACCTATAACCTTCTGATCCGTAGTCAGATGCTCTATTCAGTTGAGCTAGCGAGCCGAAAGTAGTGATTCGCATAGGATTCAAACCTATAACCTTCTGATCCGTAGTCAGATGCTCTATTCAGTTGAGCTAGCGAACCGTTTTCTTTTCGTTTGCGAGTGCAAAAGTATAAACATTTTTCTTATTAGCAAAGCCATTGCACTTTTTTTTGAAAAAAACGTAATAAAAATCCCCTCAAACATGGGCTTGAGGGGAAAATGATAAATAGAGTTGCTAATTTTAGCAAAGCTTACGAGAACCATCACCAATAACTACATCGATGACTACAGGCTCTTTGCCAAATTTTTCCTTGTAAGCATTCTTAGCTGTTGTAATGAAGTTGTCGTAGAGTTCTTCACGAACGAGGTTGATGGTACAACCACCAAAACCACCGCCCATGACGCGAGATCCTGTTACACCACAAGATTTAGCAACTTCATTCAAGAAGTCAAGCTCAGGGCAAGAAACTTCGTATTCTTTACTCAAACCATGGTGCGTGTCGTACATTTTGCGGCCTACCTCTTCGTAATCGCCTTCTTCAAGGGCAACACTCACTTCAAGAACACGATATTTTTCGCCGATGACATATTTTGCGCGAAGAGCATCTTCTGCGCTAACTTCACCACGAACTTCTTCCAGCATATCATAATCTGCATCACGGAGAGTTTCTACGTTAGGGTGATACTTCTTCATAGCAGCTACAACATTTTCGCAGCTCTTGCGACGATCGTTGTAGGCGCTAGATGCCAACTCATGTTTTACAAGAGAGTTGAGCAGAACGAGTTTGTAGCCCTTCGGATCAAATGGGAAGTACTTGTACTGGAGTGAGCGGCAGTCAAGGCGCATGATGTGACCTGCCTTACCAAATACTGAAGCAAACTGATCCATAATGCCGCAGTTGCAGCCAATGTAGTTATGCTCTGTTGCCTGACCTGCAAGTGCGAGTTGGAATTTCTCAATTTTGTTGTCGCCAAACAAATCGTTCAAGGCGAAAGCAAAGCAACTCTCAAGGGCAGCAGAGGAGGACATACCTGCGCCGAGAGGCACATCACCAGCAAAGGCGGTATTGAAACCTTCTACAGGAACTCCGAGTTTCATCATCTCACGGCAGATTCCGAAAATGAAGCGGAAATGAGTTGCTGTTGGACCTTTTTCATCGTCGAGAGAGAATTCAGCATAATCTTTCAAGTCGATAGAATAAGCGCGAACTTTGCGTGTTCCGTTGGGTTTGATTTCAGCAATGATACCTTGTTTTACGGCACCAGGGAATACGAATCCGCCGTTATAGTCGGTGTGTTCACCAATGATATTGATACGACCGGGAGAAGCATATACAGAACCCGGAGTGCCATCGAAGTGCTTCAAAAAACGACTTCTTACATCTTCAACTGTTAAGTGCATGGTTGTAATTGTTTTATGGGTTTAGGATTGCGCCTGCACCGTGTTTAGGTGTGGCGCAATCTGTGTTTAGGTGATACGAAATGTAATTATTTTGCTTGTTTTGAAACTCGGCTACCTATCAATGCGTAGAAGAGGATATAAGCTGCACAGAACACAACTACCCAATAGCTCTGAATGTATCCTACAGCATCAGCAACAGTAGCCTGAATGAACATCATCACAGCGCAACCAAATACCATTGTCATGAAGATACCAGATGCGATGGCTGTGTATTTGCCGAGGCCTTCAACAGCCATGTTGAAGATACCACCCCACATAACTGAGGTGCAGAGACCTACGAGTAGGAATGCGAACACACCCATGGGGATGTCTTGCCATACCACTGTGAGTGTGCCCCAGTCAACACCTGGGAAGCTTACTGGAGTTTGCGGTGCAAACATACCGAAGAGCACGAGAACAAGAGTGGCAATAGAAACGGTTGTAATCATAGCACGGCTGCTAACTTTGCCACCAATGGATGCACCCACGAAGCGACCAATAAGCATCATGAACCAATACACCGCAACAATCATACCTACTGTTGCTGCAGGAATGCCTTTCTCATTAGTGAGATACTGCTGTACAAAGTTAGGTACGCCAACTTCAATACCCATGTAGAGAAAGATAGCCAAAGCACCGAGGGCGAAATGACGATAGCTCAATGCTCCTTTTACTAATCCTACTTCAACAGGAGCTTGTTCGGGTTCTTCAATTTTTGTGAACAAGATAACAATAAATGCCACGATAAAGATTCCGAGGGCAATCAAAAGAGCTGGGGTCGCATGAGATATCTTTGCCTTTGCGGCATCGCCAATGAGTGCCCCCATGAGGATGTAACAAGCAACGGCAGCAGCGCTATTAAATACGCCACCAATTTGGATGAGTTGGTTGCCTGAGTTACCGCCGCCACCAAGGAGATTCAACATGGGGTTTACAACGCAATTGAGGATACACATACAGAAACCTGCAATGAATGCACCAACAAGGTATACGCCAAATACGAGGCCAAGATTCTCCTCAACGTTAAGTTGACCGCTGAACCACTGAATTAAGATACCAACGATACCTACTGCAAGACCGATGAGCGCCGTTTTCTTGTAACCGAATTTAGCGATGAGCATACCAGAGGGAATTCCCATAACTAAATAAGCAACAAAGTTGCCATAGTTACCAATCTGGGCAAGTACATTAGAAATCGTACCTTGATGCTTAATGATAGTTGCCATCGGTGTGCAAAGGTTAGTCACGAATGCAATCATGGCAAACAAGGCAATCATAACGAATATGGCGCCCCATTGTTTCTTTTGTTGATTCATAAAGTTTGTAGTTTGTTTTTGTTATTGTTAGAATTAAATTGTTCCGAACTTATAGATCGTTTTCTGTGTGTAGACTTGCCCTGGTTTCAAGACAACGCTGGGGAAATAGGGATGATTTGGACTATCGGGGAAGTGTTGTGCTTCAAAGCAGAGTGCGCTGCGTCGGCCAAACGTAGCTCCATGTTGTCCCTTGTAGCCATCTGCCCAGTTGTCACTATAGAATTGTACACCTGGTTCGGTGGTATATACTTCCATGGTTCTTCCACTCTTGGGATCTGTGATTTTTGCGGCAAACGAGAGTTCACCTGGTTCGCGTTTATTGAGCACATAGCAGTGATCGTAACCTGCACCATTCTTTATCTGTTCATGATCTGCATCAATTCGTTCGCCAACAGCGTGTGGTTCTCTAAAGTCGAAAGGTGTATCTTCAACTTTAAGAATTTCACCTGTAGGAATAGAAGTTTTATCGATAGGAAGATAGAAATCTGCATTTATCTGGCAGATAATATCCATTGCAGATGGGGTGGGGTTGGCTATACCCGCAAGAGAGAAAAAGCCATGGCTCGTCATATTGACGATAGTTTTCTTATTGGTAGTGCCCTTATAGTCGATGAGCAACTCGTTGTCATTGTTCAGTGTGTACATCACTGTCATAGAGAGCTCTCCGGGGAATCCTTCTTGATAGTAGGCAGATACATAGCGAAGCACTAATGTGTGGTTGTTGATTTGTTCTGCATCCCAGACGCGGGCATGAAAACCAGTGGGACCTCCGTGGAGGTGATTAGGACCATTATTAATCGCTAACTGGTATTCTTTGTTGTTGAGTGTGAAGCGACCTTTTGCAATGCGATTGCCATAGCGTCCTACCAGTGTTGAAAGGAAGGGTTCGGGTGAGGAAACACAATCGTCAATGTTGTCGTGACCTTGTATTACATTTGCAAAATTTCCATTCTTGTCAGGCACCATGATGGCTACTAAAGATCCTCCATAGTTTGTAATGGCTACTTCCATTCCATTTTCATTGCGAAGGAAGAAGAGGTCTACATCTTTACCTTGAACTTTCTTTTGGAAGTCCTCTCTACGGAGTCCAGATAGACTTGCTTTGTTTTCCATATCGTTATATGTTTAGAGTTTCTTTTTCTTTTGTTATTATGTATATGTTTGAGTATTCTTTGCTAAATGCAGATATCATTTACACGCAAATTTGCAAATAACATTTGATTTGTGCAAATAAAAATACTCATAAAACTTGGCCGTTTTGCAAAATATAGAAAAATATTAAAAATAGCCATCGTAGTCCTATGCTTCAAGCCTCCCAAGTGTGTCTTAGTTATCTGATTTCTCTTTGCTGTTATGGTATATGTTATCTCTTGTGTCATACATCCTTATTGCGTTCTGAAATACAATACGGATATATATCAGTTGGCTTATTGCGTCAGTTGACAGAATAAAGATATTTATGGATAAATGGCAAATGAGCTATAGTTTGTTCAGTTGACAGCAAGATAGGTGTGATATCTATAAAAGAGGGAGTTTGCTGCATAGGTGAAAAATGGACTATTTTCTGCATTTTAGTAGACTTATAAGAAAAAGAAAAAACGCATCTAAATGTTATTAGATGCGCTTTGGGGGGGAAGAGTGTATGTTGTTTTTTTATTGCATACTGCCACCGACTATGTCGAGCAGTTCTGCTGTGATGGCATATTGACGTGACTTATTGTATTGCAATGTGAGTTCTCGAAGAAGTTCGTCTGCATTGTCTGTTGCAACTTGCATAGCTATAACGCGGGCTGCATGCTCTGAGGCGAGACTATCCAAAAGAGCTGTGTATAACTTCAGATGGAGAGCCTTAGGGATTAACTCTGAAATAAGTGTCTCTTGAGATGGTTCGACAATGTAGTCTAAATGAGTACCAGAGACTTCTTCAGTGTTGGCTTCAAGCTTTACAGGGAGGAATGTTTCTTGTGTAAGAATTTGTTTACCAACACTGTGGAAGTGATGGTAAATCATCTCAACGTGATCAATTTCCTCTGCTGCAAATTTTTGCATGAGATCTGCTGCTACTTCGGCTGCTGGCACATAAGCGGGATGCTCCACGATAGAGTCGTAGTCAGTAACTTTGAATCCTAGTTTGCGAGCAGCATCTGCTCCTTTTTTTCCAAAAGGATAGATGGCAGCAATCTCTACGTCCTTATTACGATATTCTTCAACAATACGTGTCAGTTCTTTGATGACATTGCCATTGAATGCTCCACAAAGGCTTGTATTGGAGCTATAGACAACAATAGCTACACGTTTCACTTCGCGCTCAGCGGAGAAGGGTGAGTTGATTTCGCCTTCCATCGAACTGACGAAAGTAGCCATAATCCGATTCAGCAGCGATTCATATGGACGCATACTCTCAATGGCTTTTTGAGCACCATGTAGTTTGGCACTTGCTACCATCTTCATTGCGCTCGTAATCTTTCGCGTTGAATTGACGGATGATATTCGATTTTTTACTTCCTTTAGCGAAGGCATAGGCTATAATTATTTATATTGTGCAGCAATATCAGCAGCTACTTTTTCAATCGTTGCAGTTACACCTTCAGTCAAGTTTCCTGCAGCAAGTGGTTCAAGAACGGTCTCTTTATAATTGCTGCGCATAATTTGAAGGAAGTTGTCTTGGAATTCCTGCACGTTCTCCACAGGTACGTTCTTCAGCAAGCCTTGTGTACCGCAGTAAAGGATAGCTACTTGCTCTTCTACAGCCATAGGGCTATATTGTTTTTGAATCAGCAATTCGTTGTTCTTACGTCCGCGATCAATAGTCATTGCCGTTACAGCGTCCATATCGCTAGAAAATTTAGCGAAGCTTTCCAGTTCTCTGTACTGAGCTTGGTCTATCTTCAACGTACCAGCCACTTTCTTCATACTCTTGATTTGAGCTGATCCACCTACACGGCTCACAGAGATACCTACATCAATAGCAGGACGCTGTCCACGGTTGAAAAGGTTCGTATCTAGATAGATCTGACCATCTGTAATAGAGATAACATTGGTGGGAATGTAAGCAGAAACGTCGCCGGCTTGTGTTTCAATGATAGGTAACGCTGTGAGTGAACCACCACCTTTAACGTGACTTTTCATAGAAGCAGGAAGGTCGTTCATTTGCTGTGCGACTTCATTCTGGGCATTGATTTTTGCTGCGCGCTCAAGTAGGCGTGAATGGAGATAGAAGACATCACCTGGATAGGCTTCACGCCCAGAAGGGC
Source organism: Alloprevotella sp. (assembly GCF_057240785.1). Taxonomy (NCBI): domain Bacteria; kingdom Pseudomonadati; phylum Bacteroidota; class Bacteroidia; order Bacteroidales; family Prevotellaceae; genus Alloprevotella; species Alloprevotella sp. The sequence goes on along the minus strand of NZ_DBHHRH010000003.1, from coordinate 58,254 downwards.
GGCGAAGAATCAACGAAACCTCACGATAGGCAACAGCTTGCTTTGAAAGGTCATCATAAACAACCAAAGCGTGCAGACCGCGATCGCGGAAGTATTCTCCAATGGCTGCACCTGCAAAGGGGGCAAAATACTGAAGTGCTGCAGGCTCGCTGGCAGTAGCACTAACAACAATGGTGTAGGGCATAGCGCCGAACTTCTTCAGCGTATTTACGGTTGAAGCTACGGTAGAGGCTTTCTGACCAATGGCTACATAGATACAATAAACAGGGTCGCCATTTTCATAGTTCTCCTTCTGATTGATAATTGTATCTATGGCGATGGCTGTTTTTCCTGTTTGGCGGTCACCGATAATAAGCTCGCGTTGTCCACGTCCAATTGGAATCATGGAGTCGACAGCTTTAAGACCTGTTTGGAGTGCTTGATTGACAGGTTGGCGATAGATAACGCCTGGAGCCTTGCGGTCCAGAGGCATTAGAAACTTTTCGCCACCAATTTCGCTACCGCCATCTAGCGGTTGTCCAAGAGGATTGATAACACGTCCCAGCATATCGTTGCTTACTTCGATAGAGGCTACACGTCCTGTACGCTTTACGCTCTGTCCTTCCTTGATGCCTTCAGAGGGACCAAGAAGTACTGCGCCGACGTTATCCTCTTCGAGGTTCATAGCCACGGCCATAACACCATTCTCGAATTCAATCAACTCATTCTCGGTAACGTTGGTAAGTCCGTAGATACGGGCAACACCATCACCAATGGTAAGGACTGTGCCGACCTCTTCAAACTGTATATTTGTATTGACAGCCTGTAGTTGTTGCAGTAGGACGTCAGATACTTCGCTGGGTTTGATATTATTTGGCATGATAGATAATTACTGTATTAACTTAAACTGCGCCGGAGTTGCAGCAACTGTGTGCGTAGACTGGCGTCTAGACGATATGTATCATATTGTAGAATGAAGCCGCCTTCAATTTTTGGATCTACATTGACTGTAAATTCCACATTACTTTTCGTTCGTGTTTCTACCATTTGTCTTAGTTTTTGACTAGTAGATGCACTCACGCTGACGGGAACTGTCAGGATGCCGCGAATGATACCTTTGCTCTTTAAATACAGAGAACAGAAAGTTAGAGCGATGAAATGAATCATCGAAGCCCTGTGGTTGTGGACGATGAGGTCTACGAAGCGGTTTGTAGAATAGCTGACTTCAGAAGTACCACAAGCTGCACATATAAGAAGTTCTGATTTCTTTGCATTGTCTAATACGGGGTTGGTGAGAGTCTGCAAAAGTTCAGGGACTTTTTGAAATGCTGCCGCTAGTGTGGTCATTTCCTGATACACACGGTCTTCTTCTTTATTGTCGGTTGCAAATCGCAGGAGCGTCTTTGCATAGCGTGTTGAAATAATTCCAATGTCCATAATTCAAAGCGTTAAGTATGCTTGATTACTTCACATCGTTCAGCATGCGTTGGATGTACTGCTCCTGCTCGTCGTTGCTTTGTAGCTGACGACGAATCACTTTCTCGGCGATTTGCACGGACAGATCTGCAACTTGCGAGCGAATATCAGCAAGAGCGTTTTCTTTCTCTGCTGCAATTTGCTTTTTAGCATCTTCAAGAAGCTGTTGGCCTTCGGTTTGTGCCTTGCCTTTAGCTTCATTGATGATGTTGTCGCGAGTTGCCATAGCCTCCTTGATGATTTGCGCTTGCTTTTCGTGCGCCTCATGCAGGATCTGTTCGCTCTCGACTTTTATATTGGCCAGTTTTTCATTGGCTTCGCGTGCATTCTTCAGAGATTCATCAATGAAGTTCTTGCGATCTTCTACAGCTTTGACAATGGTTGGAAATCCAAACTTAGCCAAGAGTCCAAAGACCACTAAGAAAGCAAGCAGCATCCAGAACATTAGACCGAAGTCGGGAGTCAGTATGGATGGCATATTCTGCATAATAAATTCGCCGTGTATTTGTGATTTACAAGAAGAAAATCAATACGCAAACAACCACTGCAAAGAGGGCAACACCCTCTATCAAACCTGCTACAACAATCATGTTTGAACGGATGTCGTTAGTAGCTTCTGGTTGGCGAGCAATAGCTTCCATGGCATTACCACCAATTTTACCGATACCGATACCTGCACCAATGGTTGAGAGACCTGCACCGATAGCGGCGCCAAACTTTGCAATACCTGCTGCAGCTACAGCTGCCTGTAAGAGAGTTAACATAGTTGTAATTTTTTGATTATTGTTTTATTGGATTATTTTTTATGATGTTCAGGGTGAGCTAAACCAATGAAAACGGAGCTCAGCATCGTGAAGATGTAGGCTTGGATAAAAGCCACTAATAGTTCAAGACAGTTCATGAAGAGAATTAGCACAAGGCTAAATGCTGAGAGCGAGGTTCCTACCCATGCGTTTACTTGGTATGTCACAAAGATAACGCATGTGATGGACAAGATGATGGCGTGTCCTGCTAGCATATTAGCAAAGAGTCGAATCATCAAGGAGAAGGGCTTTGTGAAGATTCCTGATAGCTCAATGACGGGCATCAGAGGCACTGGACACTTCATCCACACGGGCACTTCTGGCCAGACGATTTCTTTCCAGTACTCTCTATTACCTGAGAAGTTGGTAATTAGGAATGTAAGGAATGCTAGCACGAAGGTAATGGTTATATTACCCGTGACATTGGCACCACCTGGGAAAATAGGTAGCAATCCCATGAGATTTGTTACAAGGATAAAGAAGAAAACCGTAAGCAAATAAGGTGCAAAGGGCCTGTAATTCTTTTCTCCGATACTGGCTTTGATAACATCGTTGTTTATACTCATAACCAGCACTTCTATTACGCCCACAAAGCCATCGGGAGCTCCTTGTCGCAAATCATGTTTTTTGTACCAGCGAGCACAAGGAATAAAGACGAGTAGTAAGATAAAGACATTTATCCATATTTGTACTACGTTCTTTGTAATAGAGAAATCCCATGGGCGATCATTAAAACCTTTTTCAAAGATTTTGCCTTGGCGTTCATGGTCGATGTAGAATCCGTTATAAGTCGCGCCATGTTCCAATTTTTCAGAAGAGAATACTTCCCAGTTGCCTTCATGATGCTTCACGATAACGAGTAGAGGGAATGAGATGTGCTGCCCTCCCCAGGTTGTTATATGCCAGTCGTAGGTGTCGCTCAAATGTCCCAATACTGCTTCTTTAATGTCGATGGGTTTATCTTTATCCACGGCACAAGAAGTCATACTAAAGGTCAGTATAAGCATTCCCACGAGGAGTCCTATGATTCGTAAATGTTTCATTTCTTATCAGTCTTTTTTCTATGATATTCCACCATCACGAAGTAGGCAGAAGTATAGATGAGCGTCACAAAGAAGAACACGATGACATTGACAGCAAAGAGGAGTACGTTTTGGCAGCCGAGTAGTCCATAGATAATGATAATCATCGCTATCACCAATAGTCGTACGACTTTCATGAGTAGGTAGTATCCTGTGATGGCTTTACTGTTTGTTTTGTGTAGCCATGCTCCTGCAGATATTTCCAAAGCTGTCAGGACAAAGAACATAATGCTGACGAGCGTAATGGGAGCAAGTTGTTGCTGTGCCTGCGGTCCTTTCAAATGTACCTCTAAGAAGAAAAGTATTGGGCCTAAGAAACAGAGTATGAACCCATAAAGGCCTATTACTTTAAGGAAGTGCATAAGAGTTGACTTGTGAGTTTTTACTATGTTATTTATTGCTATTGACTTCTACGCAGATGGATACCTCGTTATGGGTCACCTCGATGAAACCTCCTTTCACATGGAGCTGGAAAGGTGTTGCACCGCTTAAGCTTACCACACCCTCCGTAAGATTGGAGATGATGGGGGCGTGGTTGTCCAGTACCTCGAAGGCTCCCATCCCTCCAGGTACGACGACGCTTTGGGCTTTGTCTTTGTAGAGAGTTTTTTCAGGAGAAACAATCGTTACACGCATGAATATACTATTTAAGCGTTAGCTTTTTCGAGAATCTTCTTACCCTTTTCGATGGCATCATCGATGGTACCGACATTGAGGAATGCCTGTTCGGGGAGATAGTCCACTTCGCCATCAATAATCATATTAAAGCCGCGGATAACTTCTTCGATAGGAACCATTACGCCTGGTACACCAGTAAACTTCTCTGCTACTGTGAATGGTTGGCTCAAGAAGCGTTGAACACGACGTGCGCGATTCACCGTCAGCTTGTCTTCGTCTGAAAGTTCATCCATACCGAGAATAGCAATGATATCTTGCAATTCGCTGTATTTCTGCAATATATGTTTTACCCGGTCTGCACACTCATAGTGTTCTTTACCGACGATGTTGGGATCAAGAATACGGCTGGTTGATGCCAGAGGATCAACAGCCGGGTAGATACCCAGCTCTGTAATTTTACGACTCAATACGGTGGTTGCATCCAAGTGGGTAAATGTTGTTGCTGGTGCGGGGTCGGTCAAGTCGTCCGCAGGAACGTAGACGGCCTGGATAGAGGTGATAGAACCATTTTTTGTGGAGGTGATACGCTCTTGCATGGCACCCATTTCGCTTGCCAATGTAGGTTGATAACCAACGGCAGAGGGCATACGGCCTAGCAAGGCACTTACCTCGGAGCCTGCCTGGGTAAAACGGAAGATGTTATCAATAAAGAAGAGAATATCAGTTTGCTTACCTTCTGCTGCACCGCTATCACGAAAGCTTTCTGCGATTGAGAGTCCTGAGAGAGCTACAGAGGAACGCGCACCAGGAGGTTCGTTCATCTGACCATAAACGAGCGTTGCTTGGCTCTTTGCCACTTCGTTGTAGTCCACTTTTGAGAGATCCCACTCGCCGTGTTCCATGGCATCTGTAAATTCTTTACCATATTTGATAACGCCCGACTCGATCATTTCTCTAAGCAAGTCGTTACCCTCACGAGTACGTTCACCAACACCGGCAAAGACTGAGAAACCGTCGTGGCCTTTGGCAATGTTGTTGATAAGTTCCATGATAAGCACAGTCTTACCTACACCGGCACCACCAAATAGACCCGTCTTTCCACCTTTTGAGTAAGGTTCTAACAAGTCAATAACTTTGATACCCGTATAGAGGATTTCGGAGCTCGTTTTGAGTTCGTCAAACTTAGGTGCTTGGCGGTGAATGGGATAGGCGGTGCCTTCTTTCGTTACCTCACGCAGACCGTCAATGCTTTCGCCCGTCACGTTCATCATGCGCCCTTTGATCTGTGGACCAGTAGGCATTGTGATTGGGCTTCCTTGTGGGCGAACTTCCATGCCGCGGCGCAAGCCGTCGGTATTGTCCATGGCTACGGTACGAACGGTGTCTTCACCGATGTGCTGTTGTACTTCAAGCACGATTGTGCGGCCGTCATCATGCGTCACTTCTAGGGCTTCATGGATCTTCGGCAACACTTCGGCTGCTGGACGACCTTTGGTGTCGAAGAATACATCCACAACGGCTCCGATAATCTGAGAGATACGTCCGTTTATTAGGGTATTGTTCATTATTTTATTTTATTAGATTTTTTTGTACTGCAAAAATACATAAAATTCTTAACAGATGAAATTTTCTTTCAGCCTTTTATTCTTATATGCTTAATTCGTCAAGCACTTTTATCAGGTTGCGATCGATAGGTTTTTTCTTTCCCACAGCGTCAACAAAGGGAACGTAAACTAACTCATTGTTGCGTACACCTACCATCACATTGCGTTGGCCTTGTTTTATAGCTTGGATGGCGCCTACGCCTGTCAGACTCGCCAAAATTCGGTCATGAGCAGATGGACTACCGCCGCGCTGGAGGTGTCCTAAAATACTTACGCGTACATCAAATTCTGGATATTCTTTATTTACACGTTCAGCATAATACATGGCTCCACACTTCGGGCTCTCACTTACAATGACAATGCAGCTTTTCTTGCTTTTCCGAATACCTCGTTTCATAAATTCAATGAGCTGATCAGAGTCGGTGGAATCTTCGGGTATAATAGCTGCCTCTGCACCTGCGGCAATTGCACTGTATTGTGCCAAGAAACCAGCATCGCGCCCCATCACCTCCACAAAGAAAATACGCTCATGACTGGTGGCCGTATCGCGAATTTTATCTACACATTCTTTGATGGTATTTAGCGTGGTGTCGTAGCCGATAGTGGAATCTGTACCCCAGAGGTCATTGTCGATAGTTCCGGGGAGTCCAATACAGGGGAAATCGTATTCATCAGCCAATAACATAGCACCTGTTAGTGAGCCATTACCTCCAATCACTACTAGGGCATCTATACCTTCCTTCACAAGAGTGTCATAGGCTTTCTTGCGCCCTTCTGCAGTAGTAAATTCTTTGCTACGAGCGGTGCGGAGGATTGTGCCACCGCGCTGTATGATGCTACTAACGTTCTCTGTCGTAAAAAGCTGTACATCGTCGTTGATAAGGCCTTCATAGCCGCGATATATGCCTTTTATTTTATAGCCATTGCTGATGCCACTGCGCGTCACTGCGCGTATGGCAGCGTTCATGCCGGGAGCATCGCCACCCGAGGTTAGAATACCAATACAACGTATTTTCCCCATTTTTTATTTGTTTTTTGTTAAGTTAAAAGATATGTGTTGTTATAACAAACACTGCGCCGCCTGCTGCTGCACCCATGAGTACCTTTACAAAGATATGTCTGACGTACCATGTTATGCTTACATTTTCCATTTTCCGAAGAGCATAGCCAGCTGTAGTGCCAATAAAAAGGAAAGTGCCCCCCATCGCTGTAGTGTAGCTGAGCCACGGCCAGAAGTTACCATCGGGCTGGAAGGGGGCTGCGGTATTGGAGGCGAAGAAACCTACATTGAGAAGGAGCATTGCCACATTGTTAAAGACAATAGAAGCTGCACCTGCCACTATTCCCACAAGGTAGTAGTTGTTGCCGTGCTGTGTGACCCAAGCGGCGATTCTTGGCAGAAGGCCACTCTCACACACAGCGCCTACGCTCAGTGTCAACCCCACAAAGAGAAGTATGTTTTGCAGCGTCTGGTATTGTAGTGCGATAGGGCTGCGTTTACCTGCCATCAAACCGCTAGAGAGGAGTTTGCGATTGCAGAGCTCGTTAACTATCCACAATACGCCCAATACGCACAAAGCGCCGCTAAATGAGGGCAAGTGGGTTATGCGGTGATAGGTAGGAATAAACCACAGACCGCCGATACCCACAAAGAGCATCAGTGCGCGTTGCCAGAGGTTAAGAGTAGAGTCGTCACCACGGTAGGGAGGAATGGAACGTACCAGACGGACATGAGCTGGAAGAGACTGTTGAACAAGCAACGTTGTCACTCCCACGGCCACCATGCAGGGGAGCATCATCATCATGCTGTAATGAGTAGGTGTGATAAGTCCATGATTCCATAGTGTTAGGCTCGACACATCACCGATTGCGGTGAATGCTCCACCGCAATTAGCCGCCACCACGATAACACTACCAAAGCGCAGTCGGCTACGTTCGTCGGCTACTATGCTGTGCATCACGGCAAGCATGAGGCATGTCACGGTGAGATTATCGAGGTTAGCGGAAAGAACAAAGGTAAGACCGACCACAGTCCACAAAAAACGACGTGGTGAGCGTGTACGTAGCCATACATGAAGGAAGTCGAAGCAGCCGTTATTGTCGAGCACTTCTGTAATGCTTAGTGTGGCTAGCAAGAAGAGTATGACTGAGGCGGCATCGAGAAAATATTTAAAGAAGACATGTTCAGCTATAAAATCTTTCACTAAGCTGCTATTGAGTGACGCACCGTGGAAAAAAGTGGAAAACTCCGCTTCGTGCTGAGAGAGTACAAAATCGGCACCATAGCAGATGTACAGCACCCAACACACTACACCAATAAATATAGCCACAGCGGCTTTGTTAATGTGATGGAAAATTTCAGTGGCCATTGCTAGTAGTCCAAAGAGAAAAAGAGTAAGGATTCCGATTCCCATACAAGATTGTTCTTTCCAAATTTCTGCAAATATAATAATTCTTTTGTACTTATCATGTTTCTTCTTTTCCCTTATGTGAGAAATTCCTAGGTTTATTTTTATTATAACACTGATAGAAACGAGATCAATATGAGAGTTTATATTTATGTGTTGGTGAATAAGTGTTTGATAATTAGTGTCTATCTCTGGAAGATGTAGGTATTATCCTTAAGTTTGTTGGATTTGGAACAGCAAGCGTAGACGAATGAAGAGGTGTATGAGTTGCAGTAGAGGCTATGCGATATCTCTCACGGGGCCGCCCTTCTGGCACCACACGTGGGTATTCCTGCTGAAGGCATTACTATTGTGTTTGGGAAAGCAATTGGGGTTACTAACCTACGCGGTGTTACGATGTACTCGGTAATCCCTCTTTAGTTACAACGTTCGGTCTGAAAGATGGTGGTATGCAACTGATGAGAATGTAATTTCGTACAATTCTTCTGATTTACTGTTTTTTCTCATTGTCTCTAGTGGTTGAGGAGGAGATGAGTAGTGTTATTTTCAGAAAGTGTTAATGGAGCAACGTACTTCATAATACTGTGTGATATATGTAGATAAAACACTGCCTATCAATGGCTGTATACGAAGGCATTTGAGCTATGATAGGCAGTAGAAATCAGTAGTTTAATAAGGAAACGCTTAGAAAGCAAAGTGGATGAGGTCGTTAAAGATAGCATACGCCATCAGCAGTAGGAGAAAGCTCATGCCTATCTTCTCTGCCATTTCCATGAATTTCTCACTGGGTTTTCTTCGTGTGATAACTTCTGCCACAAGGAAGAGCGCATGCCCACCGTCAAGGGCCGGTATGGGGAGAACGTTCATAAAGGCTAGCATGAGCGATATAAACGCTGTAAGCTCCCAGAAACGTTGCCAATCCCACGTGGTTGGGAAGAGTGAACCGATGGCACCAAACGAACCGATAGATTTAGCCCCGTCTTTTGTGAAGAGGTATTTCAAGTCATCGATGTAGCCTTTAAATACACCAATTCCGTGCTTTATGCCTGCAGGGAAAGCTGCTAAGAAGTTATAGTTGATGTGTGTTTTCTCGTATTTCTCGCGAGGAGCAGTCCAAGTGGCTCCGAGAGAGAGTTGTGCATCGAGTTGAGCCTCGAGCGTGTCGATACTGCCGTCTTTGTGTGCCACTGCTAGTGTAACTGTGCGTATGGCAAGACTGTCCTTAGGGCTGCATCCTGGAGCATGGGAGAAGACGCGTTGTAGCATCGTTCTGTGATCCATATCGTTTGCTTTCTTGTTGAGCTTTTCAGCAAGCAGAGTTTTCTCTAATGTGAATTCGTTCCAGGTGGAGATACTCTTTCCATTGAAGCCTACCACTTTGTCGCCAGCTTGTATGCCTGCTTTAGCCGCTGCACTACCTGCCACTACGCTATCGATGACACTGGGCATCAGTTCGAGCATAAAGGGTGGTTTGTGTTTCATCATGTCGAGCATATTCATCTTGCCCGGTAGCGTGAGTATGACCTCTCTTCCGTTGCGCAAAACGGTGCATGAGGTGGCTTCGCTGATGGCACGGTAAACGTTGCCAATGCTTTGTGTGTTGTCGAAACGTGTGAAAGTCACTTCATTGGTGCGAAGGGGGATGTCACCGTCTCTAAAGCCATATTGCTGAGCTGTCTCGTTGAATTTGAAGCCGTCCTTTACGTTCTCTATGGGCACGTAGGTATCGCCCCATACGAAGAGAATCATGGCGTAGATGAAGAGCGCAACAATGAAGTTGACGATAACGCCAGCTAGCATCACAATGAGTCGTTGCCAAGCTGGCTTTGCGCGAAACTCCCAGGGTTGAGCAGGTTGCTTCATCTGTTCTGTGTCCATCGATTCGTCGATCATGCCTGAGATTTTTACATATCCTCCTAGTGGCAACCAGCCGAGCACGTATCTGGTGTCGCTCTTCTTGGGTTTGAAGCTGAAGAGATTGAACCAAGGGTCGAAGAAGAGAGCAAATTTCTCGACACGAATCTTGAAGAGTTTAGCTGCTAAGAAGTGGCCTCCTTCGTGCAGAAACACGAGAATAGAGAGGCACAAGATGAGCTGGAGGGCTCTGATGAGAAATACTTCCATGAAAAAAGGTGGGTTTAGTGTCTTGTTTATGAGCGTCTATCCTCTAAAGGGTAGCACTTGCTTGTTTTTGTTTGTGTCTATGTGTGATTATTCTTGGATGAGCTGCTGTGTGTAACGACGTGTTTCACTATCGGTTGTGAAATAGTCTTCCAGTGAGGGCGTGGCAATAAAGGGGACTTCCTCCATGGCTTGAGCAATGATGCGTGGGATGTTCATAAAGCCTATTTTGGCCTCTCTGAAGGCGATATTTACTACCTCGTTGGCTGCATTCATTATGCAGGGTATATTACCACCACGCTGGCAGGCATCATAGGCTAATTGGATGCAGGGGAACATCTCTCTATTGGCCTTCTCAAAATGGAGTGTCTGTATCTCGAAGAGATTAAGACGTCCACTGTTGAGCGGTAGGCGTTGAGGGAAGGAGAAGGCGTACTGGATGGGAAGACGCATGTCTGGGAGCCCTAACTGGGCGATGATAGAGCCGTCCTCAAACTGCACAGCTGAGTGGATGATACTCTCTGGCTGCACCACGATTTCTATATCTGCAGGCTTTACATTATAAAGCCATTTGGCTTCTATCATCTCAAAGCCTTTGTTCATCATTGTGGCAGAGTCTATCGTTATCTTAGCTCCCATCTCCCAGTTGGGATGACGAAGAGCTTGCGTTGCTGTCACTGTCTGTAGTTCTTCAAGATTGAGCTTGCGGAAAGGGCCTCCACTGGCCGTGAGTAGGATCTTTTCAATCTTATTGCGTCCTTCTCCTACAAGAGCTTGGAAGATGGCCGAATGTTCGCTATCAACGGGGAGAATAGGCGCCTGGTTTTCGAATGCAAGGCGTGTGATGATATCTCCTGCCACTACTAGGGTCTCCTTGTTGGCTAACGCTATGGTCTTGTGTGCCTGAATGGCGTGGACAGTAGGGCGAAGTCCTGCAAAGCCTACCATTGCCGTTAGAACAATATCTATGTTCTCGTTCTCTACCACTTCGCAGAGGGCTTGCTCACCGCTATACACCTTGATGTCGGTATCGGCCAACGCTTCCTTGACCTGATTGTACTTGTCGGTATCGGCAATGACAACAGTATCGGGAGAGAACTCGCGTGCTTGCTGTATGAGTAGGTCGGCATTACTGCCAGCTGTGAGCGTATGTGCTTCGAAGAGGTCCTTGTGTTGTCGGATAACATCTAAAGCCTGTGTTCCTATGCTTCCTGTAGAGCCGAGAATGGCTATCTTCTTCATATAATGTGTTTGTAATAAGTCGTGTAGATTAAATGAGGTCTAGTATGCCTTCTGGTAAATTGAGCTCAAGAACTTTCTTTTGTAAGTCGTAGTGGAGCAGAAAATCGTCGTGGTAAGGGATTAGATGACCCGAAGAAAGCGAAAGAAGGATATTAACAGAAGAGTCGTCAACTTCCATAATTCTACCTAGACTTCTGCCTTGCTGATCGCTGACTTTAAAGCCTACTAGTGCTTTAAGGGAAGGGAGAGTGTCGGCATCTTCTTTGCAGACAGCTGCTGCTGGGTAGAATACTTCTGCCCCCACAAGTCGCTTTGCTGCTGCTTCAGTATCTATGTCCACCAACTTTAAAATAAGCGTACTATCGTTCTTAAAACGATATTCTTCCCAAAAGTAAGGCACTAATATTCCATCTCGATTGAGCACAAGGTACTCAGCCTCTCCACGGTCGAAAGCATCATTGGTGAATTGAAGTTCTACTTCTCCGATGATGCCTCTATAGCGCGTTATACGACCTATATAGATAACGTCTTCTTCTCGAATCATTCTGTACGCTTGATATTTGCTCCGAGCGAATTGAGACGCTCTTCTATGTTTTCGTATCCGCGGTCGATCTGCTCGATATTGTCTATAATGCTTGTACCTTCAGCACTCATAGCCGCAATAAGCAGGGCTATACCGGCACGAATATCGGGACTCGTCATGCGGCGAGCTCGAAGAGTAAAAGCGTTGTTATGGCCCACTACAACGGCTCTGTGAGGATCGCAGAGGATGATCTGTGCTCCCATCTCTATGAGCTTATCGACAAAGAATAAGCGACTCTCAAACATCTTTTGATGAAAGAGTACAGAACCTTTGGCTTGCGTAGCTACTACGATAAGAACGCTCAACAAGTCGGGCGTTAAGCCAGGCCAAGGTGCATCCGCTACAGTCATAAAAGAGCCATCAATGAAGGTCTCAATTTCGTAGTTGTCTTGCCGAGGAATATATAAGTCATCACCACGACGCTCCATCTTTATGCCTAATTGGCTGAAAGAATAGGGGATAATACCCAATTCTTCATAAGCAACATCCTTGATGGTGAGTCCATCGCCCGCTAAGGCTGCCATACCTATAAAGGAGCCGATTTCAATCATATCAGGTAAGATGCAATGCTCTGTACCTTGAAGCTCTTTTACGCCTTCTATGGTCAGTAAATTAGAGGCGATACCACTGATCTTCGCTCCCATACGGTTTAGCATTTTGCAAAGCTGCTGAATGTAGGGCTCACATGCTGCATTATAGATTGTGGTAGTTCCTTCTGCTAAAACAGCAGCCATAACAATATTGGCTGTACCTGTGATACTGGCTTCATCAAGCAACATATAGGTTCCCTTGAGCTTATCAGCACTAATCTCAAAAGTTTGTTGCTTCATAGAGTGGCTAAACTTGGCTCCTAACTTCTTGAAGCCAAGGAAGTGTGTATCTAGTCTACGACGCCCTATCTTATCGCCTCCTGGTTGCGCAAGAGCTGCCCAACCATAGCGAGCTAATAGAGGTCCTAATAAGAGTACAGAACCGCGCAATTTAGAGCAGCGCGATAAGAATTCAGTGCTACGAAGATACTCGAGATTGAGTTCTTTTGCTTGAAAGGTGAAATCGCCTGGAGCATTCTTTGTAATCAAACATCCCATGTCGCTCATCAATCTTATGAGATTGTTGACATCGAGAATGTTAGGAATATTAGTTATTCTAACGGACTCAGCAGTAAGCAGCGTTGCCGCAATCACTTCGAGAGCTTCATTCTTAGCTCCTTGAGGAGTTATTTCCCCTTTGAGGCGGTGACCGCCTTCAATGATGAAAGATGCCATAATTGATGAGGATAAAGTTATAAACTCAGTTTGCCGTCACTGTAAGTTTCAAGATCGCGAGCCACCTTATTATCTGTAGCACTGCCACCTTTCCATGCAGCTAAGTTACGTTTCATACGATTAGCGATAAGCAGAAGCCTGCGTTCTCTCTGTTCGTCGTCTGGTTCTGTACTGAGAATCTTAATAGCATTTTCAATCAAGCGACCATAATGACGATAGCGAATAGAACCTTGAGGGTACGGTAACTTCTGCGGACGGCTCCCTTCTTCTCTTTTGCAAATTTCTACAGGATAGTCAATTTCTAATTTATACTTTGCCATATAGGCAAGATGATCCCAGAGTTTATGTGTAAAATTAGGGATATTCTTCAACTGTGGATTCAGTTGAGCCATGATGCGTACAATACGCTGTGCATACGCTTGCCTCTCTCTGCGGTCTTGTATGTTGCAGGCGTGCTCCACCATCTTCTGTATAAGTCGGCCGTACTCAGGCAGCATCAATTTCTCTTCGTTTGTGTTGTATTTCATTTAGATGAGTTTCTTGGGTTGTGTCGCAATAAATTGTTTCAAATAAAATGGTTCGAAATATGCAACATCTTCAAACTTCTTTCTTACCCATGCCTTTTCAGCAAGTGGAAACATATTTTTTGCATCGGGGACAATATCCGAAATAAAATGTGCATTGGGGTGCTGAATGACACCTCTACATTTCTCTGCTCCATTGCCAAAGAAATAAACAGGGCCCTTATCTAGAAAATCCTTGTAGGTATTCTCATCCACTATATCAGCAGCCGTAGGGCGTACCGTGTTAAGCGCACGATCATAGATACTTGCATAAACTTCCATGCGTCGAGCATCTATCATAGGGCACAATAGAGCGTTTTCTTCTATCTCGTGGTATAACAGAACAGGAACGCATAGTAACTCTAACGTAGGAATGGCAATTAGCGGAAGATCGCGGCCATAACAAATACCTTTAGCTTCACTTACGCCTATTCTCAGTCCCGTGTAAGAGCCTGGCCCCATACTCACTGCAACTGCATCGAGAGGAATTGCATGGTTATCGGCAAACGAGATGGCATCACGAACCATTGGAGCAAGTACTTTGGCATGATTGAGAGCTGTTCCATCAAATTCTTTATAGATACTTGTCCCATTTTCAGACAATGCAACGGAACAGACTTGTGTGGAAGATTCAATATGTAGAATGCAAGACATATAGCTACTATGTTTTGAACAAAAATTTGCTGCGAAGTTACAAACTTTCTATGAAAAATCCCAACGCTTTTGGCTAATCACTCTATTTTCCTTAATTTTGCTGACCGAAAAAGCAGTTGAATGGTCCGTCGTGGATAGTCTTTTTTAGACTAGACGAGGAAAGTCCGGGCAGCATAGGGTGCTCCGCTTCTTAATGGGAAGTTGTCTGCGAAGGCGAATAAACGTAGAAGAAAATAACTGCCTCTTTCGGAGGTAAGGGTGAGAAGGTGAGGTAAGAGCTCACCAGCAATGTGGTGACATGTTGGCTGTGCGTATCGGAGGCTGAAAGTTCGCGTAAACTGGCGCTTGAGGGCGACCCGCTCGAGCCAGAGGGTAGAACGATAGAGCCTATTGGTGACAATAGGCCAGGATAAATGACGGGCACATTCTTTGGAATGGACAGAACCCGGCTTATAGTTTAACTGCTTTTTCTTTTTGTTTTCAATCATTTATCTAACTTGCATAGATTGAAAGCTTACTAAAGCAAATGTTCTATAGGAGTTTGATGTGGAAAATAAATCCCACACTCAGACAGATGTAAACAAGGTTTCTCTAAACTACTATTTGTAAATATTTTTCGCATCCTACGGCCTCGAGAATCGCTCAAAATCCAACTTCTTTGCCTGCGAACGAAAAGAACGCTAATTTGAAACATTACGAAAAAAGACTTATTTTCAATTTCTCAAGGAGAAATTTTATTTTCTATACTACAAATTTTATTTTCTCCTTGACAAATTAAAAATACAATAAGGGAATTTTCAAATACGATAAGGCTATTTGCTGACATCTTTATCGTGTTTTCGAACGGAATAAAGAAAAAAACGCCTTCATCCTATAGATTTTACCGCAAAGTTGAGTTACGATCTGTAGAAAAATCACCTTTTTCTGGCAAAATAAGAACTCCTTCTTTAACTTTTTGTAAGACTTTCATCCAGAGTGAGTATTTACACTGTCAAGAAAAAAGAATAAAATTATTGATAGATGTAGAAGATACATAAACACAGGCTGATGTTTCTTTTATTTCTACGTCCAACTAACGTTGTTTGCTCTCTCTTTCAAGTTTGCTACTATATTAGTATCTTTGCAGCCACTAATTAAAACTCGAATTCGCTATGCCAACAGCAGACGACAAGAAAGTTATTTTTTCTATGGTTGGATTATCCAAAATAATCCGACAAAACAACAAGCAAGTACTTAAAAATATTTATCTCAGTTTCTTCTATGGAGCTAAGATTGGTATCATTGGTTTGAATGGTGCAGGTAAGTCTACTCTTCTTAAAATCATTGCTGGACTTGATACGGACTATCTAGGAGATGTTGTCTTTGCCCCTGGATATACCGTAGGTTATTTACCACAGGAACCGCAGTTAGACGACTCTAAAACGGTAAAAGAACTTGTGCAAGAAGGCGTTCAAGAACAAGTTGACGCCATGAAGGAGTACGAGGCTATCAATGATAAATTTGGTTTACCTGAATATTATGAGCATGAGGACAAGATGAACGAACTCTTTGTCCAGCAGGCTAAATTGCAGGACTATCTTGATTCACATGACGTATGGAATCTAGATAGTCGCTTGGAGCGCGCTATGGATGCCTTGCGTTGTCCGCCTGTTGACCAGAAAGCAGAGAGTCTTAGTGGTGGTGAACGTCGCCGTGTGGCTCTTTGCCGTCTGCTTCTGCAAGAACCAGACATTCTTCTCCTTGATGAGCCTACCAACCATTTGGACGCAGAAAGCATCGACTGGCTTGAGCAGCATTTGAACCAATACAAAGGTACAGTTATTGCAGTTACCCACGATCGTTATTTCTTGGACGATGTGGCAGGCTGGATTCTTGAGTTGGACAGAGGAGAAGGTATTCCTTGGCAGGGTAATTATTCCAGTTGGCTCGAACAAAAATCTCAGCGTATGCAGCAAGAAGAGAAAGTTGCTAGTAAACGCCGCAAGACACTTGAGCGAGAATTGGAATGGGTACGTATGGCGCCTAAAGCGCGTCATGCAAAAGGTAAGGCTCGCTTGAATAGCTACGACAAACTGCTCAATGAAGATCAAAAGGAAAAAGAGCAGAAGCTTGAAATCATGATTCCTAATGGACCACGTCTTGGTAACAAAGTTATTGAAGCCATTCATGTGCAGAAGTCCTTTGGTGAGAAAACATTGCTCAATGATTTAAACTTCATGCTTCCGCCTAACGGCATCATTGGTGTTATAGGTCCAAATGGTGCAGGTAAGACAACTTTGTTCCGAATGATTATGGGCCTAGAGAAGGCCGATGCAGGAGATTTTAGTGTGGGCGAAACGGTGAAGCTGGCTTATGTAGATCAGCAGCACAAAGATATTGACCCTGAAAAGTCTGTATACGAAGTCATCAGCCAGGGCAATGAGCTTATGCGTCTTGGAGGGCGCGAAATCAATAGTCGTGCTTATATCAGTCGCTTTAATTTTAGTGGTGTAGACCAGCAGAAGAAATGTGGCGTACTTTCTGGAGGTGAGCGTAATCGCTTGCATTTAGCTTTGGCATTGAAGCAAGAAGGTAATGTGCTACTCCTTGATGAACCTACCAATGATATAGACGTGAACACACTGCGAGCACTCGAAGAAGGCTTAGAGGCCTTTGCAGGTTGCGCCGTAGTTATTAGCCACGACCGTTGGTTCTTGGATCGTATATGTACGCATATCCTAGCTTTTGAGGGTAATGGTGAAGTATTCTTCTTTGAGGGCGGATTCTCCGACTACGAGATAAACAAGGCAAAACGTCTGGGACAAGAAGCTTCTAAGCCTATTCGATATCGCAAGTTGATGGAAAACTGATGAAAATAGTTGTAACTTTTGCTATAGAGGAAGAGGTTATAGATGTCCCTCTAAAAGATGCCTTTATCGTTCCTATCGTGACAGGTATTGGTAAAGCTAACGCAGCATTTTCTCTAACGCGTGCAGTTCTACTTGAAAAGCCTGATATGGTTCTTAATATTGGCACAGCAGGCACACAGAAACACTCTGTAGGTGATGTCTTTGTTTGTGACCACTTTATAGATAGAGACCTTTCACTCCTCAACCTTCCTGGAATTACATCAGAGTTGCATACAGAGCATCTTCTCTTCAATCCGTATGGAGTAGTCAATACAGGCGATGACTTTGTCACAGATAGCGAAGTTCTGCACGGGGATGTCATCGATATGGAAGCCTTTGCTGAGGCTTTGGTCTGCAAAAAAATGAATATTCCTTTTGTTTCTGTCAAGTATATAACGGATGTTGTAGGGAAGAACTCTATTAGAGCTTGGGAAGAAAAACTTTCTGACGCACGTAAGGGGCTGCAACGTTTCTTTGAATCATGCTAGAACAATCATATTACGAAGAGTAGGGGAGTGTTTCTTCTTACTTAGCACTTCTAAACAAACTTCGTTTTTTCATATTTTTTGTGTTTTACTTATAGTAAATCGCGAGTGCTATATAAACGTGTTACTATGAAAAAACATAGTAATACGTTTATTCTTTGATTCTCGTAAAGCAGTATTTCCCAAAGAATAGAAGGAATATTTTTGTCATTTTCTAAAATTCTAAAAAAGCATCTTTATTTTATCTTTTTCTCTAGAAAAAAGTTTAGTTTTGCAACATACACTGTTATCCTATGGTACACAAAATCTTATCACTCCTTATTTTTAGCCTCTTTTTCTATAGTTGTGGTAAAATAGACCTACCCGATCCTCCGAAGAAAGGAGATAAAAACGAACCAGGAAAAGTAGACCCTCCACATCCCTCTCAACATTCAGACACTATATCTGTTACGGAGGCACTAACGATGGCTAATGATTCCACCTATTATACAATAGTGGGGTACATCGTAGGTTATGCCAGCAGAGGACATAAAGGTTTTGTTTTAGACTTACCTTCTGAATCTGTCGCGTGTATTTTACTCGCAGATACAAGGAATAGCACAGATTATCTGCTTCCCATAAATATAGGTAGTCCCAATACCGAATCTCGAAAACAGCTGGATCTTTATATCCACCCAGAGAACCTAGAACGCAAAATAATGGTTAGCGGATATTTAGAAAAATACTATGGAGTGCATGGGATAAAGAAGCTTCGAGCTTTTGAATTTCTTGAAGATACAGATTCTGTTTCGCAGCAGGGGAAGACCTCACAACTTCCTATATTAGATACTCGAGAGCAGATTTTAGAGGGAAGATAGTAGATTTTTATATTTTTTTCTACAAAATCTTTGGTAGATAAAAATTAAGTTCTACCTTTGCACCGCGTTTGACAAGAACGCTGGTTAATTCGCTTAGCGGAATCCAAGGAAGTTTGGGTGAGTGGCTGAAACCAGCAGTTTGCTAAACTGCCGTACGGGTTACCGTACCGGGGGTTCGAATCCCCCAGCTTCCGCTAATATTTGGCGCTTTCATCTAACGGTTAGGATACATGCCTCTCACGCATGGTATACGGGTTCGATTCCCGTAGGCGCTACAAGAAAGAGAATCCTAGTGATTCTCTTTTTGTTTACATCTTGTCATGAATAAAACTTAAAACAATAATGCTATGACCAATGAAGAAATGCAAAAGAACAAGGAGATCTTCCAACAGTTGTGTAAAGAATTTATAAAGCGTGAGGGTATTTTGAATCTTCTTGAATATCTTAATACAACTGACTTCTATGTAGCTCCGACTTCCACTAATTATCATTTGAACGAACCTGGTGGACTTTGTAAACACTCCATCAATGTTTTCCAAACGGCGTGTGGTATCTATGATGCAATTCTTGCTCCAGCTCTCAAAGAAAAGCGTGCTTGCTTTACAAAAGAAATAACGATGGAGAGTATTGCAATTGCAACACTTCTCCACGATCTTTGTAAGGTGGGACTCTATCATCAGACTGAGCGTTTCAAGAAAGATGAAAATAATCGTTGGGTAACATATCTTGGCTATGAAATTAATGACAACTTTCCTTTAGGCCATGGCGAGAAATCCTGCTTGCTTCTTCATAGCTATATGAAACTAACAAAAGAAGAGATGCTCGCAATACGTTGGCATATGGGGGCTTTCGATTTAGGAGAACAGGGTTCTTCTAACCGTTTTAGTTTCTATAAAGCCCTCGAGCTTTCCCCTCTCGTAACACTTGTTCATGCTTCTGATTTTCTTTCTTCTAATTGTTTAGAACCTACACGAAACTGGAAGGATTTAATCATACGCTATAGTTAAGAGAGGAGGATTGTTTATTAGTTGTAAAACAGTTTTTCTAATTTTTTATAAAAAGGTAATGGGACAGTTTTGTTTCCCTCTCTTTTTCTTTGTGGTATCTTTAAGTTATGATATATTTGCAAAATATCCTCTTTTCAAAAAGTCGTTAGACTTTTGAGTGAGGATGTGTTGGTATTGTTAAGTAATTATTTAATTCATTTTATAAACATAACTTTATGAAAAAATTCTACTTTTTATCTTTGATGTTTGCCTTAGCTCTACAGGCAACAGCACAAGTTTGGGACGGTGTGACCAGTCAGGTATGGACACGAGGTGAAGGTTCGCAGAGCAATCCTTATTTGATTGAGACTCCTGCACATTTAGCTTATTTTTCTGCAAGTATAGGTCGTGGTGAGGCATATGCGGGTAAGTATTTCCGCTTAGTTAACGATCTCAATATGGGCGATAAAGAGTTTCCTGTTATTGGCAAATATAATAAAAGTACAGACTCGCAAACTCAAGTGACTGTAGATAGTTCTTTCTACTTTAAGGGTACTTTTGATGGTAATCATAAGACTATCGACCATCTCCTAATTACTAAAGCTCCTGCTGCTACTGGTTCTATTGCAGGCCAAGCTCTTTCTTTGGGCGGTGTAGCTCTCTTCGCGTGCTCTACTGAGGGAACAGTTATTAAGAATGTAACGATTGGTGCAAATTCAATGATAAATGTAGACGGAGAAGTAGTAGGCAGTATTATCGGGAAGATGGAAGGCGGTTTATTAGAAAACTGCGTTAATCTTGGCACTGTAAAAGCTGGTACTATAGGTGGCGGATTAGTTGGAGCTACTACAGATGGTAGCATCATTCGCTATTGTGCCAACAAGGGAGTGGTTACTGTTGCTGGTATGGTCGCTGGCGGTATAGTTGGTCAGATTGAAAAAGGTACTACAATCTTGGCTTGTTATAATGCTGGTGCGGTGACGAGTGGTTATGTATATTGTGGTGGTATAGTAGGTGTTACTTACGATAACTCAGTAGTAAAAAATTGCTATAACACGGGCAAAGTAACGGCGGTTAAAAACTTCTTGAGTACGCCACATGCCATTATTGGCGATAATGATGCAGGAAAGACAACCACGGCTGATAATTACTATGTTGCAGCGCTTTCTGGTGTTGAGGAACCTCTTGCTACAGCAGTTACAGAAGCTGAGTTTAAGTCCAATGACATGATTGAAAAACTCAATAAGAATTTGGATGCAACTGTATTTGTTGCTGACAGTAAGAATAAGAATGGTGGTTTCCCCGCATTTGCATGGGAGCAAAGCGAAGTAACAGGTATTGCTGCAGCACAGATTCAGGCTAATATTGAGTTGAATGGCCGTAATATTTCTAGTTCTCAGTTGCTCACTATTTATGATTTGAGTGGTCGTGTTGTGGTGAAGGGTAATAACGTAACATTGCCCGAAGGTGGAATCTACTTGATTTCTGCTCCCCAGCAACCTACAATGAAAGTTCTTGTGAAATAACCTCTCACATCGTAGATAGTATAAAGGGCTGCCGGCTCTTTCCGCCGGAAGTGTGGAAAGAGTTGGCAGTTTTGTTGGTTCTTAATTTATCCTCTTTATTCTTTTCGTTATGCGAAAGATTTTTCTTTTAACGGCATGTTGCCTCTCTCTCTCTCTGCCGATGCGTGCGCAACATCATATAGTTCTTTCTTCTAAGTTAGACGCGCGGGCTGCACAGCTCCTCTCTTCTTCTCGATTAGAACAATCAGCGAATATCGTTCATGCCTATATCACCTTAACTGATGATGCAGCAAAGGCGCAACTAGAGCAACAATATAGTATTCGTTTCAATGTGAGATGTGGTGATACTTATACGGCAGTCATTCCACGTTCTGCCTTGTCAGCTGTAGCAGCAGATGTGCGTGTTAAAGCTTTGTATGTTGGCGAGCAAATGAAATTGATGACAGACGAGGTGCGCAAGCAAATTCATGCTGATGCCTTGCAGTCTGGATCAGGCCTATCTACATCTTATACGGGAAAAGGCGTACTCATTGGTGTAATAGATATGGGCTTTGATTTTACTCATCCCAATTTTGCTGATGCCACAGGCCATTGCCGTATCCTCAATGTTTGGGATCAAAATGCTGTTGTTGCCCCATCGGGAGCATACGGCTATGGAAGTGTCTACAACTCCCCAGCTGCGATAAAAGCGGCCGCTCATGACAATACATCTGCTACTCATGGTACGCATGTAGCAGGTATTGCTGCAGGAAGTGGTATTACTCTCTATGGTGGTATGGCTCCTGAAGCTGACCTCGTATTAGTTTCTACGAATAGAACGGAGCAGGGAATTGTTGATGGTGTGGACTATCTATTGAAGTATGCAAAGCAGACTAATCGTCCTATTGCTATCAATGTGAGTCTTGGTACTATGATGGGTTTTAAGGATGGATCAGGACTTATGGCACGCATGGTGGATAGCCTCTTAACTGGTCAGCAAGGTTGTCTTATGTCTGTAGCTGTTGGCAATGAGGGGAATCGTAACTCAACATTGATAGGCCGTTCTGTAAAGAGTGTTTGGAAAGTTCCCGCAGCTGGGGCCGATCAACTTTTTGTAGAGACACGTCCTGGCGACTCTTGTAGCGTCCGTTTATTGTTGAAAGATAAAAATAGTAGTGAAGTATTTTTTGATCATACATTCTCAACTGGGAAAATATGGTCTGAACGCTATGACTCATTCGGAAGTGCTGATAAAACACGCGCTTCACTTGTAGCCTCTTGTATTAAAAACGATGTAACAGGAGCTTATGCTATATCCTTCCATGTGGGTTACTCGCAGCAATCATCTGAGGAATGGAGCGTGGAGATAGAAAGTACCAATCAGCGGGTTTTTGCTTATAGTAACAATGGCTATTTCTCAGCTGAAGGGTATGAAGGCTATGTTGATGGAACGAATAGTAGTACCGTAGCAATGACTGCCACTGGCAATGAGCCTATAGCTGTAGGTGCAACTGTTTCGAAGAATCGTTATGTCAGTATTTCTGGCGTAGAGACCATTAAGCCCTGGGCAATCAGCGGACGCTATCCTCTTTCTGCTTTAGGTCCTTGTAGCGATGGCCGCATAAAGCCTGATGTGGTAGCTCCAGGAGCTTCCGTTGTTTCTTCCTATAATAGTTTTGCTGCAGCCCGCACGGTTAAAGGTGCTGATGTTGTGTATCGTAAGACTGTAGGTGGAAAAACGTTCTATTGGTATGTAGAAAATGGAACTTCTATGGCAGCTCCTACAGTTGCGGGAGTTATGGCCTTATGGTTACAGGCGAAGCCAACTCTGACAGCCGCAGAGGTGCGTACGTTGTTGGCTAAGACTTCCTACTATAACAGCAGTATGGGACAGTTGCCCAATAATCAATATGGTATGGGGCAAATCAATGCGTTGGCAGGTATGCGAGAGTTGCTAAATACAACGAGTTTGTCCGAGATACCTACTACGGCTTCAGCTCTTTACGCTTACGATGCTGTAACAGAAATGCTTAGTACACAAGCTACACGTTACATTTTTGTATATAGCATAGATGGCCAGCTTCTTTTACAAACTTCTCACCAGAATCTATCTCTTTCAGGGCTTCCTGCTGGCCTCTATCTCGTGCGTTTGATAGGTTTACAGGGGGAAGAAATCATCAAGCTGCGTAAATAAGTTATCGTTACTACAGAGTTATAATAAATAGCAGTAAACCTATATTCTGGAGAGATCTATTTATTAGATTTTGCTGTTTCCTTATGATGTAAACACATACTTAGAATTGCGTTGCAAAATTTTCTTTATATGATGATTTTCTTTCAAAACAATGAGATAAATTGTAGCTGGATAAAAGAAGCAAAGAATATGTTTGCCTTTTATTTAAGGTGTAGAAGAGAGTTGTTAGGTCTATAGAATGTAGTATATTTGCAGTTGTAGAAGAAGTAAAAAGAATGAAGTGCGAGAACATTGTCTTTATTAATCGATGTCTCGCGCTTTTTATAGTATTTTATTGATATTAATATGCAACAATTTATATATCTTTTCGATTGTGATGGAGTGATTCTGGATACAGAATCCCAATATAGTAAGTTCTGGGCACATATTGGAACACTATATTATCCTCAAATGCAAAGTTTTGCTGAAGATATTAAGGGAATGTCTCTCGTAGATATCTTTGATCGCTATTTTCCTGATGCATCACAGCAAAAAGAATTAAAACTACTTCTTGATGTATTCGAAGAGTCGATGGAGTATGCATATATTCCAGGTGTGGAGGAGTTTCTTAAATCTCTACGAGATAAAGGACTGCGTACAGCCTTGGTTACAAGTAGTAACCACAATAAGATGGCTCATGTTTATGGCACTCTTCCAGAAATAAGAGATTACTTCGACTATATATTTACAGCTGAAGATATACAACGCTCAAAACCAGCTCCCGATTGTTTTATAAATGCTGCTAGAAGATTTGGTGTAGAGCCACAAAATTGCATTGTTTTTGAAGACTCTATCAATGGACTTACTGCTGCGAAAGAAAGTGGGGCTAAAGTGGTGGGGCTTACTACAACAAATACAGAACAAAAAATTATGTCTTTCTGCAATCTAATTCTTCCTAGCTTTATAGGGCGAACTCCAGACTCTATTAATGCTCATTTTGCTTTCTTATCATAAATGAGTAATTTTGCGCAGAAATAAAACTAACTAGATAGTATATGCCAGGATATTTGGTTGAAGACCAAAAAAAAGTAACGACTCGGAAAATTCGAGCTATGAAGGCAGAAGGAAAGCAAATAGCCATGCTGACTTCTTACGATTTTACAACAGCTAGAATTGTTGACCAAGCAGGAGTTGATATGATACTTGTAGGCGACAGCGCTTCAAATGTGATGGCAGGCAACGAGACTACAATTCCCATTACCCTTGATGAAATGATTTATCATGCTCGCTCTGTAGTTCGCGGAGTGAAGCGCGCTCTTGTTGTTTGTGATATGCCTTTCGGTTCATACCAAATAACCACTGAAGATGCCTTGCGTAATGCGGTTAGAATCATGAAAGAAACAGGAGTGGATGCTCTGAAGCTTGAGGGTGGAGCAGAAATTTCGGATTCAATTAGGAAGATGGTTACAGCAGGTATTCCTGTTTGTGGGCATTTGGGACTCACCCCTCAAAGCATTCATAAATTTGGCGGCTATGGTGTGCGTGCTAAAGAAGAAGCTGAAGCTATAAAACTGATTTTGGATGCCAAGGTTTTGGCTGAAGCTGGATGCTTTGCCATTGTTGTGGAGAAAATACCAGCAGATCTTACGCAAAAGGTCGCAGAGGCAGTTTCTGTGCCTATAATTGGTATTGGTGCAGGCTCTGCGGACGGACAAGTTCTCGTTGTTGACGATATGCTTGGAAAAAATGAAGGTTTTCGCCCAAAGTTTCTTCGCGTGTATGCAAATATAGCACAAGTGATGACAGATGCTATCGGGCAATATGTGACGGATGTAAAATCAGGAGATTTCCCCAATGAGCAAGAACGTTACTAACGAGTTAGAGAAAGTCTATCAAAAACGAGAAGGTGCATCGTTGGCGGTAGTGCTAATGTGCTTAGCCAATTTAATGCTCAATGCATACGTATATTCGTTAATCCCTATTATATATATGCAGTGGGGAGTGAAAACTACCATTTTTAGTATCTCTACCTTTACGATTGGACTTTTTCTTATAGGACCTTTAAACTCATGGTTTGTCGAAGCATTTCCTCGTAAAGCCGTTTGCCTAAAAAGTATCTTTTTATTGTTGCTTCCCTCTATTCTGTGTCTCTATGCAGTAGACTCCTCATGGGTGATACTTGTTTTAGGAGTTCAAGGGTTCTGTTTTGCTACTGCTCAAAATGCATTGTGTAATACGCTTATCAATGATTTGCAAGTATCAAGAAACAGAACGCGTGGGGACAATCTTCTCAATAAATTTGGGCACTTAGGGTTACCTTTGGGGTGGCTCTTAGGATTCTATTTGCCTATATTTTCAAAGCACTTTAGTACGATACCTATTTTTAGTTTTGCTGTCTCAGCTTCACCTATTATGATTGCTTTTTTAGCCGTGATTCTTATTCGGGTTCCATTGAAAGCTCCCATTCATGTTAGAGTTTTCTCAAGCGATCGCTTCTTACGCTTTTCTGCTTGGCCACTTTTCTTACTTACAGTTCTTGCTGCGACAATAGAAGGAGTGTATATCGGTTGCGGTCTTTCCTGGAATCCTGAGATGGTAGCTGCTAACGCCTTATATCTTGGAGGAGGGTTTCTAATTTCATTATTGCTTCAGAAAGTGGTGTTTGCAGATGCTGATACGCGTGCAGAATTTGTGAGTGGAGTTATTTTCATTTTAGGTGCATTATTACTCTTCTTGCACCCACTTGCTATAGTACATTCTGCTTCTTTTTTGCTTTTTGGTATTGGCACAGGTTTGCTTTCGGCTCGTCTTTTGATGTATTTCTTAAAACTTTCAGGACATTGTCAACGTGGTACTTCTCAGAATACGCATTTCTTAGGTTGGCGTCTAGGTTTTGCCGTAGGTGTTATTGCAGGAATTACCATAAATAATAATAGCATAATTTATATTTCGTTTGTTCTATTGGCTATACTTTTTGCTATCTATTTGATTCTCATACATCCTTGGTTTGAGAAAAATAAGGATCGAGATTTTAAATTTAAAGGCTATTAACAATAAAAATAGAAGTTTATAGGCTTTCTCTTACTATCAAAATATTATGCACGGATAAGTTGGGGATTTCCAAGAAAAAACTTTGTACTTTGCTGTGATTGTACTAATTTCGCAAATCAAAAAAATGTTTTGTCTATATGAAATTTAGAGAACATAAAGGACTAGATCTCTATAAGGTTAATCAAGAGGTTTTGAAAGATTGGGATAATTCGGACTTATTCCATAAAAGTATCGAATTACGAGAAGGGAATCCATCCTTCGTCTTCTATGATGGTCCTCCTTCGGCAAATGGTCACCCCGGTATTCATCACGTTATGGCGCGCACCATTAAGGATATGTTCTGTCGCTATAAGACAATGAAAGGCTTCCAAGTGGAGCGTAAAGCTGGCTGGGACACTCACGGACTTCCTGTAGAACTTGGCGTAGAAAAAGAATTAGGCATCACCAAGGTTGATATTGGTAAGAAAATATCAATTGAAGATTATAATGCTCAATGTCGTAAGAACGTTATGAAGTTTACTTCCGAGTGGGAAGAACTTACGCGTCAAATGGGATATTGGGCAGATATGAAACACCCCTACGTTACGTTCGAGAATTCATATATAGAGACGTTGTGGTGGCTGCTCAAAGAGCTCTATAAAAAAGATATTCTTTATAAAGGCTATACGATTCAACCTTACAGCCCCGCTGCAGGAACAGGTCTTTCAAGTCATGAGTTGAATCTTCCAGGTTGTTACCGCGATGTAAAAGATACAACAGTAACAGCCCAATTTAGTATTGTTGATCCCAAACCCGAAATGACGGAGTGGGGGAAACCCTTTTTTATTGCTTGGACAACAACTCCTTGGACTTTGCCTTCTAACATAGCTCTTTGTGTTGGCCCACAAATCGAGTATGTTTGTGTTCAGACTTATAATCCTTACACTGCAGAGAGAGTGAGTCTTGTTATGGCTCGTGATCTTGTTGCAGCTTACTTTAAGCCTGAAGGTGCAGAAGCAGATATTAACATCTATGAAAAAGGTGATAAGGTGCTTCCATATCGTATTCTAGGCTCATGGAAAGGAATAGAACTTGAGGGTATGCATTATCTCCAATTAATGCCTTGGGTTCGTCCTTGTCAGAAAGTGGACAAGCATGCTCCTCAATATGTTCTTGATTACGCAGCTACGCATCCTGATAAGAAATTTACTGCAGAAAATGGGAAAGATGAATTTGTAGAAATGGCAGATTGTGCTTTCCGCGTCATCTTGGGTGATTATGTTACAACTGAGGATGGTACAGGTATTGTGCATATTGCTAGTACTTTTGGTGCTGACGATGCTCAAGTTGCCAATGTAGCAGGTGTTCCTCCTCTCTTCCTTATAAATAAGAAAGGTGAAACTCGCCCAATGGTAGACTTAGAAGGTAAGTATTATGTATTGGAGGAGCTTGATAATAACTTTATTAGTGCATGTGTTAATAAAGGTTTATATAGTCGCCATGCAGGTGATTATGTAAAGAATGCTTATGATCCGAAATTTAATGTCGGTGGTGTATGGGATTCAAAGGCTTCTGAAAAAGCAGAAGATTTGAATATTGTGATCTGCATGGAAATGAAGATGGAAGGCTTAGCTTTCAGCATTCAGAAGCATGTACATAATTACCCGCATTGTTGGCGTACAGATAAGCCTATCTTGTATTATCCATTAGATAGCTGGTTTATTCGCTCAACGGCCTATAAGGACCGTATGTCTGAACTAAACGAAACAATTCTTTGGAAGCCTACATCTACTGGTACAGGCCGTTTTGGTAAGTGGCTGGAGAATTTGAATGACTGGAACCTTAGTCGCTCTCGCTATTGGGGTACTCCTCTTCCTATTTGGAGAAATGATGACGATGAAGAAATATGTATAGGTTCAATTCAAGAGCTTTATGATGAAATAGAAAAGAGTGTCCGAACAGGAGTTATGAAGTCTAATCCTCTTAAAGATAAAGGCTTTGTTCCCGGCGATTATAGCGAGAACAACTATCATCTTATTGATTTACATCGCCCGTATGTAGATAATATAGTACTTGTTTCTGAAACAGGAAAAGCTCTCTATCGTGAGAAAGACTTGATAGATGTTTGGTTTGATTCTGGTGCAATGCCATTTGCTCAGGCTCATTATCCCTTTGAAAATAAAGAGGCAATAGACAGTCAAACAGCTTTTCCTGCTGATTTTATTGCAGAAGGTGTAGATCAAACACGTGGCTGGTTCTTCACGCTTCATGCCATAGCTACAATGGTATTCGACAGTGTTGCTTTCAAAAATGTCATTTCTAACGGACTTGTTCTTGACAAGAATGGAAATAAGATGTCCAAGCGTTTAGGTAATGCTATCGATCCATTTTCTGCGATTCAAAACTATGGCTCTGATCCCTTGCGCTGGTATATGATTACAAATTCTTCTCCATGGGATAATTTGAAGTTTGACGAAGATGGTGTTAAAGAAATTACACGTACGTTCTTTGGAAAACTTTTCCAAACGTATAGTTTCTTCTCAATGTATGCAAATGTTGATAATTTCGATGCATTAGCACCACAAGTTCCTGTTTGCAAGCGTCCTGAGATAGACCGTTGGATTCTGAGTGAACTCAATACACTTGTCCTAAATGTTTCAAAAGATCTTGATGATTATGAACCCACTAAGGCAGGGCGACTCATTATGACTTTTGCAAATGATAACCTCTCTAATTGGTATGTTCGTTTGAACCGTAAACGCTTTTGGGCAGGAGAAATTGATGATGATAAACTCAGCGCGTATCAAACACTCTATACTTGTCTTGTTACCATTAGCCAACTGATGGCACCTATTGCTCCGTTCTATTCTGACGAGCTTTATAAAGACTTAACGGCTCCTACAGGAAATATCCAAAGTGTTCATTTGACCGACTTCCCTGTATGTGACGAATCTCTTATTGATAAGGATTTAGAAACGCGTATGGAGATGGCACAGAAAATCACCTCAATGGTGCTTAGTCTTCGCAAGAAGGAACACATTATTGTTCGCCAACCACTACAAAAAATTTCTATTCCTGCGCTAAATCAAGAACAGAAAGAAGCTGTTGAAGCTGTAAAACAACTCATCTTGGACGAAGTAAATGTCAAGGATCTTGAATTTGTTGAAGGTTCAATGCTGGAAAAGACGGTGAAATGTAATTTCCGCGTAATGGGTAAGAAATTTGGCAAGCAAATGAAAGCTGTTTCTGCTGCAGTGGCCAATATGTCGCAAGCAGAAATTGCAACACTTGAGAGAGAAGGTAACATTTTACTTCCGCTTGGGAATGAATCTGCTCTTATCGAACTTCAAGATGTTGAAATCATTAGCGAGGATATTCCAGGATGGACCGTTGCCAATGATGGTTCCTTGACGGTAGCTCTCGATTTAGAGCTTACAGAGGAACTTCGTCAAGAAGGTATTGCTCGTGAAATAGTAAAGCGTATTCAAGCTTATCGCAAGGACAGTGGTTTTGAAATAACTGATCATATTAAAGTCGCTTTCCAGGATGAACCAATATTGAAAAAAGTTCTCAACAAGTATGCTGACTACATAGCAGGGCAAGTCCTTGCAGATGCTCTTACTGTCTCTCCCTCTGTTGATGGATTTCTTTTAGAATTGGATACGCTCAAAGTTATTATGAACATTGATAAAGCATAAAATCTTATCCTTTCTATCTTCCCCTGATGAGGGAAGGTAGGAGGGGTTATTAGTCTATAAAATTTATAAATTAAAGTTCAAGTGGATATATATCCGAGAAGAACAGTAAATACCCAACACATCTATGCCAGACAAGACGCGCTACAGCGATGAAGAACTCGGAGAGTTCCGCCAGCTCATTCAAGAGAAATTAGCTCTTGCTACACGTGAGTATGATGAAATTATGGATATTTTAATGAATAAAGATTCCAATGATGTAAACGATGAAATGCCAACTTATAAGGCTCTAGAAGAAGGTAGTTCTGCCCATACAAGAGAGGAACTTACCAATATGGGAGCTCGACAACTTAAGTTTATCCAAGGTTTAAAAGCCGCTTTGGTTAGGATTGAAAATAAAACTTATGGTATTTGTCGTGTTACAGGGAAATTAATACCAAAAGAACGTCTCCGTGCTGTTCCTCACGCAACAACTAGCATTGAAGGAAAGATGATGGAGCAGCAACGTAAAGGTTAGGAATGGATACAACTATGCTAAAACAAGCATCAACTCGGAAAAGATGGATGGTGGCTATGGCCATCATCCTTTTTGTACTGATTGCCGATCAAATAATAAAGTATCTGGTAAAGACCAATATGCATCTTCATGACCACATCGATATAACTCCCTGGTTTCAGATTTTTTTTACAGAAAATAAGGGCATGGCTTATGGCATGGCATTCAGTGGTACATGGGTGTTGACAATTTGTAGACTTATAACCGTTGTCCCCTTATTTTGGATACTAACTCGAATTATTAAGAAGCAGCTA
The DNA here is from genome assembly GCF_057240785.1 of Alloprevotella sp. Classification (NCBI taxonomy): domain Bacteria; kingdom Pseudomonadati; phylum Bacteroidota; class Bacteroidia; order Bacteroidales; family Prevotellaceae; genus Alloprevotella; species Alloprevotella sp. Next base: position 27,427 of record NZ_DBHHRH010000003.1, on the reverse strand, counting down.
CCTTTTGGACTTATAGTATGCTTAGCAATGATTATAGCTGGAGCAATGGGCAATATTATCGACAACTGCCTATATGGTCTTTTCTTTACAGAGAGCTATCCTGCAGATCTTGATATGCCTACTGCACATGTAGTACCTTTAGGGCAAGGTTATGGTCATTTTCTTGACGGTAAGGTTGTTGATATGTTTTATTTCCCTCTCTTTACCTGGCCACAGTGGATGCCTATTTTAGGAGGAAAAGTTTTTTTCAACGCTATATTTAATTTTGCAGATAGTAGCATTTCTTGTGGTGCTATTGCTTTGCTTCTTTTCTATTCACGCTTCTTTCATACAAAGCCATAAAAAGAATAAAGTGTTCATTTTTAATGTTTTTTGCAGCAATGAAAGTGGTTTGTTTCAGTATTTGTCTTTTGACAATATTTTTTTTTAGCAGTTGTCACAATAAGGCACCTGAAGATATTCTCTCACCATCAAAGATGGAAGAGATACTATATGACTATCACATTGCGCAAGCAATGGGGCAGCTCTCTGATAGTGCTGACTATAATACACAGCTTTATAGTGAAGCGGTATTCAAAAAATATGATATAACGGAAGCTGACTTCGATAAATCTATGGAGTATTATTCTCGCCATGCAGATGAACTCTATAAAATATACCAAAAGCTGAATGATCGTTTTGGCTCTTCTGCAAACTCTTCAAAACTTGGAGTCGGACATCTTATTGCAGGAGCTGATACTACAATGGTGTGGAGTGGCAATTCATTCAACTTACTTAGTGCCAATGGTAGAAACCATTTAGATTTTAATATTCCACTGAATTCTACAGTCCAAGCAGGAAGTCAACTGATAATGCGCTTTTACACTCAATGGGTTTATCATGAAGGAGAGAAATCGGCCATTCTTAATCTCACTATTCATTATGCTAATGATTCTACCGTAGTGATGACGCGTAACGTCTACGATAGCGGCGAGCAGACCCTAAGTATGTGGGTTGGTGATGTTCCCATTCGCTCCATTAGTGGATTTGTTTACCAAGTTGTTACATGGGCGGCTCGTCCTAAACTTCTTGTCATTTCTCAGCCTATGTTATTCTGCGTTAATCCTAAGCGAGAGGATAAGACTCAAAAAGAGCATAGAGAATCAAAGGCGGACAGCTCAGAGAGTAATAAAACTAAAAGCTCAGAGCAATATATTCAGGACAGTCTTCTAAATATTGATAAAGAGCATTCTAAGCAAAATCACTTTAAATAAGTAAGTATGGAGCAAATAGGAGTAAGTCGCCTTCATCTTCCGAATGGAACTATACGACATAATCAAATACTCATTTTTGAAAATAAAAAACTTGTCCGCTATTTTCCGCTGACAGAAGAAATAGCATTTACAAAATGGATAGGGGGAGACTATTATCTTAATCCAGTAGAGCATTCTCTTTATTAGTGTTTATCAATTTATTTTACTGATTTATCTGGAAAATAGTCTATTTTGAAAACTATAATTTGCAAAGTTGCCGAATATAAGCAAAATAACTTTAATTTATTTGTTCTTACAGATCGAACATATTTACCTTTGCACAATCAAACTACATATTGTGTAAATTTTAAAGCAATTAAAGTATGAAAAAGTTATTTTTGACGCTCGTTCTCGCAGTAGCGACAGTTGCTGCTAGTGCACAGGTTTATGTTGGTGGTGAAGTAGGTCTTTGGCGTAATTCTGACGCTAACCACACTAATTTTACTCTTCAACCGGAAGTAGGTTATACGCTTTCTAAGCAGTGGGCTATTGGTACTAACATCGGTTTCCAACACAATTACAATAGCGGTTCTAAAGTGAATGCTATTAACGTATCTCCTTATGCACGTTACACTTTTGCGAAATTTGGTCCTGTAAACCTCTTTGCTGATGGTGGCTTCGGTTTCTATAGTGTAAAACCTAAGAATGGTAGCTCTGTTAGCGCATGGGAAGTAGGTGTAAAACCAGGTCTTGCTGTAAATCTTAATAAGAAGCTGAGCTTCGTTGCTCACGTAGGATTCCTTGGTTATCGTGATTCTGACGATGCTATTGCAGGCAAACTTTGGGAGAATGGCTTTGGCTTCAACTTGAGCGGAAATTCTCTCCAATTCGGTCTCAACTACAATTTCTAATTAATAAGAAGTACAGACTTTAAGGGAAAAGGCTCGAAACTCTAAGGTTTCGAGCCTTTTTCTTTTTTTATTCAACAAAATACACTACTTATATTATATTTTATTATATTTTTTAGTGAACTAATAGCGTTTAAAAATATAATAGTATTCTATTTTTTTGAATGAGATAATATTCTATGCAGAAATAATCAGACACTATTTAGGCTCTCTTGATACAGACATGAGAACAGTTATAGTGTCAAAGCTTAAAGAGCCTGAGTTATTACGATTTTTTACTTATTTTTGCAGCTATATTTATGATACTTTATGGCTATGCAGAATATTGATATCTTTAAGGCTGTGGATTTCCATGACTTGTTAAGATCTACGAAATCTTTGAAGGCTGTGGCTTTAAAAGCCAAAAGTAAATATTCCCTCCTTTATATTTCGGATAAAGAAGTAACGTTGGGATATCGGTGCGTTGAGCGAATGATCCAAGCTGCAGAAGAAACACAGGCAGCTATGATCTATTCTGATCGCTACGATGATACACAGCCTCATCCTGTAATAGATTATCAAGAAGGAGCTTTGCGTGACGATTTCGATTTTGGTCCACTATGGCTGATTCGTACAGACTTACTAAAATCTTTCTTTTCTAATGGCAATAGTTGTCCGCGCTACAGATTTTCGGCTCTTTATGCTCTCCGCCTCTATTTAAGCAGATATGGATCTATCTTTCATTTGAAAGAGTATCTCTACTCTGTCACCGAAACAGATTCGCGTGCTAGTGGAGTTAAGCAGTTTGACTATGTTGATCCAAAAAATAGAGAAGTACAATTAGAAAATGAGCGTATTTGTACAGAGCATCTTCGCAGTGTTGGTGCATTCCTCCCTGCTGATGAATTCGATGACTTACCTGCATTTTTGGAAGAGAATAGCGACTTCCCTGTAGAAGCAAGTGTTATTATTCCTGTGCGCAATCGTGTTAAAACTATTTGTGATGCAATTCAGAGCGTTCTTTCTCAAGAAGCAGATTTTGATTATAATATAATTGTAGTAGATAACCATTCTACTGATGGTACGTCAGAAGTCATAGCTACTTTCACCAATGATGGGAGAGTGGTGCATCTTATCCCCGAACGCAAAGATCTAGGAATTGGCGGTTGTTGGGATTTTGCAATACGTGATGCACACTGCGGCCGCTACGCTGTACAATTAGATTCTGATGATTTGTATAGTTCTACAGATGTGTTAGAACGCATCGTAAAGGCATTCCAAAAGCAGAAAGCAGCAATGGTCATAGGTTCCTATCGCATGGTCAACTTTCAGTTAAATACTCTGCCTCCAGGACTTATTGACCATAAGGAATGGACTCCCGACAATGGTCGTAATAATGCGTTGCGTATCAATGGACTTGGAGCGCCACGTGCTTTTCGAACTGATCTTCTGCGCAGAATAGGTTTCCCTAATACTTCTTATGGTGAGGATTATGCTTTAGGCTTAACCATTTCACGCCACTATCGTATCGGTCGTATTTACGATGAACTTTATTTATGCCGCCGTTGGGAAGGAAATAGTGATGCGGCTTTAAGTGTAGAGCAAGTGAATAAAAATAATCTCTATAAAGATTCGCTGCGCACTATGGAACTTAGAGCTCGTCGCTCTCTCAATGCAACTCGTAACCATCCTGTTGATGCTTCAGAAGTTACCGAATTTTTCCATCAGCAATTGGAGAGTTGGCAAGAAATTAAAGAGAGATTTAGTGAACTTGATTCTGTCGAGACAAAAGAGCTGTCTATTGGTGATTCCTCACTTGCTGTCCAATTTAATCCTTGCCGTATTGTTTCAACGGGTGCAAAGATAGATAAGAAAACAATCAAAGCACGTCAATGCTTTCTTTGCAAAGAAAATCGACCATCAGAACAAATATCTCTTCCGATAGAAGGGAAATTTCAGATTTTGGTAAATCCATTTCCAATACTCCCTCAACATCTAACGATTCCCATGCGGCATCATTTGCCACAAACATTTTCTTCGTTGAGGAACGTCATGAATCAAATAGCGTGGGAACTTGAGGATACTGTAGTTTTCTATAATGGTCCGCGTTGTGGAGCTTCTGCTCCTGATCATGCTCATTTGCAAGCAGGCGGAAAAGGAATTATACCTATTGAGAGAGATTGGAAGTTCTACTCTTCAAAGATACGAAAAATTTGGCCTGCTACACCTCTTGATGAATCTGAGCTGCAAGATCATGGCTATTCTGCTACGCAAGCAGGAATTTACTTATTGAGGGAATATGCTTGCCCTGGTTTTGTTATTGTGGGTGAACACGTAGGTGAAAACTTCCTCACAAATAAACTTTTTGATGTCCTCCCCATTGAGGCAGAGATGAAAGAGCCCGATGTGAATGTCTTGACGTGGAAGGAAAAGGGAACTCCTATTCTAGAAGAGCGACTCGTAAGTGTCGTTTTTCTGCGGCGCAAACATCGTCCAGATTGCTATTATGCAGAAGGAGAAAGCCTGTTCATTGTTTCTCCTGGTTCGGTAGATATGGGAGGACTAATTATTACACCTCGTAAGGAGGATTTCGACCGAATGACGGCAAAGAAAGCATGCGAAATATTAAGAGAAGTGGCTGCTACAGAAAAGGAACTGGAACGCATAGCGAAGCATTTACAGAATGCCAAATTACAACGTACAGAAAGAACTTCTTCTCATTCAAATTCAAACCGAACAGTAGATCCGCAGGTAAGTGTGGGAATCTGTAGTGGAAATAAAATCCGCTTTGTCCTAAATGCTCCTTATATGGCAAAAGGGAGAAATGAAGAAGGATTGCAAGTGGCCACTTGCGAAAATGGAGGAATTTTTTGGAATGGGAATCTTTATAGTGAATTGACTTTTACGCCTATTGAAGAGGAGGCAAGTTTCACTCTACGAGATGTTACTATTGGTGTCAACTTCCATTGGGAACGCCAAGAAGCTCAAACTTTTCGGGGAAAACTACGACTATTGGTTCACGAGGACAAAATATATGTTATCAATGAACTGCCCGTAGAGGATTATCTTCGTAGTGTTATCTCTTCGGAAATGAGTGCAACCTCTTCTTTGGAACTTTTGAAGGCCCATGCAGTAGTATCCCGTAGCTGGCTTTTCTTTCAAATGCAAAAGAGACAGAAGAATGGAGAAACGAATAGCAACTTCTTTTCTTTCCAGCGTAAGAATGATGAATACATTCGTTGGTATGATCGTGAAGATCATACACTCTTTGATGTTTGTGCCGATGACCATTGCCAGCGATATCAAGGTATAACACGTGAAGTAGCAGAGGCTGTGTCGCGTGCTATTGATGAAACTCATGGTTTAGTACTAACCAGTGAGGACGAGATTTGTGATGCACGCTTTTCTAAATGTTGTGGTGGGATTTCTGAAACATTTGATACTTGTTGGAACGATGAAGATGTAACTTATCTTCAAGCTATTCGTGATTCAGAAGATTCAACTATTCCAGATTTACGAATAGAGGAGAATGCTGATAAGTGGATTAGACAATCACCAGCAGCTTTCTGTAACACCAATGACAGGCAACTTTTGCAACAAGTATTAAACTCATACGACCAAGAAACTTCTGATTTCTATCGTTGGATTATTTGCTATACAAGAGAAGAGCTATCAACTTTAGTAAACAAGAAAACAGGAGAGAATTTTGGAGAAATTCTTGATCTGATACCTGTAGAGCGAGGTGCAAGTGGCCGTCTCAAGAAGCTTCAAATTGTAGGCACCAATAAGTCGATGATAATTGGAAAGGAATTAGAAATTAGAAGAGTTCTATCTGAAAGTCATCTTTATAGTAGCGCGTTTGTTGTGGACAAAGATAATTCTGGTAATTTCACGCTGACTGGAGCCGGGTGGGGACATGGAGTAGGGATGTGCCAGATAGGTGCAGCTGCCATGAGTGAGAAGGGTTATAAATATACTTCTATTCTTTCCCACTATTATCGTAATACAAAGCTAAAAAAGATTTATTGATGAGCCAGAATAATAAAAAACGTAATCCTTGGGCTTGGATTCCCTCGCTCTATTTTGCCGAAGGTATTCCTAATATATTGGTAACCTTCTTAGCTTGTTTTATGTATAAGCGTTTAGGACTTTCTAATACGGATGCTGCTCTCTACACCTCATGGTTATATCTTCCTTGGGTTATTAAACCTTTTTGGAGTCCTATTGTTGAGATGCTGAAATCGAAGCGTTGGTGGATTCTTATCATGCAACTTCTTTTAGGAAGTTCTATGGCTGGTGTTGCTTTCACAATTCCCGTTCCACATTTTGTGCAATGGACCTTGTGCTTCTTTTGGCTGATGGCTTTCAGTAGCGCAACTCATGATATAGCTGCAGACGGTTTCTATATGATTGCCCTCAATCAGCATGACCAGAGTCTTTATGTAGGTGTGCGCAGTACTTTTTATCGCGTATCGACAATAGCTGGTCAAGGCATTTTAACTATTTTTGCAGGTGCACTGGAAGCATATACTCGCAGTCCTTCGAAGGCATGGAGTTATACTTTCTTTCTTGCTGCTACTATTTTTACTTTACTTTATTGTTGGCACGCATTTATTTTGCCGCGTCCCCTTGATGATCGAAGTAGAGAGGTAAAATTCGATACAAATCAATTGACTGAATTTTTTCAAACTTTCGTTAGTTTCTTCAAAAAACCAGGTATTGGTATCGCCATACTATTTATGCTGTTGTATCGACTACCTGAGGCACTTCTTACAAAAATCTGTCCATTTTTTTATGTTGATCCTGTAAATAAAGGAGGTTTGGGGCTGGCTACAAGTGAAATAGGTTTCTTACAAGGCACAGTTGGAGTAATCGGCTTGCTCTTAGGAGGAATTATAGGCGGCGTTGTAGTAGCAAAAGGTGGTTTTAAGAAATGGCTTTGGCCAATGGTACTAAGTATTACCATTCCTGATCTGGTATATATATTCTTGGCTTATTATCAACCAGATAATTTTATTTTGATAAATGTACTAGTTTTTTTAGAGCAATGTGGTTATGGTTTTGGATTTACTGCTTACATGCTCTATTTGATATATTTTGCTCAAGGACCTTCTAAAACTGCTCACTATGCTTTTTGCACAGGTTTTATGGCGCTTAGTATGATGTTACCAGGTTTGTTAAGTGGTTGGTTACAAGAAAAGATAGGATATCTCAACTTCTTTATCCTAGTGTGTAGCCTAACACCTTTAACCTTTATAGCTGCTGCACTTATAAAGGTTCCCAAAGATTATGGGAAATAGTTTTCAATTATAAAAGGAATACTTGGAATAAGTATTCCTTTTATTGTAATACTAATGCAGTTTGTTACGATTCTTCTAATTATACTCCACTGCCGTCTATAGAAGATCTATTCCTAATGACTGTTTTTAGGCAAGAGTTGTAAGGCAAGCATCCAATACTGGAATTCTATAGCAAAACGAGAAAGCGTAAAAGAAAAAGTGGCTGTTCCGATAAATACAAAGGTAAAAGTAGTACTTTGGCTGGCACTTTCTCTTAATATTTCTGCTTTGGCGTAGGCTACTGATGATAAAGCTAATGTTAAAACAGGAGTATTAAGTATTAGTAGAACAAGACAGATAGGAATACCTGATATAAAAATCAGCAGGGAACTCTTACTCCATCCTTTGATTCTGAATAAGCCTTGTATAATACTATTGCTTGTTGATACATTTCCGATTGCTTTAAACACTTTTGCACGATAAAGGGAAATACTTATATATAAATATATAGGTAGGGGTAAAATTAGAAACCAAAGACTTACTCTTAAAGCAAGTGCACAAAAAACTCCACTTATAATGCAAGCTACCAAGAGATATACAAACGAAATGACCAAAGTAGACGTTCCTAATGTCCCTATTTCTTTTAGGTAGCGAAAACTCTTTCTTTTCGGAAATTTTCTTGATTCCTTATATTCTTTTATTTGAGTAAGTAGTTTTCCTTTTGAAAATAAATAACCTAATAAATAGAATATTAAAGAGAGAGTGAGGGTAATAATACTTTGTGTCCCTGGATATTGAACTTGTTCTAGGATGTGGGGTAGGGGAATACCTTCTTCATAAAGAGTGAAAGTAGGTAATAATAATGTGTTGTAAAGCTTAAGAAGATTGTATATAAAAAGAGCTGCACTCAGTCCCGACAATAATAAGAAGGGGAATTGAAAACTAAAGAATGCTTTCCAATTAAGTGTAAAGATTTTCCATGCATCAACCATACAAGCTGGCAAGCTTCTTTGAAACGTACTGAATTTCTGATTCATAATGACAATAATTTTATATGCGAAGTTACATTAACCTTGGAATATTTCAAAAAAAACTTAGAAGTATCACTTGGCATATAGTGAAGTTTAGCAAATAATATAGAACAAATGCAGCTGACATTTTTTTAGGAAAAGTTGGTTATTCTTGGATAAATTCTGATTTTTCCTACTGAAAAATTTTGGATTATCGGAATTCTCCTTTACATTTGCAAAATCATAGTATTTAAAAGACAGTTATTAACTCTAATCATTAACCACTTTTATAATTATGAAAACCGAAGTAATTATGCAAGCCCTAGAGGCTAAGCATCCTGGAGAAAAAGAATATCTCCAGGCAGTAAAGGAAGTATTACTTTCTATTGAAGATGTTTACAATCAGCATCCTGAGTTTGAGCGCGTGAAACTTATCGAGCGCTTAGTTGAACCTGACAGAATTCTGACATTCCGCGTTCCTTGGACCGATGATTCAGGAGAGGTACATGTAAACTTAGGTTATCGCGTTCAATTCAATAATGCTATTGGCCCGTACAAGGGAGGAGTACGTTTTCATCCATCTGTTAATCTTTCTATCCTGAAGTTCTTGGGCTTTGAACAAACTTTTAAGAATGCGCTGACGACATTGCCAATGGGAGGTGCCAAAGGTGGAGCAGATTTCTCACCACGTGGAAAATCTGATTCAGAGATTATGCGCTTCTGCCAAAGCTTCATGCTAGAAGCCTACAAGATCCTAGGTCCAGACATGGATGTTCCTGCAGGTGATATTGGTGTAGGTGGCCGTGAGGTAGGCTATATGTTTGGAATGTACAAGAAACTCACGCACGAGCATACTGGTACTTTTACCGGAAAAGGCCAAGAGTTTGGTGGGTCAATCCTCCGTCCAGAAGCAACGGGGTATGGCGCTTGCTATTTCTTGAAGCAAATGTTGGCCGATTATGGTATGGAAGTGAAAGATAAAACTATTGCTATCAGTGGTTTTGGAAATGTAGCTTGGGGGGCAGCGAAGAAAGCAACAGAACTTGGTGCTAAGGTCGTAACTATTAGTGGGCCAGATGGATATGTTTACGATCCAGACGGTATAAGTGGCGAGAAAATTGAATATATGCTTGAACTTCGTGCCAGTGGTAATGACATTGTTGCTCCTTATGCTGAAAAATATCCTAAAGCAGCATTCTTTGCAGGTAAGAAGCCGTGGGAAGTAAAAGTTGATATAGCGATGCCATGTGCTACTCAAAACGAATTGAACGAAAATGATGCAAAACAATTGGTTGCAAATGGCGTAAAATGCGTTGCAGAGGTTAGCAATATGGGTTGTACCACAGAAGCTATCGATTACTTCATCGAACAAAAAACTCCATTTGCTCCAGGTAAGGCCGTGAACTCTGGAGGTGTTGCTACTTCTGGTTTGGAAATGACTCAGAATGCTATGCATTTATATTGGACTGCTGAAGAAGTAGACAAGCATCTAAACCAAATTATGACAGATGTGCATGCTCAGTGCTTGCAGTATGGCAAACAAGAAGATGGTTATATAAACTATGTTCGCGGTGCAAACATAGCAGGTTTCATGAAAGTTGCCCATGCTATTATAGCACAAGGCATTCTGTAAAATATAATAATTATTTTCTTCGCTGGAAGAAATCCCCAAAATACGATGAGAGCTAGGCCACGAGCTTGGCTCTTATCGTCTTTTTAAATGTATTCGAAAATACTTTCTGCAGTTATATGTCCATGTATACGCCGTTTAACTAAAGAAAGTAAATGCTATAAAAATACAATAAGCCTGTCAGCTGACATCCTTATAGCGTTCGCAAATATCCTTATCGTATTTTCTAGTGCTATAAGGATATTTTTCGCAGTCTAGAAAGTAACTTGTGTTAAAATCCTTGTGTCAAATTTTTTATTATTTACTGCGAACAATGTGCTGTTAATGTTCATTTCAACTTCTGACAAATGATATATAATGACAAGCATGTCTAGCAATGTAAATATTGCAGTCGTCATTTAGATATTTATATTTTTATAATTGTCATTATGTTTAATTTAAACGATAAGTATGAGAATCTATCGCCTTTAGTACTTGTTTTATCAAGAAAGACTCATTATATCATAGATTTTAGTATATTTGCGATAGAAATAGAAGAATATGCCCTCCCATCTTTGCAAGGATTTCGCACACGAATATATAACTATTCCAACGATAACTGATAGCCGAGGTAACTTGGCGATTATTGACAATGTAGAATCTGTTCTGCCGTTTAATGTTCAACGAGTATTTTGGATTTATAACGTACCAGAAGGACAAGTTCGTGGTTTACATGCTCATAGAACATGCTCTGAAGTTCTAGTTGCTGTGAAAGGTTCGCTTAATATTACTTTAATAGATAAAGATGGTTCTAAAGAATATAAGTTGGACAGTCCGAATAAAGGCTTACTTATTTGTCCTTTTGTTTGGTGCAAGTTAGAAAAATTCAGTTCTGATTGCGTCTGCATTTGCTTTGCCTCAGAGGCGTACGATGAAACAGGTTATATTAATGACTGGGATTCTTTTTCAGAGATTATTAAAAAATAATGAAGATTAGTCCATATAAATCCACAGATAAAGATCTTTGGGATCAATTTGTAGAAGGTTCTAAAAATGGTACTTTCTTATTTCTACGTGATTATATGGATTATCATAAAGACCGCTTCTCTGATTCTTCTCTGCTCATTAGGAATGCAAAAAATATTCCTATTGCTTTATTTCCTGCAAATTATGTTGAATCTGAAAAACTTGTTGTATCTCATGGAGGTTTAACCTATGGATCTCTTCTTCTCTCTTATGAAGCCACTGCTATGGATATAGGAAAAATGTGGGAAGAAATTCGAAGATATTATAAGCATCTAGGTGCTGATTTACTGCATCTTAAAACAATTCCATATATTTATCATAATTATCCATGTGAGGAGGAGCTGTATTGGCTTTTTCGTTTTGGAGCAAAACTACTATCACGTGGTTTGTCTTCTGTAGTTGATTTGAGAAATCCTCTTTCTTTTAGTAAGTTACGGAAGCGGAAAGTTAAAATGGCACAACAATCATCTTTAGAGTTAATGCTGAATGCTCCCCTATCCTATTATTCCGAATTTTGGACTATTTTAGAGAAGGTTCTTCTTTCATATCATAACACACTACCAGTACATTCTTTGGAGGAAATACTTTTACTTGTACAACATTTTCCTCAAAATATACAGTTGGCTCTTGTTCGGGAAGCAGATAATGTTGTCGCAGGCTGTGTTCAATATAAAACAAAAAAAGTCAATCATATTCAGTATATTGCGGCTTCAGAAGAAGGCCGGGACAAAGGGGCTCTTGATTTTCTTTTCTATCATTTAATTCAGATTTCACAGAAAGAAGGTTTCAGATATGTTGATTTTGGAATTTCTACGGAACAAGATGGACACTATCTAAATGAAGGTCTACTTTTTCAGAAAGAAGGCTTTGGTGGTAGGGGAATTTGTTACGACAAATATGAGATAAACCTAAATGATTAACTTCTTAGACATACAGAAAATATCACAAAAATTTCAGCCAGATTTGTCCTCTGTCATAGAAGATGTAGTAAACTCTGGCTGGTATTTGAATGGAACAAAACTATCTGCTTTTGAAGATGCTTTTGCCAATTTTATTGGTGTTCAGCATTGTATTGGTGTGGGAAATGGTTTAGATGCATTGACATTGATTTTGCAATCGATGAAAGATCTTTATCATTGGGAAGATGGAGCAGAGGTTATAGTCCCAGCCATGACGTTTATTGCCAGTGCACAAGCCATTGTACGTGCGAATCTTACTCCTGTATTCTCTGATGTCTCTTCTTTCCATTATACAATTACTCCAGAATTACTTTCGTCAAAAGTTACAAAAAAAACCCGAGCTCTTTTACCTGTCCATCTGTATGGGAATTCTTGTGATGTTGAAAGCCTGAGAAAAATATCAGTAGATAATGGATTGCAAATAATTGAAGATGCAGCTCAAGCCCATGGGGGGCGATTTTTCTCGGGAAAGAGAATTGGGGCGGCAGGTGACGCTGCAGCTTTTAGCTTTTATCCAGGCAAAAATTTAGGTGCTTTAGGTGATGGTGGTGCTGTGGTCACAAATAATTCTTATTTGGCAGAACGAGTAAGAATGTATGCTAATTATGGATCTAAAGAAAAATATAAACATGTCATTCAAGGAGTTAATAGTCGCTTAGACGAGATACAAGCTGCGGTCCTTTTACTTAAATTAAAAAAGCTTGACGAAGATAACCAACATCGCCGCCATATAGCGCATATATATAAGTCCTATATTAAAAACCCTTTTGTTGTCTTACCTCAATATGCAGATGAGGATAGCGTTTATCACATTTTTCCTGTTTTGGTAGATAATAGAAAGAAGTTTCAAACTTATCTTATAGAAAAAGGAATAGAAACTTTGTGCCATTATCCCATACCTGTTCATAAGCAGAAGTCATTTTCTTTCTACAACTCTTTGACATTTAAGGAATCTGAAAATATTGCGAATCAAGAAGTTAGTCTCCCAATCAGCCCTGTATTGACAGATGACGAAGCAATGTATATTTCTCAAATGATAAATAATTACAACGATTAAAAAATCTCTGACCATGTCCATAGATGTTCTGATTTGTTCCCTTAACAAAGGTATTGTTCGCGTTGATGAAGTTATGCTTCCTCCTCGCTCAGATGTCCATTATATTGTATCTTATCAGTATACAGATGAACGTTACCTAGACTTAATACCTGAGTCTCTTTCCCAGCGAGAAGATGTTACATTGTATAAATATAATGGGCAAGGGTTATCTGCTAATAGAAATTTGGCAATGGAAAAATCTACAGCAGAATTTTTCATGTATGCGGACGATGATACTCATTTTACGGAAGATACTTTTAATACTATCTTCGAAATATTCAAGAAAGAAACAAATTTAGATATAGCATTCTTTAGAGCCAGTACCTATACAGGTAAGTTACTTAAATCTTATCCAGATAATGAGCAATCCCTTACCGCAATGCCTAAAGATTATATTATTTCAGCTATTGAGATGGTTTGCCGCAGAGAGGCTGTTCAAGGCAAAATACGCTTTGACGAACGTTTTGGTTTAGGTACAAAATTTCTTACATGTGGCGAAGAAGAAATATGGATGGAAGATGCTGTAAAGGCTGGTTTCAAAATGAAGTATTTCCCCATTAAAATTGTGGAAACTTCTACTCTGCTCAAAAAGTCTATGATATATGTCGATGCAGGCGTTCAACGTAGCTACGGTGCTATACTCTACTATAAATACGGGTATAAAGCATGGATTAAAAGTCTGCAATTTGCTTGGCGCTCTGCAAGAAAGCGTATGTGCCATTTTAATCCATTCTTCCGACACTTGTTAGAGGGAATTGCCTATATGCGAAAAAGTGAATAAAGGAGATTTTTCTTATGATTTTAGAATTATTGATTTGCACGATAAATGAAGGTGTACGTCGTGTGCCTAACATCTTATTACCTCAGATAGAGAACGTTCGCTATTTAGTATCATGGCAACAAACTGGTACTGTTAGTATTGGTTTGCCTGAAGAACTCAATCGCCCCGATGTTCGTGTGATCACACTAGAAGGGCGCGGCTTAGCAGCCAATCGTAATAATGCTCTCAAGAATGCTCAAGGCGATATTCTTCTCCTTTCTGATGATGACACAAAATATAAGGCAGAGAATCTGCAAAATATCATTAAGAAATTTAGAACATATCCAAAAGCAGATATTATATGTTTTAAGGCTGTGGATGCAGAAGGTAAAGAGATAAAGCATTATGCAGAACAACCTTTTATTTATGCAAAACGTCCAAAAGGCTCTTTCTTTAGTTCTTGGGAAATAGCTTTTCGTAGGAGTCAAAATCTGCCTGTTTTTGATGAACGTTTTGGGCTTGGTTCACAGTATTTAGCTTGTGGAGAAGAAGAAGTTTTTCTTCACTCTGCATATAAAAAAGGTTTGAAAATCATATTTTTACCAGAAGTGATTGTTGAAACAAATGCGGATACAACAGGAAAACATTTCTTAATAAACGCAGCTGTTCGACGCTCTAAAGGAGCAGTCCTTTGTATCATTTACGGCCCATGGAGTGCCCGCTTACGATGCCTCAAAAAAGCCATGCAATACGACAAACTTCCACTGCAGCAACGCATGAAGTTTTTTGAAGATATGATTCAAGGTATCCATTACATACAATATGGGCATCTCTAATCCGCTAATATCGATAATTATTCCGTTTAGAAACCGAGAAAAATACATTCAACGGAGCTTAGCATCCTTTCGTCGCATTAAATATCGACCGATCGAACTAATCTTTGTAGACAATGCTTCAGAGGATAAATCTCGGGAGTTTGTAGAGCATTTCCTTCACGATATAGTAGGAAAAGGTGTGGCTACAATACTTCTTACTGAGCCCACAATTGGAGCTTGTAAGGCTCGTAATTGTGGGCTTCATGCTGCGCATGGAGATTTTGTCTATTTCTTTGATGATGACGATGAAATTTCTGCTGATTTTTTAGATGATGCTCTTCCCTATCTACATAATAATGATATCGTTGCTGCTCCTACACTAATGATTTTCCCTACAGGTGTAGCGAAAGTGAGATATACAAGTTTTTCGGATCGTGTACGCGATCAAATTTTAACGGGCATGCTTTCTACTCAAAGTATGCTTCTTCGCAAATCGGCTTTAATCAGTGCAGGAGAATGGAACGAAAATCTCCCAAAATGGAATGACTGGGAATTGGGCGTACGTCTGCTCAAGAAAGGACTGAAAACAACTTGGCTGAAGAAATCATATCATCGTATTCATCAGCATCCAGATAGTTTAACAGGCCCTTCACTGGGCACTACTTATCCCCTACTTCAACCAGCTCTCTTTGCTGTTAGTTCACTTCCTTTGACAAGTTCTGAGCGAAGAGCTCTTGCTGCTAAGGAGTTAATTCTCTCCCGAGAATTAGAAAAAGCTGGAGAAAAGCAGCAAAGTAGCGCTATCAAGACTCGCAATCTAAAACTGTATCCCTCCCTATTTTTGCTATGTTGTTATTTAAGATTAATAGATAGAGGAGCTTGGAGGTTTTATCGTACTTTTTGGTTATGAAATAACTAGTATATTGAGGCCTAAAAATATCCTTATTCCATTTTGGAATATCTTTATTGTGTCAGCTGATACAATAAAGATATTTTCAAATCCGAGTATTGTATTTTTTATCGTCTCCATTGTAGTATTATAAGTCTCATTTATAATATGTTAGTGACTAGAAAATTAAGTAGGGAACATTGTACTATTGTCGAAAAAAGATAGTAATATTACCACATTCATCCTAAATTTGTATATTTGCACTAATATGAATGAGGTAACAGTTACAGATGCTGCTTTGCGTGAAGCAGCTAGCAAAGGATCTGATGAGTTTCTCGCATTGGTAATTGATGCCATTTGCGCTTCAGTGAATAATGAACTTACTGCAGAGACGATGGCGCAATTAAATGCAGATCAAATAACTCTCTATGGCTTTAAGATCTTACACGAAGAAGTCATGGATGGTGGTTTTGTACAGTTGATTCATAATGGATATGGTCCTTTTATCTTTCTCAATCCCTTTGCTAAGGCTTTGCGACTTTGGGGGCTTCACGATCTCTCAAAGTTGGTTTACAAGGGTCGAAAGCTCTTTGAGCAAGATGTGGAGGAACTCACACGCGAATGTAGTGATGAAGAATTCATGGCTCTTTTTGAACAATTTCCACACTATGATGACTTAGATGACGAATTTGTGGAAAATGAAGAATCCTATGTTGATGGAGTGGCTTATTATGTAGACGAACACCTCGCAAACTTTGTTACTATCATAAAATAAAGAAATGGCAGGAAAAAAAATTGTTTCATCGAGGATAAATATAAAAAATAAGCGAGCAGAACACGATTATTTTATTATAGATCAATATACTGCGGGGATTGTCTTAACTGGCACAGAAATTAAGAGTATCCGTGCGGGAAAAGCAGGTCTTGTTGATACGTTTTGCTTTATTAGCAATAATGAAATTTGGGTCAAAAATATGTACATTGCTGAATATAGTTTTGGCTCTTTTAATCGTCACGAAATACGTCGTGATCGTAAACTCCTTCTTAATAAGAAGGAAATCAGAAATTTGGCAGAAGAAACAAAATCGCCTGGACAAACGATAGTTCCCTTACGCCTATTTATCGACGACAATGGTCGTGCCAAATTAGTAATCGGCCTTTGTCGTGGTAAGAAGGAATACGACAAGCGTGAAACTTTGAAAGAGAAAGAAGGACGTAGGGAAATGGATAGAGTTTTAAAGGGACATAGATATGGGGCTTAAAGAAGCTGTAAAAGATAGAATACTTATTTTAGATGGTGCTTTAGGTACCATGATTCAAAAATACGGATTGTCTGAAACAGACTTTCGTGGTGAACGATTTGCGCACTTGCCTGGACAGCAGCGTGGCAATAATGATTTATTAGTGCTTAGTCGTCCCGAAGTGATACGAGAAATCCATACACGTTATCTAGAGGCTGGTGCAGACATCATCGAGACTTGTACATTTAACAGTCAAAGTATTTCCTTGGCCGACTATCATTGTGAATCGTTGGTAAAAGAAATAAATTTTGCTGCGGCACAATTGGCACGCACATGTGCAGATAATTATGCAACTCCCGAAAAGCCACGCTTCGTTGCAGGTTCTGTTGGTCCAACCAATAAGACTTGCTCTCTGAGTCCAGATGTTAATGACCCAGCGCTCAGAACTTTACATTTTGATGAACTGGCGATAGCCTATCAAGAGCAAATCGAGGCTTTACTTGAAGGAGGTGTCGACACCATTCTCATTGAGACAGTCTTTGATACATTAAATGCAAAAGCAGCGGTAGTTGCAGCGCAAGCAGCGATGAGTATGAAGGGACGAGAAGTTCCTATCATGCTCAGCGTTACAGTTGCGGACAAAGGTGGGCGCACCCTTTCTGGGCAGACACTCGAGGCCTTTTTGGCATCTTTCAGTACGATGCCTATCTTCTCTGTGGGGTTGAACTGCTCTTTTGGTGCAAAAGATATGAAGCCATTCCTTGAAAATCTCGCGGCAAGGGCCCCCTACTACATCTCTGTGTATCCCAATGCAGGATTGCCCAATTCTTTAGGGGAATACGATGAAACACCCGAGCACATGGCTTCCGAAGTTGCAGAATTTCTTGATGAAAATCTGATAAATATCGTAGGTGGATGTTGTGGAACTACTGACAAGTTTATTGCAGAGTATCCAAAATTGCTAGAAGGTCGTACTCCCCATCGACCAGTAGCTGTTCCTTCTTGTCTGTGGCTCTCTGGTTTAGAATCTTGTGAGATTAGACCAGCGAGAAATTTTACAAATATTGGAGAACGCTGTAATGTGGCTGGTTCGCGTAAGTTTTTACGGCTTGTTTCAGAAAAAAAATATGATGAAGCCATTGGCATTGCACGAAAACAAGTGGAAGATGGAGCACAGATTATTGATATAAATTTTGATGACGGCTTGTTAGAAACAAAAGAAGAAATGGTACATTTCCTAAATCTTCTTGCTTCTGAACCAGATGTTGCCCGTGTGCCTTTCATGATAGATTCTTCGAAATGGGACGTTATAGTTGCAGCACTCAAATGTGTACAGGGAAAATCTATTGTGAATAGTATTTCCTTGAAAGAAGGAGAAGAGACGTTTCTTTCTCATGCACGCGATATACAAAAGTATGGAGCAGCAGTTGTGGTAATGGCTTTTGATGAGACAGGGCAAGCAACAAGTTTCGAACGCAAGATAGAAATTTGTAAACGTGCCTATGATCTTCTTACTCAGCAGTTACATTTTAATCCCAATGATATAATCTTTGACCCCAACGTTTTAAGTATCTGTACAGGAATTCCTGAACATGATTCTTATGGTATAGATTTTATTCGTGCAACGGCTTGGATTCGCGAGAATTTACCAGGTGCGCATGTCAGCGGTGGTATCAGCAATCTATCCTTCTCTTTCCGAGGTAATAACTACTTGCGTGAGGCCATGCATGCTGTATTCCTCTATCATGCAATTCAGAATGGATTGGATATAGGGATTGTAAATCCTTCTTCTACCATTACATATTCTGATATTCCGAAAGACTTGCTCGAAGTTATAGAGGCTGTTATCCTCAACACTCGCGATGCTTCGGAAGAACTGATAAGTCTTGCGCAGCAAATGACAAATCAGCAGAAAAATAAAGTTGAATACAGTCAGAAAACAGAGCTATGGAGAGATTTCCCCTTAGAGAAACGACTTTCTTATTCTTTGCGAAAAGGAATAGACAGTAATTTAGAAGAAGATCTGACAGAAGCTCTTGGTGAATACGCCCATGCTGTTGATATTATTGAAGGTCCTCTGATGGACGGCATGAATGAGGTTGGGGATCTTTTTGGTGCCGGAAAGATGTTTCTTCCGCAAGTTGTTAAAACAGCGCGGACGATGAAGAAAGCTGTTAGTATTCTACAGCCCCATATCGAAGCTGAGAAAAAAAATGGAAGCAGTGCTGGAAAAGTGTTGATGGCTACGGTGAAAGGCGATGTCCACGATATAGGAAAAAATATCGTGGGTGCCGTACTCTCATGTAATAACTACGCCATAGAAGATATGGGAGTGATGGTTGCTCCTGAAGACATTGCAGAAAAAGCCCTTGAGGTGGGAGCTGATGTAGTTGGACTAAGTGGCCTTATAACTCCTAGTTTGGATGAAATGACAAATACGGTAGTGGTCATGAAGGAACGAGGGATAGAAGTTCCTGTTCTTTTGGGTGGAGCTACAACAAGTCGCTTACACACAGCCTTGAAAATAGCTCCCAATTATGATGGCCCTGTAATATGGGTGAAGGATGCGTCACAAATGGTTATAGCTATGTCGAAGTTATCGAATCCAGCTACTGCAGACGGCTATATTTCCGAGAACTATAAACAGCAAGAAATACTACGTAATAAGTATAAAGTTAAAACTATTCAAGATGCTGATTTCAAGACTGCTAAATCTGATAAACTCAACCTTTTCAATAAATAATTATGAAACGATTACTAACAGCACTCTTTGTGATTTTTACCTGTTGCACTCATGCAATTGCAGGAAAGTACATCACTGTTGAAGGAAACAGGCTGATGAAAGATGGGGCTCCCTATTTCTATGTCGGGGCTAATTTCTGGTATGGTCCAATCCTTGGTTCCAAGGGAGAAGGTGGCAACCGCGAGCGTTTAGTTTATGAGTTAGATTCTCTGAGATCTATGGGCGTTGATAATCTCAGAATACTTGTAGGTGCAGAACGAGGCAGTAAGTTTGCAAACTCTGTAAGCCCTGTTCTTCAGTCAGCACCAGGGGTATATGATGAAGCTCTTTTTGATGGACTTGACTATTTACTTGCTGAAATGGAAAAGCGCAATATGGTTGCCGTACTTTATCTTACAAATTCATGGGATTGGAGTGGTGGTTATGGCTTCTACTTGCGTGAGACAGGTCATGGAGATTCTCCTTCTGCAGAAGGTCCTGGCGGATTTGAGGCTTACTGCAATTATGCTGCAAATATGAATAGTGATCCGAAGGCTCAGAAGCTTTTCTTTGATTACATAAAGACAGTTATTCCTCGTACGAATAAATATACAGGTCGCAAGTATACAGAAGATCCTACCATTATGGCATGGCAAATTGCTAATGAGCCACGCCCTTTCTCTACAAAGGAATGCGACAATATGATTAAGTTCTTGGCAAAGACTACGAAACTGATTAAATCATTGGATAAGAATCATCTTGTATCTTTGGGAAGTGAAGGTATTGTGGGGTGTGAAAATAATGAAGAAGTGTGTGAACGCTCCGTGATGGATAAGAATGTGGATTACATGACAATACACATTTGGCCGAAAAACTGGAATTGGACTTCTAACGATAGACTGACAGAAGCGCTTCCTAATGTTTATTTGAAAGCAAAAGATTATATTGCTAGCAACTCGCGAATTGCAGATAAAGCAGCAAAACCTATTGTCATCGAAGAATTTGGATATCCACGTGATCATGCCTTATATTCCGCAGAAGCAACTGTATCTGCTCGTGATAATTTCTATAACTTCATTTTCCAGCAAATTATACAGAGTAAAGAAAATAATGGAAATATTGTGGGTTGCAACTTTTGGGGCTGGGGCGGTAAAGGACGCTTAAACGGGAGTCGTTGGAAAGCAGGCGATGACTTTCTTTGTGATCCTCCTCACGAGCCACAAGGTTGGTATTCAGTGTATGATTCGGATACAACAACTACGGACTTAATAAAAGCTGCAGTAAAGACACTGCGTAAATGAGAGTAATAGCAACACTATTATTGTTGGCTTGTCCAGCAATGTTAATGTCACAAACTAAGAGCCGAGTAAGGAAATCTACGGATTTCCTTTTCTCGACTCCTGTTGTTGCAGGCATAACAACTGCACTAATTAAGAAAGATTATACAGGCCTCAAGCAATTAGCTTTCTCAACGGGTACAGCGATAGCTACAAACTATGCCTTAGAACTTTCTGTAAGAAAAGCGCGTCCCGATCATACAGGACAACACTCCTTCCCGTCTACTCATACGCTTATAGCCTTTACTGGTGCTGAATATGTTCAGCGACGTTATGGATGGAAGTGGGGACTTCCTGCTTTTATAATTTCTAGTTATGTGGCTTGGGGCAGAATCAATTCGGGGAAGCATGATTGGTGGGATGTAGCTGCAGGAGCAGCAATCGGAGTTGGTGCAAGCTATGCCTTTACAAAGCCTCTAAAGAATGCAGATATAACAATAGTCCCGTCCTACAAAGGTGTGGTTATCACTGCAATCTTCTAATCATAAAAAATACTCTTCAGCTTTATAAGCTAGTTCGGCCTTCTCTATTTATACACAATCTTGGAATTTATAAGCTTAATGCTTCATTGGCTCAATGAGTGTCTTCATTCCTTTTATTTTCTCTCCAGAAATCATCTGCAGAAGTTGTTTGACCTTATTTCTCTTTACTGCTACATAGGACTGATGTGATGTAATATCAATTCGTCCTATTTCTGTTGATTTCAAGTTACCCTTTTTGCAGAGAAATCCTAGGATGTCCCCCTTTGAGAGTTTATCTTTTTTTCCGCGACCAATATAAAGTGAGCTCCACAAAGGCGCGTATGCCTTTATTGTAGTATCTGAAATATCTAAGTTCTTATACTCCTTTATATAATCAGGGATATTTTCCTCAGGACCAATAAGTAAATAGTTACTTCCTGTATTGTCCCAGCGAGCGGTTCGTCCAGAACGATGGATAAATTCCTCTTCCTTGTTTGTCAAATGGTATTGTACAACGTGGCGCACTTCAGGAATATCTAAACCTCTAGCAGCTAAATCAGTTGCAACTAAGACATTCACACTTCCAGCACGAAATCTGTAAAGATTACGTTCCCTAACCTCCTGTTCTTGCCCTCCATGATAATCTACACAGGAGATTTTGTTTTCTTTTAAGTATGCAAGAATACGAGCAACACTCTCACGATACGCAACAAACACAATTGATGGTTCACCTCTAAAAGAGCTTAAGAGGCGTCCTAATGTTTCAAGCTTGTCCTTTGACGGACTTTTAATAACATATAGTTCGCTTTTTGCCTCAGAGTTTTCTGTAGTTGTCAAATAATTTAAAATCGTTGACTCTTTCGCTCTTTTTTCCGGAAATGCAAAGTCTGGAATCTCTTCTATGTTTGTTGCAGAAGTGAAAATGCGTTGTTTGATATGTGGCAGCTTTCTAATAATTTTATCCATGTCTTCTTGAAAGCCTAGCTCTAAGCATTTATCGAACTCGTCAATAATAAGGGTATGGACTGCACCTGTAAAGATATTATCCTTCTCGATATGATCTAGCAGACGTCCTGGGGTGGCAAAAATTAACTGAGGTTTTATCTCTCTAATCTGCCGATGTTCGTTTATTGTAGGACGACCACCATATAAACAAATACTTCTAATTTCCTTCAACTTCATCCGCTGGAAAACTTCATTAGACTGTAAGGCTAGTTCTCTCGAAGGAAGAATGATAACCACCTGCAATACGTTCTGCTCGACCTTAATTTTTTCTACGATTGGCAAAAGATAAGCAAGAGTCTTACCTGTTCCTGTTGGAGAAAGTAATGTTGTGTTTTTCCCACTCTTGATTGTTTCATAAGCTTTTTCCTGCATTTCCGTAAGAGCTTCAAAGCCAAGATTCGTCAGTATAATATTGCGTTCCATTGTGTCTATATTAAAAGGATGAGAATAAAGAAACTACACTGATTTCTTTAAAAGAAATCAGTGTAGAAATATATTTGTAATTTATTCGTGATTAGTTAAACCAACGTACATAGCAGAAATCCTGGCGGTGAGGCAAGAAAGGATTTTTAGGGAACATACGATATGCAATCTTAAAACTACCAGCAATGTCGATTTCGCTCTTGAGTTCGAAGGTATAAAGATTTCCCTCATGTTCTACTACGTTCATTGGGATAACACGCAATAAGTGGTCTTGTCCTTCAGCAGTGCCAACAACAACCATTTCTATGCCAATTGCATCGTCGAGACCTTGTGCATCTATAGTTACGCGTGATTCAAATTGTTCACCATTGATGTGAATACCATTGTTATCATTCGTAGCTTCTTTCTTAATCACTTGAATGCTATCCCAACGTTCTGCAACGAGTTCCTTCCAAGCTGCAATTTCTTTTGCAAGCTTATTGTTGTCTGCTGACAAAGCTTTAAAGCGGTTTGCCTCAGGCGTATAGAAGCGATCATAGTAATCGTCTAACTGACGCTTCATTGTATAGTGTGGAGCAATTTGAGCAATGCTATTTTTCACTGTACGTACCCAATTCTCGCTGTAGCCTTTACGATTACGAGCGTAGTAAAGAGGTATAATTTCTTGTTCGAGCAATGAGTATATTGTTGAAGCATCCAACTTATCCTGATACTCTTGATTCTCGTAGGTACGACGATCTGTAAGTGCCCAACCTGCGCCTTCACGATAACCTTCATACCACCAGCCATCAAGAACCGAGAGATTGATAACACCATTCATGAGTGCTTTTTCTCCTGAAGTACCAGAAGCCTCGAGAGGACGTGTTGGTGTATTCATCCATATATCAACACCGCTTACTAAACGACGTGCAAGGTGCATATCGTAATTGTCAAGGAACAGAATCTTGCCAATAAATTCTGGACGCTGAGAAATCTCGTAGATTCGTTTAATTAGGCCTTGGCCAGCACCATCAGCAGGGTGTGCTTTACCAGCAAAGATAAATTGCACTGGATAGTCAGGATTGTTCACAATCTTTGCCAAGCGGTCGAGGTCGCTAAAGAGCAAGTGTGCACGTTTGTAAGTGGCAAAGCGACGAGCAAAACCAATGAGCAGTGCATTGGGGTTAATCTTATCAAGCAGACTTACCACACGACTGGGGTCACCATGATTCTTCAGCCAGTTTTCGCGGAAACGCTCGCGGATATATTTGATAAGTTTATTCTTTAGAGCTAAGCGAGTCTTCCAAATTTCTTCATCGGGAACTTCGTAAATCTTCTCCCAAATCTTTTCATTTGATTCATCTTCCAAGAAATTCTTATCAAAATACTTATTGTAAACAGCTTTCCATTCTTTTGCACTCCACGTTGGATAGTGTACGCCATTTGTAACGTACCCTACATGGCTTTCTTCTGGATGGGAATTGTAAATTTCATACCACTCATCGTGGGTGCGAATATCGTGTTCTACGCGCTCTTCCTCGGGCATATATCCTTTCCAGATATTTTTGAACATCTGCTGACTTACACGCCCATGCAACCAGCTAACACCATTAACCTCCTGACAGGTGTTACAGAGGAAGGTAGACATACAGAAGCGTTCTCCATGATCATCCGGATTCGTACGGCCAAGACCGATAAAGTCATCCCACGTAATTCCTAATTTTTCAGGAACCCATCCCATGTACTTACCGAATAGTCCTTCGTCGAAATAGTCGTGACCTGCAGGAACTGGAGTATGAACGGTATAGAGCGAGGAGGCACGTACCAGCTCTAAAGCTTCACCGAAAGAGAGGCCTTGACCAACATAATCAACAAGGCGTTCAACATTGCAGAAAGCAGCGTGACCTTCGTTGCAGTGGTAGATGTCTTTCTTGATACCGAGTTTCTTCAAAACTAACATACCACCAATACCGAGCAAATATTCTTGTTTGATACGATTTTCCCAATCACCGCCATAGAGCGCATGTGTAATATTTCTATCATATTCGCTATTTAAAGGAATATCTGTATCGAGGAGATAGAGAGAAATACGACCTACATTTACTTTCCAAATAGCAGCATGAACGAGATAGTTTGGGAATGGAACGTCAACAATAAGTTGATTTCCATTGTCATCAAGAACTCGCTCAATTGGGAGCTTATCGAAATCCTGTGCTTCATAGTTTGCTATTTGTTGACCATCCATGGATAGTGTTTGAGTAAAATAGCCATAACGATATAAGAAACCGACAGCACAGAGATCTACATTAGAGTCACTAGCTTCTTTCAGATAATCGCCAGCCAAAACTCCAAGACCACCAGAATAAATTTTAAGTATATGAAAAAGGCCATACTCCATGCAGAAGTATGCCACACTAGGACGTTTTGCATTGGGAGTTACGTCCATATATTTGCGAAATTCCTTATATACTTTGTTGATACGACCAACGAGTTCTTTATCTTTGCTTAGTTCTGTTAAGCGTTCATAACTCATGCGTTGGAGCATGTCAATAGGATTTTGATCGCATTTGTGATCAAACAAATCGTGGTCAATACTGCGGAATAATTCGATTCCTTCGGGATTCCAAGTCCACCACAGATTGTGTGCCAATTCGTCAAGCTGTCGTAATTCAGCAGGGATATGGCTCTGAACATTAAAAACCTCCCAGTTCGGCTGGTTAGCGTTGCTTACTTTGACTTTCATAAATTTTTGAGTTATTGTTTTTATTTCTTTCTCAATGCAAAATCGTATGCTTGATAGTAATACTTGATAAAGTTACTCCACTGTGCTTTATCGGCCAGTGCTGCTGCATTCTTTCGCATCTCGTTGCGGACAGTTTTGCTTGCATTCAGAACTTTCATCGTCGTATTGCAGATCTTTTGTGCTACATCAAAATAGTTATCATCATTTCTATGTAGCACTTCTACCCCATCTTCAATCATTCCTTGGTGCTTCAGTGTTGCATCTACCCATTGGCCAAAGCCACTTAAATCCGTTGTAATACACGGTATTTTGAAAGCACTAGCCTCGAGCGGTGTATATCCCCAAGGTTCATAATAGCTTGGGTAGATACAGAGATCATTTGCCAGTAGAACCTCATAATAAGGCTCATTGATGATACCATCTTCTCCATCGAGATAACACGGAAGGAGGATGACTTTCACAGGGTTATTTCTGTCGTTCATCAAGGAGAGCGAGCGCATTGTATTTAGAATGGCATCCTCTCCCTCATTGTAGAGTTCGTGCGTCAGGTACGGATTTGGTAATGCCGTATTTGGGATTTCCTTCCCTATCAATCGTAGTTGCAGGTCCTTGCGTGGTTGTTTTATCCAACAAGGTACTTCTATCAGGGCTAAAACACAAGTTTTACAAGTATCAATAGACTGATGTTGTAATTCGCTATTGAGATTTGCCATAGCTTGAAGGAATACATCAAATCCTTTACAACGGAAATCATTGCGACCACTAGTTGAAACAATCATGATCTTATCTGAGAGCTCTTCGCCCAACAGAGCAGACGCTACTCTTAACAAATTCTTTCGAGCAGCTTTGCGCTTTGTGGTAAATATAGAACCTTTAGGAACAATGGCATTGTCGAAGCCATTAGGCAGAATTACATCTGCTGGTTTCTCAAGCAGTTGAACACATTCCTCGTTGGTGAATGTTGAAACAGTAGTGAAACAGTCTGCAAAATGGGCACTTTTCTTCTCTACACTATGCTTCGCATCCATATGGAGTTCTTCGGCCATTTGATCACCATTGTAGCCATGGAAGTATTTATAAAGCTGCTTATTATTGCTCGTAATAGAACGACCAATGCTTGTGGCATGGGTTGTAAAGATTGTGGCAATACTAGGAGCTGCCTTGCGCAAATGTAGCATACCTAAACCTGCCATCCACTCATGAGCTTGATAAACAACTTTTTCATTTTTATGGATAAGTGAGAGGTATATAATCTCTACAAAACGTGCTGCTGCATAAGAGAACATTGAAGCTTCATCGTAATCACCATAGGCTTTGTCACTTTGAACTCCAAAATTCTGCCATGCAGTTCCATATATAGAATTGCGTTGTTCAAAAAATGGTTGAAAATCTACTAGGACAGCAACGGGCCTACCTGCAACCTGCCAACGCCCTATCCTAACATTTACACCTTCCTTTGCTGCGGCTTCACGCCAATTCTTTAAGAGTTTTTTATCTTCTAGAAAATCAGGATTGTTCTTTTCTTGCCATATATCTGGACCTAAGAATATAAGCTTATCACCATATTCTTTAAGTAGTGTCTGCGCTCTCGAAGACAAGACAGTATAAATGCCTCCAACTTTATTACAGACTTCCCAACTTGCCTCGAAAATGAAGTCGGGCTTGAGTTGCTTATCTACCATTTTTTACATTTTTGGATGCAAAGATACGTTTTTTTATTGAGTTCTTGTCCGTAATGTGTATTTTTAGTAATAAGAATGCTTACCAACAGATGCTCAATCTAGTTGTATCATCTTGCTTTTCTGTTTGTTTTTTACAATTTCGAAAGAGTGATATTTTAGCGTGAATCCGGCGAATTCAGAATACACGTTAATAAATGAACATAATAGTAACAATACAAAAATTGGCTTATATGACAAAAAGAGACCTAAAATCTCTTGTACTCCCTTTATTT
>NZ_DBHHRH010000002.1:0-175552 GCF_057240785.1 Alloprevotella sp. | reverse complement strand
ATAGTAAATAAAGGGAGTACAAGAGATTTTAGGTCTCTTTTTGTCATATAAGCCAGAATTTTAATTCAAAAAAATTTTTTACATGTTTGAAATGATCAAAAAAGAATCTTTATGTTATGGTTGAGAAATAGTAAATAATTATGATTCAGTTTGTTTTACTTTCTTTTTTTCTTACTTTTGCATCCGATTTTTATAGAAAAGACAAAATTTTCCTATTCTTATTAGCTATTTTATGTGTAGAAAAAAATATGTGGCACCAGCGAGTGAGGCCGTAGGTGTAACACTTGCAACGGTTGTTGCCGGTTCAGTAGTCCCTACGGGTACTACAGGTCCTGGTAATAAAGATGCCTCTGAAACCCCTTGGAAAGAAAATAATCCCACTACTGGCGGTGTTGGTGTCGGTGGAGGAAAATTCTCAGGCGATGATTGGTAAATACTTTATTTTCCATTTGTAGAATTAAAGAACAAAAGACATATCAGAAAAGATGAGAGGAAATAAAAATAATCAATTCCTTATTTGGAGCTTGTTGCTCAGTTGTGTATTGTTGCTGGCTTCGTGTTCTGACATGAACGATGATGGTAGTGGAAAACAAGAAGGAGAAGGAGTAGCCTTTACGCTGACAGCGTCCGACTGGAATGTGAAGACATTGGGCGAGGATTCTCTCCGTGCAACAAAAGCTCCTGCTTCGCCTGACGTGGCAGAGGCAGTGGTAGATCTCAGTCCAGAAGTGTCGGCCAATGTTAGCATTGTGCGCGATGATAGAGAGGTGGGGGAACACCGTGCTCCTGCTCAAACTTCTTTAGGAGCAGGCGATTTCACCATCGTTGCTTATCAAGGCAGTGCGAACAATCCAGAAAAGAAAGCAGAACTGAAAGTGCATTGGGACGGCTCTAAGTTTACAGATGATGGCAATATAGCTAAGATGCACCTTCCGGCAGGCACATACACCTTTGTTTGTTTCAACGACAAACTGAAGGAAAAAGATGGCAAACTTGTCATGGCAAACTATGATAAGACGGCAAATCTCACAACGGATCAGGACTATCAGACCTATTATGACAATCTTGCAGACGACTACGATAAAGCATTGGTGGGAAAAGTCACTACAGCGGTTCCTAACAATAGAATTGAAGTTCCCTTTGTGCTGAGTCATCCATGGTCACGTGTGAAGTTTCAAATAGTGGGTGTAGGATTGGCGTTCAATAATAAGGATATAGATTATAGCACTACAGGAACACCGACCCCTATCTCCTATGATGCTGACGTCAGCGCAGCTACAGTGATGACTCCATCGGCCGAAAGTGTCACTACGGGTATGGCTCAGACGAAGAGCGTGTATGAATTGAATGCTATGACGCTCACGCCCGTGGACTACTCCCAGAGCGATGTGGATGTCAATACTGGAGCGGAGAAAATCAATAACAAGCGCGTGTTTCATTTTGGAGCGTTCGAAAATGTTCCTCACGCATCACAATTTATTAGCTGGCTTTCCTATTATGGTAATTACCAGCGTGCACAAACGTCTTTGCAGTATTTCCCAGCAGGAGCAAACTTGAAGGCCTACAAATGGAATGCTGCGGCAGTGAGCTTTTATCGGAAACCTCTTTCTTTTGAGAAACTCTATCAAACCATTGAGGATATTCTCCCTACATCGCTCGAAGCCAATGGTAGCTATACAGTGCGCATTTATATGTCGTACAATTTTAAGTATCTCTTTAGTGACGGCACAGTGGGAACGCTTGCAGAGAACAATAACTGGAAAACAAAGACGCCGATAGCCCTTGTGACGAGTATGAAGACTAAAACGGCTGTAGGACTGAGAACAGATGGGCGTGTGAATAACATAAACGATCGGACGGGGATAGAACATATCAATAGAGACTATTACGCTACGAACTCTCCGAAGTTGCCTACACTGCTGAATGGGTATAGAACAACGTACGATCCTGCTTATGCGTATGATCATACTAAGGCTCATGCTGAGGATCAAAATCTCCCAGCTTTCTATACTGCCGCTCACTATAATCCAGGTGTAGCTGTAACTGCCGACTGGTTGAAGAATCCTTCGACAAATCTAAATGATAGCATCGGAAAATGGTATCTCCCTGCTTATGGAGAATTGGTGAATATGTACCGCACCGTAGGCTATGGAACGTATTATAATATCTCGGACAAACGTAAGGATACTTTCCAGTTTAACACGGAATACGAATGGAGATCAGTCTTTATAGATATTGCTTTCAGACAAGCTGGTCGTTCATTCCCTCCTACTTGGAATCAATATTGGACCAGTACGGAGTTGGAACGTCCTGCTGCTCATTACGATTTCTGTGCAGAAATGACCTATCGTACCGAAGGTAAATTCTGGATGAGATTGGATTTTTATAATACTGGTGTCGTGCTGCCTTTTATCCACTTTAAGTAAAAATAGCTTTTGCCGCATCTACGGAAAGATGCGCGGCACAACAGAAAAATCCCCTGCAAGCAAGCAGCTTGCAGGGGATTTTTATAATAGAGAATCTCCGTTTTAGAGATTGGCTAATTCAAGCACTTTTTCAACAGCAGCTTCGAGACCGTTAACGTTCTTACCGCCTGCTGTGGCAAAGTGGGGCGCACCGCCGCCGCCACCTTGGATAAGTTTGGCTGCTTCGCGCACCATTTGTCCCGCATTAAGGGCGTTGTCCTTCACGAGGTCTTTGCTGATCATCACCGTTAAGAGCGGTTTGCCTTCATAGCTTGAACCCAATACGCAGAGCATCTTCTCGGGCAACTGTCCTGACACTTGGAAAGCCAAGTCTTTGGCAGCATCGGGAGAAATACTCATGGGGAGTACGCTCTTAAGCACCTTGACACCGTTGACATCTTCAGCACGTTCGAGGAGGCTCGCCTTGATTTGCTGCACCTTCTGCTTCACGAAGTCCTCTACCTGAGCTTTCAGTCCGCTGTTTTCTTCGATGGTTTTCTGAATAGCTGCCGTGAGATCCTTAGCATTGTTGAAGAGTTCTTTCAAACTCGTCAGCAAGTCTTGTTGCATATAGACACTCTCTTCTGCTGCCTTACCGGTGAGAGCTTCGATGCGGCGAACACCAGCAGCTACACTGCTCTCGCTCACGATGCGGAACAAACCGAGACGACCGGTACTCTTGGCATGGCAACCG
This sequence comes from Alloprevotella sp., assembly GCF_057240785.1. Lineage (NCBI taxonomy): Bacteria > Pseudomonadati > Bacteroidota > Bacteroidia > Bacteroidales > Prevotellaceae > Alloprevotella > Alloprevotella sp. The sequence continues at coordinate 172,393 of NZ_DBHHRH010000002.1, read as the reverse complement.
CCGCAGAACTCTACACTGTTGCCGAATTGTACGACACGAACTTCGTCGCCATATTTCTCACCAAAGAGAGCGATTGCGCCCATACGCTTAGCTTCTTCCATAGGTACGTTGCGATGATCCTGCAAGGGGATGTCCTCGCGGATACGACGGTTGACGATTTGTTCAACCTTACGTAATTCTTCGGGCGTCACCTTCTGGAAGTGAGAGAAGTCGAAGCGCAGATAGTCGGGAGTAACAAGCGAACCCTTTTGTTCTACATGGCTACCGAGAACCTCGCGGAGGGCTTGGTCGATGAGGTGAGTGGCCGTGTGGTTGGCTTCGCTGCCACGACGCGCTTCGAGGTCGATTATTGCGCGGAAATCAGCTGCCGGATTTTCGGGCAGTTGTTTTGTTAGATGAATGGGGAGGTTGTTCTCGCGCTTCGTATCGAAAATCTGAACTGTTTCGTTCGCACTGCGGAGAATACCTTTGTCGCCCACCTGGCCGCCCATCTCCGCATAGAACGGAGTAGTGTCAAGCACGAGTTCGTAGTAGGTCTGCTTCTTTTGCTGCACTTTGCGATAGCGCAGAATATGGCAGTCGGCCTCTGTCTCGTCCCAACCCACAAACTTGTCTTCACCTTCGCGGAGCACTACCCAGTCGCCAGTTTCTACTGCTGCAGCGTTGCGAGCGCGTTCTTTTTGCTTTTGCATCTCAACGTTGAAGCCTTCTTCGTCCGTCTTGAGTCCCTGCTCAGCACAGATGAGTTCCGTGAGATCGAAGGGGAAACCGTAAGTGTCGAAAAGCGTGAAAGCCTTAGCACCATCAAGTGTGTCGCTACCAGCTGCTTTGGTTTCACGAATAAGTCCGTCGAGCAGGTTGATACCTGTTGCCAAAGTGCGGAGGAAGCTATCTTCCTCTTCCTTGATAACGCGGGTGATGAGCTCCTGCTGTGCAACAAGTTCGGGATAAGCACCGCCCATTTCTTTTACGAAGGTAGGGATGAGCTGATAGATGAAAGCCCGCTTCTGATTCAGGAAAGTGTAGGCGTAGCGCACTGCACGGCGCAAAATACGGCGAATCACATAACCCGCTTTCGCATTACTGGGCAACTGACCGTCAGCAATGGAGAAAGCGATGGCGCGGAGGTGGTCAGCAACCACACGCATGGCCACATCAACATTTTCTTCCTTACCGTACGTAAAGCCGGAGAGTTGTTCCTCTTTCTTGATGATGGGTTGGAAAATATCGGTGTCGTAGTTGGAGTTCTTACCCTGCAGCATACGTACTAAGCGTTCGAAGCCCATACCCGTATCGATGACGTGCATAGGAAGTGGTTCGAGAGTGCCATCCGCTTTGCGGTTGTACTGCATGAATACGATGTTCCAGATTTCGATAACTTGGGGATCATCCTTATTAACGAGTTCACGCCCTGGAACTTTTGCTTTCTCTTCTGCTGAGCGGGAATCGACATGGATTTCGGAGCAAGGACCGCAGGGACCTGTGTCGCCCATCTCCCAGAAGTTGTCGTGCTTGTTGCCGTTGATGATATGGTCGGCTGGAACATGCTTAGCCCAGAAGCTGGCTGCTTCGTCGTCGCGCTCAAGGCCTTCTTCCTTAGAGCCCTCAAATACGGTGACGTAAAGGTCTTTCGGGTCGAGGTGAAGAACATCGACGAGATACTCCCAAGCATAGTCGATCGCTTTCTCTTTGAAGTAATCGCCAAAGCTCCAATTACCGAGCATCTCAAACATAGTATGGTGATAAGTGTCGTGACCCACTTCTTCAAGGTCATTGTGCTTGCCGCTCACGCGCAGACACTTCTGTGAGTCTGTACGACGGCGCGGTTCTGGATCACGCGTGCCGAGGATGATATCTTTCCATTGATTCATGCCGGCATTTGTAAACATCAGCGTGGGGTCGTCCTTGACAACCATCGGAGCAGAAGGTACAATCGTGTGTCCCTTGCTTTCGAAGAATTTCTTGTACGACTCGCGAATTTCGTTTGCTGTCATTATTCTGTATTTTTATTAGTTTTCTTTTTCTAAAGGTGCAAAAATACTGCAAAGTGGCTGAAACGCAAAGTTCCACACCTTGTTTTCCTTATTCTGTGCCCTTACTGGCGCCCGAAGAAAACAAGGCAAGCCCACTCACGCGAAGAATGTGTTCGCGGAGTGGGCTTGTGGAAATTTTACACCGTTAAAGGCGTCGCGTTAGAGTTTACCGATAGTCTTTGTGAGTTGCTGCCCCATGCCGATGGTGTAGCCCTGGCTGAAGAATACAACGCGGTTGAACGTGTCGCCGATAATCACAACGGGGCGTTCGGGGCTTTGCGTCAGGCCGCTACCAAAGAGGTCGTTGGCCACTTGCTGTTTGCTGTCGATACCAAAGCGGAGATTCTTCGGCAGGTTAGGAAATTCGCTGCGACGTTTCATGAAGGAATCGTATTCTGCTGCCGTGGGGAAGAGCATCAAAATGGCGCGTCCCCAGCTTTCAAGTTCGGCCCGACTGGCTTCAATATCGTGGAGAATATGGGTGCTCGGCTCGTTGTTGGCTTTGAGTAATCCAACGATGAAATAGCCGCGCCCAGTGGTGGAGAGAACGCTCTTCTCCTTAGCTTCCTCAAGGTCGTGGTAGATGTTCTCAGCGTTGAAAGAACCGATGACACTCACCTGGCTGGCATCCTCCCGCATAACGAGCTGCACCGTGGTGTCGGCCGCTACGGGGAACACACTGATGTGGCAGAGCACACTACCATCGGCTAAACGTGTGCCGGAAGTGAGCAGATAATCGCCGTGCTCCACTTCTACGCCCTTTTTGAATGTTTCCGCCCAAGTAGCGTTCTCGTCATAACCTTGCAGTTTTGGTAGTCCATCTTCGAGGCGTGAGAGAGAGAAGTGGGAATAGTAGGACGGATTCTCCATGAAACGGCGCGGAGAATAGGAGAGAGCAAGCTTTGACAACTGAGAGTTAGCGGCAGCTTGCGTTGGACCGAAATCTACTGTTTTCCATTCTCCATCCCAATACTGGAAGTTGCTCGTCACTTCATCACGGCGGGCGGGAATGCCCAATGTGCGGCACATTGCCACGAAGCAGATACCTTTGGAAGTGGCTGAGGCTTGCTGCGAGGATAGCACCGTGACGGGAGCTTGTGGGACGAAGCGCGAAGCGGGTGTGGTGTCAGTCTTCACGCTATTTAGTTTCTGCATGATTGCTGCCACTTGTTCGTCGGTATGAGTGAATGTTCGGATCGTTTCCACTGTTTGAGCCAGCTCTTCGCGCCACGGTGTGAGATCTTCCGTTGAGATGCGAGGGCAGAGCACGTAGTGTGAGTTGCGTTGGAAGTCCTCTTCGCCCACTTTCATTGCGCTCGGTGTAGACAACTGCTTTTCGATTTGTTCGATGTGGTTGATGATAACCCGCTCATCAAAGTCGCGCAAGTCTTTGTCTGTCAAACTTTCGAGTACGTACAGAACAAGATCTTTTTGCGTCAAATTCTTCGATAATATGCATACATTCTTTTCTTGGTTGAAATGTTCAAGCACATCGTAGAGCGCCATGAAGTTTCCCTCCGATTTTTTGAAGAGCGGCTGCAAGCGGGCAGCATCGTAGTTTAATACTTCGGCCACTTCCTCCACCTTCTTCTCGTTTGGCCAGACTGAAGGCCATTTCATGCGCTGAGCATCTTCTTGCGCCAATCGCTTATTGTTGAGAGCTTCGGCTTCGGGCGACACTTTCGGATAGTTGTTGCTCACGGGAGGAGGAGTGAGAGTTAAGTCAGTTTCAAAGCGATCGCCCGCTTTATGAGTAAGGCGTATCTCTGTGGGGTGTTTACCCTGATTCGGCGAAACTTTGGCAAAACCATAGCGTCCGTCCTTTGCTGCCCAAACAAGGAGATCGCCCTTTCCGCAGATGAGTGAGGCCTCACCGCGAGCATCCGACTGAGTGGAATAGAGCGTATAAAATTCAGCATAATTATAAAGGCCGAAGCGCACCTTAGCATCGCGTACTTTGCGCCCTCTTTCATCAACAATGCGTACGCTGCGTCGCTCAACAGGAGCGTAGTTGTTGGTCACGTTGATAGTGGTTTGCAACGGATATTGTTGGAGGATTTGTTCGTCGCCTTGATATCGTCCCATGACGGTAGTATTCATCAGCATACCACGTGCTGCGGGCTGGTTGAACCACGCAATGTTCAATTCAGCAGCTGGTTCGCAAGCACCGAGAAACTGCCATTTTCCATCGACGTAAGCCTCCACCCACGCGTGGTTATCATCGGTGTGCGCCCAGCGTGGGGTGTACACTTGGCGCGCCGGTATGCCCACGGCTCTAAGAGCACTCACCGCCAGCGTACTCTCCTCGCCGCAACGCCCCGTAGTAGTGCGCATGGAAGCCAGAGGGCTGGAGGTGCGCGCATCTGAAGGGCGATAGGTCATCACCGAGTGGCACCAATGGTTTACTTCGAGAGCTGCATCGTGCCAATTCATGTAGCGCACACGTTTTCGGAGCACTTCGTAGGTTTTTATACGGAATGAATCGAGATGTTCATTGTTGACGCGAACGGGCAAAACAAAATGCAGCCATTCACGGTCGGGGATTTGTTTCCCCCAAGGAAAATCAGTGCGAGTTTGGAGCGCTAAGCGCGCATTATCCAGCATGAACTGTGGGTCATAATCCGTCACATCGGGCCAGTCCATGTAGGCATACAGAAATTGGAGCGCATCGCGTTCCTGCGGTGTCTTCGCCAGTTTCAGCGCCTCTTGCGGATGTGTGCAAACTGAATTTTTGAAGCGCTGTTGGAAATCGGCCTGCACTTCTTTCGCCGTTTGTGCTGTAGCTTGCAGGCAGAGAGTAGCCCAAAGCATCATCAGAATTTTTTTCATAGAGAATCAGTCTTTCTTTGCAGCAAAGATATGAAAATTACAGGAAATTCTAAAAAAGAAAGCGGAAAGTGCGTAAGTTGGATAAGTAAAGGTGTTACGAGCGTATACACGTTTCTGAATTTTTATGTGGAAAAACTAAAAATGATGGGGCGAAATTCGCTGATTAAAAGCATTTTCCGCGCCAAAAGATTTTGTTTTTATATAAATAAGTACTACTTTTGCACCCGCATTGAGTCCGAAGGGGCCGAAAAAGTGAAGAAAATCGAAGAGAAATAAAGGGACGTGTTGCCACACAGCACCGAACAGCGTGGATATTCGATAGATTCTTCCGCCTCCCGGAAAAATCCGTTTAAACAATAATTTATAATGTACGCAATCGTAGAGATTAACGGTCAGCAGTTCAAGGCAGAAGAGGGCAAGAAGCTCTTCGTCAATCACTTGCAGAATGCAGAAGACGGCCAAACTGTTGAATTTGACAAGGTGCTGCTGGTAGACGCAGACGGCACGGTAACTGTAGGCGCTCCCACTGTTGACGGCGCAAAGGTAGTTGCAGAAGTAGCTTCCAAGCTCGTTAAGGGTGACAAAGTTCTTATTTTCCATAAGAAGCGTCGTAAGGGCTATCGCAAGCTCAACGGCTATCGTCATCAGTTCACTGAGTTGGTAATCAAACAAGTTATTGCTTAACCCCTAAAATTATTTTAAGAAATGGCACATAAAAAAGGTGTTGGTAGTTCTAAGAACGGCCGCGAATCAGCTTCAAAGCGTTTAGGTGTTAAGATTTGGGGTGGCCAAACTTGCGTAGCAGGCAACATTCTTGTTCGCCAGCGCGGTACGGTTCACTATCCTGGTAAGAACGTAGCTAAGGGTAAGGACGACACTCTGTATGCTTTGGCAGACGGTGTTGTTGTTTTCCGTCGTGGTAATCGCGACCGCAGCGTTGTTTCCGTAGAGCCCCAAGCTGAAGCTTAAAGCTAAGGTAACTAACAATTTAAGAAAGAGGACATCGAACAATCTCGATGCCCTCTTTTTTGTACTTACTTCGGAATGATATAAGTCCTTATTGTATTTGGAAATGCAATAAGGATGTCGGCTGATAGCCTTATTGCGTCAGCTGATACGCTTATTGTGGTGAAGGCTGCAATAAGGATTGCGGGCATTTATAGGTAGGAAGGCTCTTCTCTGTCTGTTGTTTTTTGTTGTCACACCCTATAAGAAGCTGTTTTTCAGCTTATTTTCTCGTTCTGTGACAACGTGACAAGAAATTCCAAGTTTTTTCTGGTAGGAGAATGTTAGCACTAATAAACGAAAAAGAGCATATCCACGCAATGGGGGATATGCTCTCTGATACTGTTATTATGGAGTTCTTTTTAGAACATCTTTTCGGGATAAACGCCTTCTTCGTGTAATTTAGCGAGTTTAGCAACTACTTCGGGGCGATCCTCCTTGTAAGTCACGCCGAACCATTGGCTGGTGGTGTCGAGAACTTCGCAAGTGGCTCCGTCCTTGTGGATGAGTTTGTCAACCATTAAGGGAATGAAGAATTCGCTCTTCAAGTTTTCCTGATTCTTCGGGTCGGAAAGGAATTCCTTAAACATCTCGTCGGAGTACTGGAAGTATTCGGGAGTGAAGCCCCAGAAGTTCATTGATACTGGGGTGTTGTCCTCAATAGCTACCCACTCGCCGTTGTCGTCGAGATACTTCACCACGCCGTCGAGGCGTTGAATCTTTGTGCGCTCTACAACGCTGGTGAGGTGGTTATGGTCGTCGTTCTCACAAACGCCGCGAGATACAGTACCTAAATCGGAGAGCGTATTGCCAACGCGGAAGCCCACCATGGCGTACTTCTTCTCAGAATTTTCGGGTAGTTCGGAGAGGAATTTACCCATCACGCGGAAAGCATCAGCACCATAGAAGTCGTCGCAATTGATAACAGCAAACGGTTCTTTAATCACTGACTTACCCATCATGACAGCGTGATTTGTACCCCAGGGTTTAGTGCGGCCTTCGGGAACAGTGAAGCCCTCGGGCAACTTATCGAGGCTTTGGAATACAACCTCGCAGGGGATGTGGCCTTCGTACTTAGAAAGCACCACCTTGCGGAAATCCTCTTCGAAGTCCTTGCGGATAACGAACACGAGCTTGCCGAAGCCAGCTTTGATAGCGTCGTAGATGCTATAGTCCATGATTGTCTCGCCGTGAGGGCCAAGACCATCTAATTGTTTCAGACCACCATAACGACTGCCCATACCAGCAGCCAAAAGGAATAATGTTGGTTTCATGTGGTTTTATAGTAGATAAAATTAGTAATTATTCTATTTTCGTGACGCAAAGGTAGTACTTTCCGTTATAAATAGTTTGTCTTTAATGTGATTTATTACAACTTTCAGCGGATTTTAGAGGCTCACTCTTTACTTCCTTCTGTTGCAATCGGGCTTATTTCCCCAAATAGGCTGCTGCAGCCTCAGCGCATCGTTCGCCATCGACACCGGCTGATACGATACCTCCGGCATAGCCTGCTCCCTCGCCACAGGGGAAGAGACCCTCAATGCGGATGTGTTGCAGGTTTTCGGGGTTGCGAAGGATGCGGACGGGGCTCGACGTGCGGGTTTCGGCAGCAATGACGAGAGCTTCGTTGGTGAGGAAGCCGCGACTGCGCTGACCAAAATAGCGGAAGCCCTCCTGCAAGCGGGAGCTGATAAACTTCGGCATCCAGAAATGGAGCGGTGAAGAAACCACGCCGGGAGCGTAGCTCGATTTGGGGAGATCGTAGCTAAGGCGATTGTTCACAAAATCGGCCATGCGCTGAGCTGGAGCCGTTTGACGCCGTTGCCCTTGCAGCCAACACGCCTTTTCCAGTGCTTCCTGGAAGTACATAAGGCGTAGCGGATTTTCTGGATTAGAGAAGTCGGCGTGTGCCGCAGCGAAATGTTCGTCTTGCATAGCTTCAGCCATGAAGGGAGCTAGTTCGCCGTCGATATCTTCAGGGCGAGTTTCTACTACCATTCCCGAGTTGGACCACGCTCCATTGCGGTTGCTCGGACTCATACCATTCACCACGATTTGTTCTGGCCCACTCGCTGCTGGCACTACAAAGCCGCCAGGGCACATGCAGAAACTGTAAACGCCGCGCCCATTGGCTTGAGTGACAAAACTATATTCGGCTGCGGGAAGAAAACGCCCGCGCCCGTTGCGATTATGATACTGAATGCTATCAATGAGCTGAGAGGGGTGTTCCAAACGGACGCCCACGGCAAGTCCCTTGGCTTCCACTTCCACTCCCGCTTGGTAGAGATAGCGATACACGTCGCGCGCACTATGCCCCGTGGCTAAGATAACCGGACCGCGGAAGTGTTCGCCCTTTGCCGTCTGAACACCTATCACTTTGTCTCCTTCGAAGAGGAAAGCATCAACACGCGTTTGGAAGTGGACTTCGCCGCCACTTTCGATAATCTGATTGCGCATGTTCTCTATCACGCGCGGCAACTTGTCTGTACCGATGTGTGGATGCGCATCGACAAGAATATCGGTAGATGCTCCAAACTGGCAGAAAACGCGGAGAATCTTATCGGAGTTGCCTCTTTTCTTGCTGCGCGTATAGAGTTTTCCATCGGAATAAGCCCCCGCACCGCCTTCTCCAAAGGAGTAGTTGCTCTCGGCATCCACTTTGTGCTCGCGTGAGATGAGTGCAATATCTTTGAGCCGTTCGCGAACATCTTTTCCGCGTTCGAGCACCACGGGGCGTAATCCGAGTTCGATGAGGCGCAAGGCGGCAAAGAGTCCACCAGGACCTGCGCCCACCACAATGACGCGGTCGGCGTGAGAAACATCCTTATACGCCACTTGCTCATAATCGAGAGCTGGCGGCTCTTCATTGATGTATATATTGAGGGAAAGATTCACGAAAACGGAACGTTGGCGCGCATCGATGCTCCGCTTGCGAATGTGGACGGCCTTGATAGTGCGCCCATCGCAAGCGAGTTCGCGAGCCACATATTCGCGCAACACGCTGGGCTGAAAAGCTACATCGGGCGTTACGCGTAATTGTATTTGTTTTTGCATACTTAGTTTCTATTTTACAAGAGAAAAAGCACCGTGAACAATGGTTTTCTCAGTTGCTTCAACTCACGAGAGGTCTGTGCTCAAATCCTTATCCAAACAGTGCGCGGAGGGCTTCCGTGACAGTGCGAACAGGCACAAGTTCGATGCCAGGTGCTTTTATGTCGAGGCCTTTCATGCTCTGTTCGGGCAATAAGAACTGCTGGAATCCGAGTTTAGAAGCTTCGGCAATGCGCTGCTGAATACGTGTGACGGGGCGGATCTCACCGCTCAGTCCCACTTCTCCTGCCATAGCAACGCTACGTTCGATGGCGGTGTCCACATTGCTACTGAGCACACTGGCAATGACGCTCAAGTCGATCGCCGGATCTGTCACGCGGATACCACCGGCAATGTTGAGAAACACATCCTTTTGTCCGAGTTTGAACCCTACGCGTTTTTCCAAAACTGCCAACAACATATTGAGTCGGCGGAGGTCGAAACCTGTCGCGCTTCGCTGTGGAGTACCGTATGCAGCCGTGCTGACGAGTGCTTGCACCTCGATGAGAAAGGGGCGAACGCCTTCGATGGCAGCACAAATGGCCACCCCGCTCAGTCCCTCGTTGGCTTGAGTGAGCAGCAGTTCGGAGGGATTACCCACAGGGCGTAACCCTTCTGTGCGCATCTCGTAGATGCCGAGTTCGGAAGTACTCCCAAAGCGGTTTTTGATACTGCGAAGAATGCGGTAGAGGTAGTGGCGGTCGCCTTCAAACTGAAGAACGGTGTCTACAATATGTTCGAGCACCTTTGGTCCAGCAATGGCGCCATCTTTCGTGATGTGACCCACCAGCACCACGGGGACGCTGCTTTCTTTAGCATATTTGAGGAGAGCTGCGGCGCATTCGCGAATTTGCGTCACGCTCCCCGCTGCTGATTCCTGCAACTCGGTGGTCATCGTCTGTATCGAGTCAACCACGATGAGCTGCGGCTCCACGTTTTTGATATGCGTAAAAATCTGCTCCATATTCGTTTCGCAGAGCAGCAAAATGTTGGCGGGAGATATGCCCAAGCGGTCGGCGCGCAACTTGATTTGCTGCTCGCTTTCCTCTCCGCTGATATAGAGCACACGCTCTTGGAGGTGTAAGATAGTTTGTAAGAGAAGAGTGGATTTGCCGATGCCTGGTTCGCCACCCAAAAGCACCAAAGAACCCGGCACAAGGCCGCCACCCAACACGCGATTCAATTCAGCATCGTGCATATCCAAGCGTGGAAGTTCCTTTCCCGAAACCTCCACCAGAGGGATGGGCTTGTTGCGCTTCAAGCCTCGCCCCAGCGCGGTATCAGCAATTGATTCGGCCGAAGAAGCACTCATCGGTCGGATGGTCATTTCTTTATAGGTGTTCCATTCTCCACAAGCGGGACATCTACCTATCCATTTAGGAGAATCTGCCCCACAATGGGAGCAGACATAGACTGTTTTCGATTTCAAAACTCTCTTACAGTTGATTCAGTTTGTCTTTGATGGTGAGCAACTCCTCGCGGATATCCTGCAAGAGTGTAACCACTTCTGTTTTTTTCTCCTCTCCTCCGCGGTTTTTCTTGATCAGCTTGGCAGCAGCATCGAGTTTTAATCCGCGCACCTTTACCAGGTTATACACCACCCGAATCTTATTGATTTCATCTTGCGTGTATTGGCGGACATTGCGATTCAGCCGTTTCGGAACAATTTGCGGAAAATGTTTCTCCCAATAGCGCAACAGTGTGGGCTGCACATCAAACATCTCCGCAACTTCGGAGATGGAATAAAACATTTTCAAGTCCTTTCCTGTATTATCGGGCATAAATAGAGCATTTTACGTTTATTAGGCGAAATTACTAAATTCCTACTAACTTCCCCAATTTCCGTATGCTTTTTGAGGAGAAAGAGAGGTCTAATCCTCGTAGCAATACAAAAATAGTATCTGAACAAATAGAGGTACTTTCTCATATCTTGCTGTCTTATTGCAACCCTTGATGGAATATGGACAAGTGCACTTTTATAAGGAAATGTTTGAAAAAATCAAAACGACTACTTATTTTTGTAAACGCTATACTTTTAGTCTTGTAAACTGTCGTCAATATGGTGAGGCTGTAAATGATTTTTTAAAGAAGCAATACCAAGAGTTTGCGAGCAAAGCAGACAAAATAGAATATTAACTTAATTATTACAAATGAAAAAGTTTACTCTTTTCTTTCTGTTCTCTTTGATAGCCTCGACCTTTGGCATCAAAGCGCAGAACATCCAAGATGGCGTGCTGATAAGTTGGCCAATGGCATCGGGAGACATTAAGATTCCTGATGGTGTAGTTGAAATTGCTCCGAATTGCTTCCATGAGACCAGTGGTGAGTGGGGTGGCGGAGAAGATGAATGGGGAGGAGCTCCCGCTTTTGGCATATCGCGTCGCTCTTCCAACGAAGAAATCACCTCTGTCGACTTCAACCAAGTGAAGAAAATCGGCAAAGAAGCCTTTAAAGAATGCAAAGGCATTAAGTCGGTAAAGATGCCGAATGTTGAAGAAATAGGTGAAGACGCCTTTGCCTCTTGCGACAACAACGGCTTCACAACGCTCGAAATGCCAGCCATTAAGCGCATTGGCAAGAACGCATTCTTCAGTTGCTCCTCACTCCAGAAGATTGTTTTAGGCGGCGTTTTGGAAAAGATTGAAAAGAATCCTTTCAACAACGACCCGAACATAACTGAATTTAAGATCACAAATGCGCAAGCAGCTTATGTGGTGGCGGATGGTACAGTGCTTTCAAAAGACAAGGCGGAAGCTGTAATCATTCTCCCACAATTTGCGAAGATCACGCTACCCGATGAAACAACGACCATTGCTGACGGTGCTGCTCAGAATGTGAAGACGCTGCAAACAATCATTGGTAAATCTGTGACAACGATTGGCGAATCTAGCTTCCTCTCTGCTGATGCTTTGGAAAGCATCTATCTGCCCAAATTAGAAAACGTAGGCTTCTTGTCATTTAGCCAAATCGGCGGTATAAAGCTCGTTGATATTCACGAAAGTACACAGTTTACAGCTTTTAGCAACTACAACAATGGCGGACCAGCTGATAAAACTTCGCTGACGATCTATGTAGCCAACGAAACGGTGAAAACGGCATTGGAACAATATTATAAGAAAGCGAAGATTATCGTTGGTGCGCCAGCAAGCGAACTGAAGAAATATCGCGTAAACTTCAAGGTGGAACCGGAAGGTTCAGGCTTTATCGAGGCTTGGACAACGGGACCTGTCACTGTTGAAAACGGAGGGGAAGTGGCTGAAGGTAGCACACTTAAAATGGAGTGCCGCTATAAATTCACGACTTATGAATTCTCTCACTGGACGGTGAATGGAAATAGGGTTGACGGTGACCCTCAAAACGCGAAAGTTCTTGAGATTAAGTCGGTAGATCAAGACCTTAATATTGTGGCATATTGCAACAAACTCCCAGAAGGTAATCGCATATTCTTTAAGTCGGCAACGCCTGCTGGCGGTACGGTTACAGCCGTAATGGATGGTAAAGAAATTAAGAGTAGCGAGATTGTTCCGACCGGCAAGAGCGTTACGTTTACTGCAACGCCAGTTAAAGGCTACAACGTGACCGATTGGCTCTTTGAAGATCGCGACGGTAAGTACGTTGAGAAGAACGAACTGAAAGGTAAGACTACGTGGACGATTACGCCGACTGAGACTCTCGATTTCCTCGTTCGCTTTGAGCGCAACGAAGGTTCTGTTGTTATTAACTATGAAGAGCTTAGCGGCAATGGTTCCATCTCAGCTCGTACAGCAGAGGGAGCGCCTGTTGCCAGTGGCGAAGCTATAGCCAGTGGCAAAGATATTATCTTCATGGCTCTTCCGAAAACCGGATACAAAGTAGGTACTTGGATTGTTAATGATGAAGAGAGAACGGAAAAAGATCAAGAGTTGCGCATCAATAATGTGACGAGCGATCTCTCTGTTCGCTTGGTTTGCGAGGTATCAGGACACCAAGAAGATGACCACGCTCCCGTCATTGCTGGCGATACACTGGTGAAATGGAATGCTGTAGGTGATGTTGTTGTGCCTAACAATGTGAAACATATTGCCGACTTTGCTTTCAAGGGCTCAAGTCTGACTGGCTTGACGATTTCTGCGCAGGTAGAAAGTATCGGCGAACTTCCCTTTATGTTCTGTGGTCAGTTGAAGAAATTGGTTGTTGTACCTGAAAACCAACACTTCTCTTCTGTAGACAACGTAGTCTATACAAAAAACGGCAAAGAGTTGGTACAAGTAGCCACAGCTTATCAAAAAGAGACTTTCTCGCTCCCCGCTTCGGTAGAAAAGGTGCGTACGGGCGCATTCACTTTTGCTATTCCTATCAAGAAAATTCTGGGCGGTAACGATTACTTCGAGACTGTCGACGGAATGCTCATCCGCAAGGCCGATCGTGCTCTGATGCACTATCCCTCATTTGTACAACCGGGACAAGAACCAAAGCCTATCGAACTCCCGAATGATATTAAGAAAATCGAGAAATATGCTTTTGCTTTCAACTTCCTGCCGCAAAAGCTCGTGCTTCCTGCTGATGTTGAAGTGTTGGAAGACTATGCTTTCATCGGTGCAGCCAATTTGGTAGATCTGAAGATTGAGCATTGTCAGGCACTGAAGCGAATCGGTGACTTCTGCTTCAAAGCTTGCTTCCGATTGGCAAGTTTCAACCTGCCGCAAGAGGGCGTTACTTATATTGGCGAGCAAGCACTGCAAGGCTCGGCTATTGTTACGCTCAATGTGCCCAAAGATGCAACTATCGGCGCTAATGCGTTCCGCGGCTGTCAGTCTATCGCAAAGGTATACTCTTATAGCACAACGCCTCCCGCACTCGATGAATCAGCTTTCGCTGATATTGTTGACATCGAAGCAGCTACGTTGTATGTCCCGCAAGGTACAAAAGAAGCTTACAGTCAAGCACCAGGTTGGAAGACCTTCACGAACATTGAAGAGTTCGAAGTACTTTCTGTAACGAGTGCTGCACTCGATAACGTACATTTCTCTACGCAAGGTGAAATGCTGAATATTTCTGGTCTTAATAACGCGCGCATCTTGGTTTATAGCACAGAAGGCAAGAAATTAGCCGAAAAGAAGGCACACAATTCTATCTCTTTCTCTCTTGCTCACGGCTCCTATATCGTAGTTGTAAGTCAAGGGCGTAAGCAAATTGTGAAGAAAATAGTGCTTTAATCAATGCTACATTCTTCGCGTCACGTCGAAGAAGAGCAAAATCCCTTTTAATCAGTCGGTGTATTTCTCCAAATAGAGGAGAAATACACCGACTTTTCCTTATTGCATTTGCGAATACAATAAAGAAGCCAGCTGACAGAATAAGGGTGTCAGCTGGCACAATAAGGATATTTTTATGGGTTCAAAGCTTCGAGGATGTAACCGGTAAGATAAAGGAGTTTTTTTATTGCTTCACAATCTTATCTAGTACTTTCTGCAGGCGGTGAGCCAGGCGCGGATAGCGAGAGGAGAGTTCTTGCCCCTCGTAGGGACTGCGGCGCAGGTCGTAGAGTTGCGGCTTGAGTTGGTAGCCCGTCTCAATGTGAGTTTGCCAAGCTTCGGCGTAGCCACGACTGGCAGGGATATATTTCCAACGCCCCACGCGGAGGTCAACGCTGCGATTGTTGGGCATCGTAACAACGAAGTTGCGATTGCGGTGCGATTTGCCGAGTAGCTGCCTCAGGTGTTGTCGACTGTCGGGAAAAGCCCCTTGAGGAACTTTTGCACCAATCAGCTGCGCAAGCGAAGCTCCCAAGTCGATATGTGAAGAGAGTGCGTTGCTCGTTGAGCCCGCTTTGACATGTTTGGGCCAGTAAACAATGAACGGAACAGCAGTGCCACCTTCGTAGCTACTGTATTTCCCGCCGCGGAAAGGGCCCGATGGATTGTGACTACCCGCCAGTTTCCAAGCCTCATCGCGATAACCATCATCGAGCACAGGGCCGTTGTCGCTCGTGATGATGATGAGCGTGTTTTTGTCCAATCCCTTCTCGCGTAAAGCCGTCACCACCTGTCGGACGGTTTCATCGAACTGCAAGATGGCTTCGCCGCGCAGCCCCATCGGGCTCTTACCGCGGAAACGCTCGTGAGGGTAGCGTGGAACGTGTACGTCATTGGTACAGAGGTACATGAAGAAAGGCTTATTCGCCTCTTGAGAAATGAAATTGATGGCGTGGGCAGCGATAGAGTCGGCAATATCTTCGTCGCGCCAAAGGGCTTTGCCGCCGCCTTTCATATAGCCTATGCGACTGATGCCATTGACGATGGACATATCGTGACCATGGCTGGGCAGGAGCTTGAGCATCTCGGGATGGGTGCGCCCCGTTGGTTCACCGGGGAAGTTCTTTCGATAGCTCACTTGTATGGGTGCTGACGCATCATAGTTGGCCACGCGCCCTTGTTCTATAAACACACACGGCACGCGGTCGGCCGTTGCCGCCATTAGGTAATGATAGTCGAAGCCTATATCGGCAGGAGTCACATCGAGCTTACCGTTCCAATCCTGCTTTCCTGTTTCAGCTCCCAATCCCAAGTGCCATTTTCCGATGGCAGCCGTGCGATAGCCCGCTTCCTTGAAGAGATCTGCTAAGGTGTACTCCTGCGGTTCAATGATAAGCCCCGCATCACCGGGTGCTACATCAGTGCCTTCGCGGCGGAAAGGGTACTTACCCGTCAAGAGGGAATAGCGCGAAGGAGTGGACGTACTGGCGCAAGCGTGCATATCCATGAAGCGAGCGCCGCGACTTGCCAAACTGTCGACAACAGGTGTAGAAACGCGCTTTGCACCATAGCACGATAAATCGCCATAACCCAAATCGTCCGCCACTAAGAGCAACACATTGGGACGATCTGCGCGCTGTGCCGCAGCAGCCATCGCCAGCAAACTGAGAGAAGGAAGAAGAAATTTAGATTTCATAAGTGTGAAGATTTGTGGCGAAGATACAAAAAATGGTTTTTCAAAACCACATAGCTAAACGTTTAATTCTTTTGTCCCTCTTTCTTTCAAAAGGATATGTGCCGGAGGAGATATAAAAACTCAGGAAGGGGAGAGAACAGAGTTAGATATGCACTTCTTTTCCTTATTCCCTCCGATGAGTCGCACACCTTAGCATCCACTCGGCCTACTTTTGGGTTTCTACAATTACGGTTGGTCTCGCCTCTGGTCTAATGGTATAAGCCTTGGGCACCAATATTTGTATAGAAATAACCTTTTGGGGTTTTACTCCTTTGGGCAGGGCTGCTTCTAAGCACGTAGGCGATAGTTTGTAATCAATTATTGTTAGTAGTTTCTTAGGTTTTGCGACCTTCCCGTTTACGACCCATTGTAGTTGAGCTAAAGTATTGGTTCGTATCACGATAATATCTGATGGCGGCTTGCAGAAGGCCTGTTGCTTTTCTTTAGGCAGTATTTGTATGGTATTAATGGCAAAGGGAGAAAGGCAACCTAAGCGCTTGGAAACAATCTGCTTTGCCGAGTCGGAGCGCATCTCGTCAACGCTTACACGTAAGAGAGAGTCGGGAACGAGTTGCCCATCAATGACACATATCTGAGCAGAGGTACTCAACGAAGTTAGTGCAAGGATGCTTATGAGCAGCAGTCTTTTCATTTCTACACAGGAAGAAGAGAAGATAAAGGAGTTAGTTTTCATCAGCAGGAGAGAATGAAAGCCCCCTTTGAGGCAATCGGTAGGGGCGTTAAAACGAGCAACTCTTCGCTCCTACCTGCCTCATTAAATAAAAGGCGGTGGAGCGAAGAGCTTGAAGGGGAGTTTCGGCTTAAAGGCCGCGTGCTTTCAGCAAACCCTTAGCGTCGGGTGCCGAAAGGCCGGTAAAGTCGGAGAAGATAAACATCAAGTCGCGCGTATTACCACGACTCAGCACCTTAGTGCGGAAGGCATCGCCAACAGCTCGCGTCAGTGCACCATGTTTCTCAAAATAGTCGGCTACATTCACCGCCAACACTTCGCTCCACAAATAACTATAATAGCCAGCAGCATAACCGCCGCCCCAAACGTGGTTGAAATAAGACGTGGAATAACGGGGCGGAATCTGTGTGTTGAGTAAACCGATCTCTTTCAGCACCTTTGTCTCAAACTGCTGTGCATCCTCAGCTGTTGGGACTTCGGCTGAAGAGAGGCAATGCCAAGCCATGTCAAGGCAGGTAGCAGCTAAGTTCTCTCCGAGAGCATAGGCCGGCTGGAAATTGAGCGAGCCGAGCATCTTCTCTCGCAAGGCATCGGGCATCGCTTCACTCGTCTTATAATGGCGTGCGTAGTGGTTGAACACTTCGGGTATGCTGGCAAACGACTCGTTGAATTGTGAAGGCATCTCAACGAAGTCGCGCGAAACGGATGTGCCGCTAAGCGTATTGTATTTGCAATTGGAAAGCATACCATGCAGAGCGTGTCCAAACTCATGGAACATCGTCTGCGTCTCGTCCCAAGTGAGGAGCGTAGGTTGCCCCTCGGGCGCCTTGGCATAATTGCAGACATTATAGATGAGAGGCAACTGTTTGCGGTCGCTGCTCTGTTTTAAGAACGCACTCATCCAAGCACCGCCGCGCTTCGTTGGTCGGCGGAAGTAGTCGCAATAGAACAGTGCCAACTGCTTGCCGTTCTCATCAAGCACATCGAAGACTTTCATATCTTTATGATACGTTGGTAGATCCGTGCGCTCGCGGAAGTTTAAGCCGTATACACGATGGGCAGCATAAAAGACACCATTGACGAGAACGGAGTCCAAATTAAAATAAGGTTTCACGTCATCGTCACTAAAACTATATTGCGCTTTCTTCATCTTAGCGGAATAGAAAAAGCGATCGTAGGGCTGCAATTGGAAGTCGGCACCCTCGGTCTGCCTTGCATAATCTTCGATGGCTTTTGTTTCAGCCTTGGCCTTTGGCTGGTAAGCCGCGATGAGTTGATGCAGGAAGGCATACGCATTGGTCGTATTCTTAGCCATCGTATTCTCCAGCGAATAAGAGGCATAATCTTTGAAGCCCATCAGTTCAGCTTTCTCTGCTCGCAGGCGTGCTATTTCAACGATAATAGGAAAAGCGTTGTAAGCTCCCGTACCATCTGTGCGGTGAATAGATGCATTGTAAACACGCTCGCGTAAGGCTCTATTTTCAAGACTGGCAAGAATTGGTTGCTGCGTGGTGTTGGTAATGACGATGCAGTAAGGAGCTTTGCCGCCGCGCCCTTCGGCATCTTTCTTACATTGTGCTATGTCCGTTTCACTCAACCCGCTGAGTTCTTTCACATCGTTAACCCAAACAGTAGCCTCGTTAGCGGCCTTCGGGAGCATATTCCCAAAGTCTTGTTGGAGTTTTGCCAAACGGTTGTTAATCTCCTGCATACGCGCCATCTTATCTTTGGGGAGCAGTGCGCCAGCATGGGTAAAACTCTTATACACTTCTTCCAGAAGTTTTTTATCTTCACCCTTGAGTTGGTTCAACTCATGGTCGTAGACGTATTTGATGCGCTGGAAAAACTTTTGGTTAAACTTGATTTCGTTTTCAAAGTTGGTCATCATCGGAATGACGGCAGCTTCGGCCTTTTCTAAGTCGGGCGTCTTGTCGGCTTCTGTCACGCAGTTGAAAATACCGGTCACACGATTCAGCATCTGCCCGCTCCTTTCGTAAGCAAGTATGGTATTGGCAAAGGTGGGCTTTTGCTTATTGTCGGTAATCTTTTTAATCTCCTGCCTTTGCGCAGCTATGGCTGCTTGGATGGCCGGTAGGTAGTAGTCGCCTTTGATCTTACTAAAGTCGGGCGCATTGTAGGGTAATGTACTTGGTTTCATAAGTGGATTTACCGCCTGGACGGTCTTCTTTACTTGCAACTTTCTCGGCTGTGCCTGCGCTGTCAGCGTAAAGCAAGTGATTCCCGCCGCAAAGAGAAGGTGTTTGAGCTGTGTGTGCATACTATTTTGGATTATATTAGGTGTGTATCTTCCGTTCTTCAACTTTTAGCAAATTGATGTTGCGAACTTACATAAATTTCCTTAGAATAGAAAATCTTGCAAATGGATATAGTGCAAGTAATGCACAAAAGCACTGCCAACGCAAATATCCTTATTGCGTTTAGAAATACAATAAGGCTGTCAGCTGATATCCTTATTGTGTCAGCCGACACCCTTATTGTAGTGAAGAAAAAGAAAAGGAAAGCGGAGAATACTTGGAGTCGCTCTCTTCCTAAGAGTTGTTTTTTGCTGTGACAATGTTACGACAAAAAAACTCTTTCTCTGGTGAGAGAAAGAGTAGATTCAAATGCAACCTCCTTTTAGTTCCAGCTAAAAGTTGGCGCAGCGCATGATGTCGGCAAAGACACCTGCGGCAGTTACTTCCGCCCCAGCTCCATAGCCCTTGATGAGCATGGGATAGTCGTGGTAGCGACTTGTGGTGAGCGAGATGATATTGTTGGAGCCTTCCAAATGATAGAAAGGATGCGTTTGGTCAATTTCGCGCAAGCCCACCTCGCCTTTACCGTCGGCCCAAGTGGCAACGAAGCGCAGACATTTGCCTTCGGCTTCCAGGCGCTGACGACGCGCTTCAAAATCGGCATCGAGCCCTGGGAGCTTTTCCCAAAACTCCTCGAGCGAACCTTCGAAGAGCGAATTGGGGATGAAGAGGTGCGCTTCGATGTCCTCCATATTTACGCGGTAGCCACTTTCGCGCGCAAGGATTGTCAGTTTGCGAATAACATCTTTTCCCGAGAGGTCGACGCGTGGATCGGGTTCACTGTAGCCCTGCTCCTGCGCCATGCGCACCGCTTTAGAAAGAGGAATATCGGCACTCAGCGCGTTGAACACAAAATTGAGTGTGCCGCTCACCACAGCCTCGATGCGCAACACTTTGTCGCCCGAACCTGTGAGGTCGTTGATGGTGTTGATGATAGGAAGCCCCGCCCCAACGTTGGTTTCAAAGAGATATTTCACTCCGCGTTCCCGAGCGGTGTCCTTCAGGAGTATGTAGCGATCGAAATCGGATGAGGCCGCAGCTTTGTTGGCTGCCACGATGCTCACGTTGTGGCTGAGCAAGGTTTCATACTGCCGAGCCACATTTTCAGAAGCCGTACAATCCACAAAAACAGAGTTAAAACTGTTCATCTCAACGATGCGTTCCACCATGTGGTTAATACCACCCGGTTCACCATTCTGCATGGCTTCTTTGTAGTGGGCAGCATCGATTCCCTCAGGATGATACACCGACTGGCTCCTTCCGCTGACACCCACGAGGTTGATGCGCAGGCGGCGTTCTTTCATGAGACGCTCGCGCTGGGCTGCAATCTGCTGGAGGAGGCTTCCGCCCACATTTCCCGTGCCACAAACAAAGACGTTGACGTCTTGATATTCGGAAAGGAAGAAACTGTTGTGGAGCACATTGAGAGCTTTGCTCAGCATCTCCTGCTGAATGACAAACGAGATGTTCATCTCAAACGAGCCTTGCCCGATGGCACTGACAGAGATACCATTGCGCCCCAACACACTGAAGAGTTTTCCAGCGATGCCCGGTGTGCGCTTCATGTTCTCGCCCACAACGGCCACGGTGGCCAGTCCTTCTTCGAGTTGCGCCTTGTTCATCGCTCCGTCCTCAATCTCAATAGCGAATTCAGCATCGAGAACCTTGCACGCCTTCTGTCCGTCTTCCGGTGTGATACAGAGCGATGTGCTTGTTTCAGAAGAAGTCTGTACCACCATGAAGACACTGATACCATTCTGCGCCAGACAAGCAAAGATGCGACGGTTTACACCGATGACACCTACCATGGTTGGGCCGCTCACTGTGACAACGCTCGTGCGATTGACAGAGCTGATACCACGAATGGGCGCGTTGAAGGTGGACTCATCATTGGCCGTGAGCGACATATCGCTGCTGATGACACTTCCAGCGTGGGAGGGATGGAAGGTGTTTTTTACGTAGATGGGGATGTTCTTTGTGCAAACGGGGTAGATGGTGGGAGGGTAGACCACCTTTGCACCGAAATTGCACAACTCCATTGCTTCGTTATAGGACAACTGCGGAATGGTGTAGGCAGTAGGGATAACGCGCGGATCGGCTGTCATAAATCCATCAACATCCGTCCAAATCTCCAAGGCTTCAGCATTGAGAGCAGCCGCGATGATGGCCGCCGTGTAGTCGGAGCCACCGCGCCCGAGATTGGTGATGCGTCCCGTTTCGGCATCTTTCGCAATGAAACCGCCACAAACGAAGAGTCCTGGATGCTTCCCGAAGTGCTCCACTATCCGGCGATTGGTCAGGTCGAAATCTACGAGCGTTTTGCCGTTTTGCACACGGGTGCAAACCACATCCAGGCTGTCAACATGACAAGCATTATCCAACAAAGCTGCCGTGATGAGCGATGATAAGCGTTCTCCATACGCCACGATGGCATCGGCCGTTTTCGGCGTGAGATCCTGAATGAGAAATACACCATGCAAGATGCTGCGGAGATCTGTTAGCAGGTGGTCGAGATTTTCTAATAACTGCGGACGGCGGCGTGGTTCAATAACGGCATTCACCATCTTGTGGTGGCGCTCCATCAGCGAGTCGACACTTTCGGAATAAGCCGAATCGCCAGCTGCTGCCATGCGCGATGCGGCAATGAGTTGGTCCGTAACGCCACCCAGGGCACTGACAACGACCACCGCGGGGTGTGCTGTTGCTTCTACTATATTTTTTACGTTGAGGATGCTCTCGGGAGTGCCCACAGAGGATCCACCAAATTTTAGAACTTTCATATTGGAAAACACCTCTTCTTCATTTTCCAGAGAGAACATGATGAGGAAGTTTTTAGTTTTTGCGGTTTAGTATTTATCTCACTCGTAAAGCCACCGTTCCCTCCTTCCCATGAGGGGAAAGGAGGGGAGGTATCGTAGCCTTTTGTTTCTGAGTCTTAATATTTCTTCTTTTTCCCCTTACTCTCGTTCTGTAAGCGGTTGAGAGCCGTTACTACATACGTGTAGCGGGTTTTTCCATCAGCAACGGGGAGCTTCAGAATGTTTTGTGGCGTGATGGTCAAGATGTGCGAAGCATCTTCTGTATTCACTTTCTCGCCGTGCGCAAAGCGATACACCACATAGTTGCGTACCTTGTTCATCTCGCTTTTTTCTTTGGGTGCTTCCCAGAAGAGATAATTTCCATCGGGAGCTTTGCGAACACTCAGATGGCGCACTTTCCTTGGCGCTTTTTTGTCGATCCACGGCATCAACGGTTGCAAAGCAGGGTAGCGGTTATAATATTGCTCCAATGCTCCAGCATAGTTGCCCTCGTTGCGAACAACAGCTGCACTATACCACAGACAAGAACCGCTCACTCCTGGTAGGGTGCGTTGCAACTGAAACTTGGCAGGCATCTGATTTTGCGCAGGATTCTGAAGATCGGCAGCGCGCACGGTGCGCTCCACATCCTGTCCGATGACGAGCGGACGCGCCGAAGCATATTTGCTCCACCAACGGATGAGCGTGTCATAATCAGCCGCCTTGTGTCCAATCTCCCAATAGATTTGTGGAACGTTATAATCCACCCAACCGCGGTTAATCCAATAGAGCACATCAGCATAGAGATCATCGTAGTTTTGCAAACCATTGGTGTTCGAACCTGGCACACCACCGTTCTTTGCATTGTGGTAGATACCAAAGGGCGAAACACCAAACTTCACCCACGGCTTAGTGTCGTGAATAGTCTTATAAAGCTGTTCGATAAGCAGGTTCACGTTGAAGCGACGCCAATCGCCTAAATCCGTAAAACCATTGCCGTATTGGCGGAAAGTAGCCTCGTCGTCGAAGCGCGTACCGTTTGGGTAGGGGTAAAAATAGTCGTCGATATGAAGTCCGTCAATGTCGTAGCGACTCACGATGTCTTTCACCACCGTGCAGATATAGTCGCGATTCTCTTTCAGCCCTGGATTGAAAATCAACTGATTATCGTAGCTGATAAACCGCTCTGGATGAATGCGCGCAGGATGGTTCGCCGCAAGTTCCTTCGTCGTTTTCGTCTTAGCCCGATAAGGATTGATCCACGCATGGAGTTCCATACCACGACGGTGACACTCATTCACCATCCACGCCAAAGGATCCCACAGCGGTTGCGGTGCTACGCCTTGTTGCCCCGAGAGAAAACGCGTCCAAGGTTCGAGACTGCTCTGATACATCGCATCGGCTTCACCTCGCACTTGGAAAATAATGGTATTGACATGGCAGCGTTGAAGCACGTCCAACTGATGCGTAAGATTAGCTTGCATCTGGTCGCGACTCATACCCTGAAACTGCCCATTTATCATCTGTATCCACGCTCCGCGAAACTCGCGTTTCGGCATCGGCACGCCCGCCAGTATCACAGCTGAGATGCACAGCGTCAGCAGCAAAATAAAGATTCTCTTCATATCGTTTCAAATTTTGTCGGCTAAATTAGTGAAAATATAGCAGATAGAAAAGTTTAGAGCTCTCTCCCCGCGCTCTGCAACTCTTGTCTGTCTCTGCTCTTTTGTGAGACCAAGAGGTAAGACGTAAATGATTGGTTTTCGTAAACAATAATAGATATGAAGTTGAAACTTGTAGTTATCGGCGTGAATCGTTATTTTTGCATCACATGAAACAGCAACGAGCTCTTAGGTTTTTATTGAGAAGAGCGTTGTTGTATAAAACGATAATCATATATGGGATTGAGAGATTTATTCAAGCGACAACTGCGAACAGTTGTGGAATGGAAGGAGCAAAACGGGCAGCTGCTCTTCCATCTGATGGAGACGACAACGGACGAAATTAAGAATGCAAGTAAGTTGATTGTGGCTCCAGGTCAGGGCTGTGTGGTAGTGTACGACGGTAAAGTATCGGGCGTACTGACAGAGCCTGATGTCTACTCGATGGAAACCGCCAATCATCCTTTCATCACGTCTTTGCTCAATTTGGCGCAACGCTCTGAGAGCGAACACAAAATGCGTTTCTATTTCTTCCGTACGGCAGAGGTGGTAAATGTATTGTGGGGTACGGCTTCTCCCGTCAAATATATTGAGCCAGATTATAAACTACCCGTTACGTTGGGGGCATGTGGTAATTTCTCTATAAAGATTGCCGATGCCGGGCGTATGTTTACAACGTTGTTGGGTACGATGAGCAATTATAGTGTTGCTGACGTGCAAGAGTTAGTATCATCGCGTATTGTTACTCCTCTTTCTTCTTTCTTAGCGGAAAAGGCTTATCCCTATCGTGAAGTAGACAGTCATTTGATGGACTTATCGAACGAATTGAAAGAACGAACAGCTGCAGAGTTGGAACAATTAGGATTGGAACTAACTGATTTTCGCGTCAATTCTGTCACCTTCGATGAGGATACGATGGAGCGCATCGGTCGTATTGCCAATATGACGGCCGAACAGAGAGCAGCTGCGGAAGTCGACCTCGACTATGTAAGTATGCAGAAGTTGGAAGCTCTTCGCGATGCTGCGCGCAACGAAGGCGGATTGGCTGGTGCTGGTTTGCAACTCGGTGCTGGCGTTCAATTGGCGAAAGATGTGTTTAAAACACAAGTAGCGGACGATTCAACAGAGCGATTGCGCAAACTCAAAAAGTTGCTCGATGAACAGCTCATCACGGAAGAAGAATACGAGAAAAAGAAAAACGAAATCCTCTCTCAATTATGAAAAAAGTAATTGTTGCAGCGATAGCTCCGCTGATTGTAAATATAGTTGCAGGGCTCCTCTTGTCCGCCTACCCATTTGCCAATATGCTCATGACGAGCTTAGCTATCCTTGTGAACGCTCTGCTAGTAGGCATCTTGTTCCAAATGGGAGCTGAGAGCACTCACCGTTTGAGTCTCGGCATGATTTTTTTAGTAGTGGGTATAATGGAGTTTTTTAGTGGCTTCTTTGCTCCCGCTCGTCTGACGGACAACTGGTGGATCATTCTCTTTGTAGCCCTAACGGCTGCACAGTGTGTGCTGACTTATCTCACTATATATTACTCAAAGAAGGCATAATCATAACGATATAATGGCTACAAAAATACGAGCAGTGAAATGTCCCAACTGTGGAAGTGAGAAGCACGATCAGTTGGACAGTAAGCGCTTTAGATGTAAAAATTGTGGAACGGAATTTTTCATTGACGATGATGATATTAATATCAATGTAAATCATCGCTACGATTATAGTCCGCCTCCTATTCCAAATCTTAACGGTCCCTCAAAACTGATCAACCTATTTGCCATTGCAGCAGTGAGTATCGTGACCATCATTGTTGTCTTTGGCTCAATGCTTTTTAGACATTCCTCATCTTCACCGTCCTCTCTTTTGAATGAAGATACTACGGTGGAAGTAGATGAGGATTATAAGTATATCTTTCCCATGTCGCGAGGAGAAAACGTCTGTTTTTTCTATCTCACACGCCGTTGCTACGACAGTGATGTAGCAAATAAAGGGAAATATATTGACGGCTATTATTATGGTTTTCGTGATGCCCAGTCTGGAAAGATTCTCTCCGATCACTTGCTGATTTCTAGTGAAGATGCAAATAAGCTCAACGGTTTTTCATTTAATTCTGATAACATACGCTATTTCCATCAAGTAGGCCGTTGGTATATCATCGTCTCGCCGCGCTATATTTATGAAATAGACCCTGTTTCACTAACGCTCAAGGAGGTGACGAAATCGCTCTTTGCTAAAAAGACTGCGATGAATACAGGACTATCGCAAGTGGAATTTATCAGAGAGGATGCAGGAGAGGGATTCTTGGTCACTAACAATATGGCTGACACATATTACTATTTCCCCGGCACTGACCGACTCTACACCAAAGAAGCTTTCGAGTATGCTAGAACGCTGCCTCCTTCAGCGCTGCAAAGCGAAGTGCGCGATAGTGTCTACTATTGGTTGCAGCGTACAGAGAATAAAAAGAAGAACCGACTGTGGAAATTACATGTTAAGTTCCACCTTGGTGATCCGCAGGACTCTTACTATTTCCCCGAAGATATGAGTTGTGTATGGGATAGTGACCATCGCCTTATCAACTATGCGCCTATATCCGATACCTTTGTGGCTTTCCACACTACTCTTATTTATCAAGATGCCAGCTACATTCTCCTAACCTACACGCCCACGATAGCTGAGGATGCCAACACTGTATTTCAGTTGCGCCGCACTGATGGTCAGATCCTTTGGACGAAGCCTCTCGAGGAACGTCTCAGAGTAGGCCCTGCTGCCCGTAATAATAAAAAAATCTGGGTGAGAGTAGAGACCACTTATCGGGACAAGTCGAACGACGCCTATTGCTATAGCTTTGATTTGGCCAACGGTAAGTATGAGAATCTGTACGTTTTCCCAACCGAATATAAACTTCCAACAAAATGAAAAAAACATTTCTGTTCCTATTGCTTTTTCTCTCACTTTCAGCTGAAGCCCAAATCAAGAAATTTGAAGATCGATATCCTGATGGAAAAATCTGTGCCACGGGATTCAAAGACAAAAAAACGGGAAAATTTGAAGGACATTGGAAAGTTTATTCCAAGCAGGGAGATTTGATTGAAGAGTGCGACTATAAGGACGGACTGGAGGATGGAAAACTCATTCGTTATAATTTCTATAACATTGTGAGCAGTATCACCGAATATCGCAATGGTAAGAAAGAAGGCAAATACGTGAAATACTACGAGCCGGAAGATTCCCATGATAAACCACCGGTTTATATCATCGCCACTTATCAGAATGATGAGTTCCAAGGGATGCATTATACCTTTGAGAGAGATGGGAAAATATCCAAGCGCACTCGTTACGAAGACGGATGGGTTGTGGCTGATACAACAATAGCTGATGATGGTATCTATTATGAGCGAATTGTTACGGATCCAAAGTATCCTCAATACTCCCGAATGGAAAAAACTTTCGTGCCGTTCAAACAACCGAAAGAGGAAAGTGGCGAAGAAACACCCAAAACTCAGTCACGTCCACAAGCTTCTCACGTCGTAAGGCGTTCTGCTTCTGCCTCTGCTCGTCGCAAAGCCTCAAAATCGCAAAAGCCGCAAAAGCAACATCCCGTGGTTCAGAAGAGCAAGCCTCGTTTGCAAACCACAGAAAACGGCGTTATAGTGGTTAAGTAAAACTACTCTAATCTCAATAACCTAACTAGTTCCCTTGAAAAAGCAAGCATTATGATAAAACAAAAAATAATAAACATTTGTGCTGTGCTCCTCGCTGGAGTTATGGCTTTATTCGCGTTTCCTCTGTCAGCTCAAGCTCAGAGCAAAGAAGCTTATGTGGTGAAAAGTAGTGATGAAACAACTCTCACGTTCTACTACGATACTCAGAGAGCTTCTCGCGCAGGCACTGTGTGGGGGATAGAGCAGGAGAAAGAGGATGAAAATTACAACACGTATCACGCTTGGACTGGAACGTGGGATGAACCTGAAGCAAAGGTGCTCAAGGCGGTCTTCGATACCTCGTTCAAGGACTTTCGCCCAACAGCAACGGATCGCTGGTTCCTATACTTCCCTAATCTGAAAGAAATCAAAGGACTGGAGAACCTCAACACCTCTGAGGTGACGGAAATGAATGCCATGTTCTCCTATTGTGGAAGCCTCTCCAGTCTCGACCTTTCAAGCTTCAATACATCGGCCGTGACCACAATGTCTTCTATGTTCGCCAGTTGCGGAAAGCTCACCACGCTCAATATATCCAACTTCGATACAAAGAAAGTGAAAGAGATGTCCGATATGTTTAATTCTTGTTCGGCTCTTACTGACCTCAATCTTTCGAGTTTTAATACATCTGCGGTAACGGATATGAGTGCTATGTTCTATGGTTGTGAGAAACTTTCTAAGCTCGACCTTTCCCACTTCGATACAAAGAAGGTAAAGGCAATGATGTATATGTTTACGAATTGTGCAGCGCTACAAACTCTTTATTGCAATGATGATTGGACGTGTGAAATTTCTGATGAAATGTTCTTGGGATGTACAAATCTCAAAGGTGCAGTAGCCTATGATGAAGACAAGGTCGATGTCTCAATGGCGAATCCCACGACAGGATATTTCTCTAAAAAAGAAATTTCGGGCATCCTCACCACCCACTCCAATGCTGAAAATATCAAGGCAATCTATTCTCCTGAAGGGAAGAGGCTCAACGAGTTGCAGCGTGGACTGAATATTGTCCGCATGACCAACGGTACCACTCAGAAGATTCTCCGCAAATAGCCATTACCTATTTCCGCAATTCTCCGCAAATAGCGGCTTATATAATAACCCTCTATCTGCAATACCCCTTTGGGTGTTGCAGATTTTTTGTCATATATTCCACCGCGACCACAGTAATACAGACTATCTTACGCCTCCAGCCACGGACTGTAGGGCACTCACAAAAGTCATCCTCTCCCACCACAGCTGCAGCAAAACAAAGTATCTCACGCCTCCGGCGGAGGCGCACCATACGTAACCGCGGGTGATGCCCGAACTATGGTGAGGAAGAACCCGTGGACAGGTGGCAGCACTAACTTCCGACGCAGGAAGCGTCGCACTGAAAGCGTAGAGGGAGTATTATCTATCTCTCCTCCTATAGAAAAAACTCGATTTTTGTTGTCACGTTGTCACGGAAGAGGCGAAGATGCTGATAGAGAGGAGCTTATGTGTGTGACAACAATTTTTCTTTGTTGTCACACCGTTGTCACCCTCATAAAGTGTACATCCTCAGGCGGTTATGCTCAAAGCGTGACAACGTGACGACGTGACAACGAAAAATAAAATCCTGGGAGGAGGAGAGTGGGTGCTGTGCGACGCTTCCTGCGTCGGAGGTTTGTGCATCCCTTTCCCACGGGTTCGCCCTTTGGGCATCACCCGCGGTTAAGCATGGTGTGTCCCTGCCGGGGACAGTGAGTGAATACGTTACATCGCAGTGGGTGTGAACACAATAAGGGCGTGTGCGGATAGGTTTATTCTATGTCCTGACGCAATAAGGGTGTCGGCTGACGCAATAAGGCTATCAACTGACATCCTTATTGTATTCTTAAACGCAATAAGGATATCTGTGAGGGGGAGACGGCGGAGCAGAAGTAGGTGCTGTGGGTGGTTTCTGGCGTAAAAAGTTAGTGGATGATTTGTGGCTGAAATCTTCGTTGGAGAGCGTGCTATTGTGCTTCCGCATTGAGTCGGAAGCGCCCGTTATGGTAAGTGATGCGTTCTTCCTCAACAAGTTGTTCGAGAGTCGCCGCGAGGTCTTCAGCACGGAAGCGTGCATCTTGTAGATCAGCAAGGCGATGCGGGCGGCGGTCGGCAAGGATGTTGAGGATGTGCGCATCCAGATGAGGCGTATTTTTGAGGAGCGCTACACGCTCAAGGCATACGTCACACTGTGCACAGTCGGCCGTTTGTTCTTCTCCAAAATAGTGGAGCAGGTAGCGGCTGCGGCAGGTGTCAGAATGTGCTGCATAGTTGAGCATACTATTGATGCGCGCTTCGTAGACAGTCTTGCGCTTATCGTAGACCTCGGGAGAGAGGACAATATCCTTTCCCTCCACACGGCGTTGTAGGAAAGTGATATAAGGTGTTTTCTTGCGTGGGATATAATGGAGGATACGGCGGCGCGTGAGTCCTTTCAGAATCTCATACACCTCATGTTCCGACCATCCTGAATCTATCGCCAAGCGTTTTTCCTCGATATTGACATAATCGGAAAAAAGACCGCTATAATCGCGCAGGAGAGCCTTGAGCACATCGTTGCCCTCGGGATAGTCGCGAATGTGGTACAGTTCCTCCCGACTCACGAGCATCTGCACACGTGAGGTGCTTTCGCTCTCTTCCTCATAGTGGAGATAGCCAGCTCGCATGAGGAGATTGAGGGCACTGACAACGGGAACGGGGAAACAATGGAAACGCAAGCAAAACTTGTCGAGATTGAATTCATACCTCACATTGAAGCCATCGCCCACCGCCAGTTGGAAGAAATAGGCCAACTTGTTATACACTTCCCGCACATAGTCTTTCTCGGGAAATGTCTCGGGCACGCGCCGCGAGAGTTTGCCATGGTCGGAATTGTTATATAGGAGTACGGCATACGCCTTTTTCCCATCGCGTCCTGCTCGCCCCGCCTCCTGAAAATAGGCTTCGATGGAATCTGGTAAATCCATGTGAACCACTATGCGTACGTCGGGCTTGTCGATACCCATACCGAAGGCGTTGGTAGCCACCATGACGCGCGTATCATCGTCCTGCCATGCTTTTTGCCGCACGTCCTTGTCCACATTGGTCAACCCAGCGTGGTAGTAGAGCGCGCGGATGCCCGCCTCATTGAGGGCTTTAGCTGTTTCGGCTGTGCCCTTTCGGCTGCGTTCGTAAACGATGGCGCTGCCAGGGACGCTGTTGAGAATGTGGAGGAGTTCTTGGAATTTATCAGAGGTGCGGCGCACGACGTATGCCAAATTATCCCGCGCAAAGCTCATGCGATGCACTTCGCTGTCGGGGCGGAATGCCAACTGGGCGCAGATGTCATCGACAACCTCGGGAGTGGCCGTTGCCGTAAGGGCCAGCACGGGAGCATCGGGCAGCAATTTGCGCACCTCGGCAATCTGGAGATAAGAGGGGCGAAAATCGTATCCCCACTGGGAGATGCAGTGGGCTTCGTCAACGGTGATAAAGGAAATGTGCATGTGAGCAAGTTTCTGCTGAAAGAGCTTCGTGCCAAGGCGTTCGGGCGAAACATACAGAAACTTATAGGCGTTGAAAATAGCGTTGTCCAACACTTGGAGTACTTCATCGTGGGAAAGACCCGTATAGATGGCGGCGGCCGTTATGCCTCGCCGGCGCAAGTTTTGCACCTGGTCTTTCATCAGTGCAATAAGGGGAGAAACCACTAAGCAAGTGCCCTCCATTGCTAGCCCTGGTACTTGGAAGGTGATGCTCTTTCCACCGCCCGTGGGCATAAGTCCTAGTGTGTCGTGACCAGATAGAATGCTCTCTATGATGGGCAACTGGATGCCGCGGAAAGCGGGGTAGTGCCAATAGTGGGAGAGGATAGCAGAGGGAGACGAGAGAGACTCCTCCGTTAGCTTCTGCTGAGAGAGGGAAGAGGAGCTGAGGGTGGGCGTTTCGCCGATGTGTTCGGGTAGAGGAATGTTGGACGAGGGGAGTATGCCTCCCTCCTCATCTTCCTTTGAGGGAAGAGGTGCTGCTGCGGCATTCGCCCATTCGGGGAGTTGTGAGTTGTTGTCCTCAGACTGGGAGGGAGAAGGAGGCACTTGTTTTTTCATTCGCAAGGTTTGATATCGACAATCTGCAATTGCACCTCACCACGCTTGTGCGTATTCTCTTCGATGGAGTAGCAGATGTCGAACGCGCGCTTCGTCTTGATGTAGCGCGCCTGACTACTTTGTCCGAAAGCAATACCATTCATCACCGTATTGCTCTTATTGTCGACAAGTTCCAGCTTGATGTGTTCTTGCCCACGTCCCACCACCTTGCTCGTGCCATAATCGTAGACACGATGGGTGCAAAAGGTGGGGCGAGCATTATCAGGTCCGAACGGAGCGAACTTGCGCAACTGTCGGTAGAAGTCGAACGTGATGTCGCTGAAGTCAAGCACGGCGTCGACCTCGAGCGTAGCTTCCATTTGTTCGTCGAGAATGTGGTTTTCAGCATATTCCTCAAAGCGGCGAGCAAATTCGGGCACGTTCTCCACACGCATAGAAAGCCCCGCAGCGTAAGTATGACCACCGAAATTATTCAGTAAGTCGGCACAGCTACGCACAGCTCCATACACATCGAAACCTGATACCGAGCGCGCCGAGCCAGTGGCTACGCCCTCACTCTCCGTGAGCACCACGACGGGACGATAGTACTGTTCGGTGAGGCGTGAAGCCACAATACCGATAACGCCTTTGTGCCATTCTTTATTAAAGACCACGATACTCTTGCGTTCTTCGAGATCGGGCATTTCTTTGACGTGGTTGACGGCTTGCTCTGTCATTTGTTTGTCGATGTCCTTGCGCATCTCATTGAAGAGGTTGATGCGCTCTGCCATCTCTACTGCTGCCGAATAGTCCTGTTCCACCAAGAGTTTGACAGCTTCTTTGCCGTTCTGGATACGTCCGCTCGCATTGATGCGCGGACCTATCTTGAAGATAATATCATTCAGTGTTAGTTCGCGCTCGCTCAGGCCGCACACCTCAATGATGGCTTGTAAACCAACGGAGGGATTGGAGTTGAGACGGCGCAGACCATGCCATGCCAAAATTCGGTTCTCTCCCATGATGGGCACAATATCGGAAGCGATGGACACGGCGCAGAGGTCGAGCAACTCCATGAGTTTGTTGAACTCGATACCGTTGCTAACGGCGAAAGCCTGCATCAGCTTGAAACCTACGCCGCAGCCGCTCAAGTGGTCGTAAGGGTAGTGGTTGTCGGTGCGCTTTGGATTCAGAATGGCAACGGCGGGAGGCAGCACTGCATCGGGCACATGGTGGTCGCAGATGATGAAGTCGATACCCAAATCCTTGGCGTAAGCAATTTCCTCAACAGCCTTGATACCACAGTCCAACACGATGATGAGTTTCACGCCCGTTTCGTAGGCGAAATCCACACCTTTCTTCGAAATGCCATATCCCTCTTCGTAGCGATCAGGGATATAGTAGTCGAGATTGGCATAATACTGGAGGAGGAATTTATAAACGAGCGCCACAGCCGTACAGCCATCAACGTCATAATCGCCGTAGATCATGACACGTTCCTTGCGAGCTATAGCATCGTTGAGTCGGCCAACCGCCCGCTGCATATCGTTCATCAAAAACGGGTCGTAAAGATCCGTTAGTTGGGGCTTGAAGAAACGCTTTACTTCTTGCGGCTCCCGAATGCCACGATCGAGGAGAAGTTTCCCAAAGACGGGGTGAATTCCCGCACGTTGGGCTACTTCTTCAGCTTCGGCCGTTGCTTCCGGCGATGGCTTCACGTAGTTCCACTTATATTGCATGAGAGTTTTTTTAAGAACAAAACGTCCGTGACGAGGGACGAAAAAAATCGAGAAATGGACGAATCAGTGTCCCAAAAGTTTATCGACGTTTCTTTGTGGTCTGCTTCTTCTTCGCTGCACCAGGTGTAGTTTGGTTGCGTTGAGGAGAGGACACAGAAAAGGCAGAAGCTGAAGTATGTTGTTGTGGCTTGTAGTATTTTAACGCCTCTGGCAAATCCTTCTGAATGGCCAAAATGCGATGTTCATCAGAGGGGTGATCGGAGAAAAACTCAGCGGGCTTACTACCTCCGCTTGCAGCCATGCGTTGCCAAAAGGCCACCGCCACCGTGGGGTCGTAGCCAGCCATGGCAGCAAAGATAAGTCCCATGTAGTCGGCTTCGCTCTCGTGGTTGCGGGAGAATTTGCGCAGCACGCTATTGGCGCCGAATCCGAAAACTTCGTTGCCCAGCGCTTGCCAAGAGCTATTGGTGGTTGCGCCCAAGATGGCACTAAATGCTGTTGCACCATATTGCGCCTTCATGCGCTTCGACATCTGCTCGGCACTATGGCGCGCCACAGCGTGGGCTATCTCGTGTCCCAAAACAATGGCCAGTGATGCTTCGTCTTTGGTGTATGGCAGAAGACCTTCATACACCACAATTTTTCCGCCAGGCATACAGAACGCATTGACGTTCTTGTCCTGGACGAGGTTGAACTCCCAAGCGTAGTTTTTTATCTCCTCCGCACGGCCATTCTGTATGAGGTAATTCTGAACAGCAGTGGCCAGTCTGTTTCCTACGCGTTTCACCATTTCTGTGTTCTGCTTATTGGTGGAAGGTATGGCTTTGCTCATATATTCTTTGTACTGCTGATTACTCAACGCCAGCACTTGTGCGTCCGTAACGAGTAAGTTCTGTTTGCGCCCAGTGAGAGGCACCGTTGATGTTGTTCCGCAGCCTACTAACAAGGAGGTTACCAATATCAACAAAAGAGAATGTATCTTCTTCATATTTCTTTTCTTTAGTGTATTCTATTCCTATTATCTGCAAAAATATAAACATTTCACAAGAAATACAAGCTAAACAATCATACTTATAGCTTTTCTCTGCTTTAGGTATAGATCGTTGCCTCCTTTTCTTACAACAGTTCGCCCAAACGATGGATGATAAATTCAGGGTGAGCTGTTTGAAGCATTGCTATATCGTGGTTGCCGTAGCTCACGGCGCAGGTGTGGCAACCGGCGCGGTTTCCCATCTCAATATCAAAGGTGGTGTCGCCCACTACGAGGGTGGAATCCGCCGCGAGGTGCATCCTGTCGAGGAGGGCCAATACCATATCTGGAGCGGGCTTGGGTGTGATACCGTCGTCGAAAGTCACGTTGGTTTCAAAAAACTTTTGGATGTCGTGCCGCTCAAGGATGAGTTCGAGACTGTGCCGATTGCGCGAAGTTACAATCGCTATTCTGATGCCTTGCTCATGGAGCTGCTCCAGCGTGGTCTTTACCTCGGGAAACAACTCTATGGTGGGAATCTCGTGAGTCATGAAAAGCTCGGCGTAGATACTCACCGCCGTAGCTGCCTCTTCTTTGCTAAATTCTCCCAACCGGCAAAACGCCTGGTTGAGTGGCAAACCGATACTTTTCACCATGGCATCCTCCGCGGGGACAGGGCGACCCATCGCCTCGAAAGAGGCGCGCAACGTGGCAACGATACCTGGTGTCGTGTTGGCCAATGTTCCATCGAAATCGAAGAGGATGCCGCCTTCGTGGGTGCGGCACTGTGCGAGGAGCGATGCGGGAGTAGTAGCTGCGGAAGAGGAAGTCGTGGAGTTTTGCATAAATATGTCTTAGTTTTTGCGTATGCTGTTGGTAAATAAGCGGCCTCTGTTCTTTACTATAACAGAGGCCTTCAGTGTTTTATTTCTTAAACGGTTTTCTAAATGTACACCCTTCTTTCCAGCGCGAGCAGCCGTAGGCCGTTTTGCCTTTGATAACCTTACCTTGTCCGCATTCGGGACACTGGCTGCCCACTCTGATGCGCGGCGTCTTTGGTTTGGCGGTTGCTGCGTCAGTAGCTGCCGGTGCACTTTTCTTTCTGGTTGTTTCGGTTGGTAGTTCCATCGTCACATGGCGGTTACTATTGTCGCAAAGCACGTCGTGTACAATTCGTTCTATCTGTTCTTTCAGTCCGTTGATGAATTCTGCCGGTTCATATTCGTGGCGTTCTATTTCACGTAAGAGTTTCTCCCATCGTCCGGTGAGTTCTGCACTTTTGAGCAAGTCCTCTTTTATCAGTCCGATGAGTTCTGTTCCCGTGGGTGTAGGGAAGAGCGATTTGCGCGTCTTGCGGATGTAGTTGCGGCGGAAGAGTGTTTCGATAATGGCGGCTCGCGTTGATGGGCGACCTATGCCGTTTTCTTTGAGCGCATCGCGCAGTTCGTCATCATCCACTTTCTGTCCAGCCGTTTCCATAGCGCGCAGCAGTGTAGCTTCGGTGTAGGGCTTCGGCGGCTGCGTCATCTTTTGCGTTAGTCCTGGCTGGTGTGGCCCTTGTTCGCCCTTTTTGAAATCGGGCAGCGTGCGTTCGTCGTCGCCCTGCTTGGCGTCATCATCGTCCTCTTTCTTGTCGCGTGCAAACACATCGCGCCAACCAGCCACCAGTATTTGCTTGCCGCTCACTTTAAACGGCACATCGGCCGCCTGGCCTTCAACGGTGGTTGTAGCAAACTTGCAATCGGGATAGAATGCAGCGATGAAACGGCGAGCGATGAGGTCGAAAACGGAACGCTCAATGTCCGTCAAGTTGTTAGGCTTCTGTCCGGTGGGGATAATGGCGTGGTGGTCCGTCACCTTTGATGAGTCGAACACCTTCTTACTCTTTTTGAGTTGCGCCCCACGGAGAGGTTGCAAGAGTTCGCCGTAGGCTTCAGAAATGCCATTGAGAATGTTTTTACACTGCCCATAGATATCGTCGGGCAGATAGGTGGTATCTACACGCGGATAGGTAGACACTTTCTTTTCATAAAGGCTCTGTACGAGTTTCAGCGTTTCGTCGGCCGAATAGCCAAACTTCTTGTTGCATTCCACCTGCAATGAGGTCAAATCGAAGAGGCGTGGCGGAGCTTCGGTGCCGTTCTTTCGTTCCACATTCGTCACCTCGAACGGCGCATCCTTGATTTTCTCCAGTGCGTTGCGTGCCTCTTCTTCGCTCGTGAAGCCGCGCCGTGCTGCACCTTGCTTCTTGCCGCCCTTGCTGTCCTCCGGCTGTTCGTCCTCATTGGGGTCGGTCGTGATGGCAGTAAAGGTGGTTTGGCGATAGTCCGTAGTCAGTACCCAATAAGGTTCGGGCGTGAAATTGTCGATCTCGTGTTGTCGATTGACGATAAGTGCCAACGTGGGCGTTTGTACGCGACCGATGGAGAGCGGAGTAGCCCCGCGCTCGCGTCGTCCGTATTTCAGCGTGTAGAGGCGGCTGGCGTTCATTCCCAGAATCCAGTCGCCGATGGCGCGGCATAGTCCCGCTTCGTAGAGGCTTTGGTAGTTGGTTTGCGGCTTGAGTGTGTTGAAGCCTTCGCGTATGGCCTCGTCCGTCATACTTGAGATCCAGAGCCGTTGCACGTCTTTTTTTACGCCCGTGAGCTGGAGCACCCATCGCTGGATGAGCTCGCCTTCTTGGCCAGCATCACCACAATTGACGATGGTGTCGGCTTTCTCGAACAATTCTTTAATGACAGCAAACTGGTGCTCTATGCTTTTCTCGTGTTTTAGGCGGATGCCGAAACGCTGCGGTATCATGGGCAGTTGCCCGAGGCTCCAAGGCTTCCACGTGGGGGTGTAATCCTCGGGGTACTTCAATTCGCAGAGATGTCCAAAAGTCCACGTCACTTGGTAACCGTTTCCTTCCATGTAGCCATCCTTACGAATGGTTGCTCCCAATATGCGCGCAATGTCTTGCGCTACGCTCGGCTTTTCGGCAATACAAACTATCATCGCTATAACCTTGCCACGTTCCGCTCCGAGGGGGAGGGAGAAGGCAAGCACCTTTATATCTTGTTGTTGAATATTCTTATTAAATGACTGCTGCACCTTATTGGTCAGCACTCGCTGCGGCCACAAAGCGCGGAGCATACTTCAGCTCTTTTTCCAATACTCCGCTCTCCAGCATCTCGCGGGTAGCCCCTTGCTGAATACCCTCGTGCCCGAGCAACCAAAGGCGGTCGGCCGTTTGGAAGGTGAGTTCGAGGTCGTGGGTAGAGATGAGAATCGTTTTGTGCTCTTCGTGCGCCAATCGTGTGAGGAGTTCCAACATTTCAATCTTACCCGGATAGTCGAGAAAAGCCGTCGGTTCATCGAGGAGTATGACCGGAGTTTGTTGTGCGAGGGCTTTCGCAATCATCACGCGCTGCCTCTCCCCATCGGAAAGGCTCGTGAGTCGGCGCCGCGCAAAGTCGGCCGTGTCCGTCAGGCAGAGCGCCTTGTCGGCCACCTCTCTGTCCTTCGCTGTGAGGCGTCCCGTCAAGTTGGTGTAAGGCATACGCCCCGTTTCCACAATCTCGCGCACTGTGAGAAAGCCCGTGTCGGGGCGGTCGGTAAGGACGATGCTCAGCAGGCGCGATAACTCTCGCGGCTGCATCTCTGTTAGTTCTCGACCGAGCCAGCGTACCGAGCCGCTGATGGGAGGGAGGAAACTCGCCAAGGTGCGGAGCAACGTGCTTTTCCCGCAGCCGTTGCGCCCCACAAGTGCCGTCATTTCGCCCACGGCAATTTCTCCCGTGAGTCTTTGACCTACGGGGTGAAGGGTCTTTCCCGACCGATAGCCGGTGGTGAGATTTTCGAGGGCGAGTGCGGGGGTGTTCATCATTGCAAAAGTATAGAAAAATGACGGAACGGCAAACATGGGCAACGCCAAAGCAGAGGTGCAAGAGTTGTGAGGAATTGGAAATGGATGGAGCTATACCCGCTCTTTACCTTTGTCGCTCTATCTTTCAACACCCTTGATGCGCGTCTTTTCCTTTTTGATATTATCAAAAATATTCGCAGTCTACGGCTCTGAGAATCGTTTGAAATCCAACTTGCAGTAAGTTGATCGTTGGATAGGTTCTGTTTCTACAACCCGTCCAATAAGGCTGTTCATAAATACAATAAGGAAGTTTTCAAACGCAATAAGGATGTCAGCTGACAGCCTTATTGTATCGGCTGACACAATAAGGAAAAACATAGCTCTACGGTACTTTTCGCTCACTGGTTTTATGCAAAAAAAGCGCTTTCTCCTCCCTTTTTGTCCTAAAAAGGAGAGGTTGTTCGTTTCAACCTCTCTTTTTTTCGCCTTCTTTTGCCTGTTTTCGCTCACATTCTGTAAGATTTGTTTCCAGAAGGAGAAAATGCGTTGTTAAATAAAACGAACAAAAAACGGGAATGCTTTCTCTGAAAAATAAGTCCGTAAGAGGTCGTCAATAGACTACTGCTGACGAGGTTTTCAACGAATGTGGGTAGCTTTCACATTGGCAGCCTTGATCGCTAAAATCTATGTGGACATCACTCTTCTTGGTTTTCCCTTTTCGGCGTGGTTTGTAAATCCCAAGTTTTATATTTATTTTTGTGCAAAATTCTACAATCCCTATGAATCGAAAAAATGTAACGTTGAAAGCTCTACTCGTGCTGGCGTTTTTGCTGTTTGCCCATGTGCTCACAGCCCAAGTGCGCTACGAGAAAGGGGCACTCTATGGAATCTTTGTGGGTGCGAACGGCACCGATGTGGTTTCTGTCGACAATCAAGGCAATGTGGTTGTTCAAAAAGCCGATGCTACCAATCCATCGCAGTATTGGCAAGTGGAAGAATTGAGTGGTAGTGTCCGATTGGTCAATCCTTTTCGGCATTTGGCCATTCGTTCCGATGAAGACGGCCTGCTGAAAGCTGCCGAAATCAATGGTTCTGATGAGGCTCAACTCTGGAAACTCGTCGATACAAAACAAGGCGTTGCTCTTTTGCCCACCAACAAGCAGGGCAAAAAGGTGATGGCGGGACGCAAGGGACAACTCTGCCTGACGGATGCAGAAAGCAAAGCATCGGAAGGAATTACGGTGTTCTCGCTCCGCAAATCAAAAGTGGCAGGTTTTGACGATTCGCAAACTTTCCGTATTCGCAGCGTAGCAGGTGCAAACGTGGTGCTTGGCAATGGTAACAGCGGCGAGAACAATGCCCGCATCGTTGGCGAACAGCTTGATCCTAACAATCGCGGTCAGTATTGGAACATCGCGATGGCGGGACTTGGCGAATATGCCGTGCAGAATGCTTACTACGACGAGAACTTCGACGATGGCGGCGATAATGCTGCTATCGACTATCTGCTACAGTGGCCCGCCGAGCGCGGCACATGGCGCAACGCCCGCTTCTTCTTTGAACCCGTCAGTGGGCAAACAGATGTTTACCGCCTTATTTCTGCTGGCGCAAAAGGTAAGGGCACAATGTACGCCCTTATTAATGGTCGTCTCAAATTGGTGAAATACGATGCCAAAGACCAGCAGGCGTGGTTTAGCTTTGAGCTGACTGATAAGCCGAAGTTCAAGCAAAACGAATGGGAGGACGAAACCGTCTTTGCCATCAATAAAGAAAGGGGTGTAGCTACTTATTTCCCCTACGCAACAGAGGCGGAGATGCTGGCAGACAAGGCTTTCTACAACAGTCCTTGGCTCTATCCGCAAAGAAACAGCCATTTCCGCTTGCTGAATGGTGTGTGGAAGTTTAACCTTGTTTCCGAGCCCAGCAAACGCCCCATGGATTTCTGGAAAAATGGTTTCGACGAAGCTGCATGGGACACCATCTCTGTTCCCTCTAATTGGGAGATGAAGGGGTATGATACACCTCTTTATTGCAATGTAGAATACCCTCATTCCAATACGCCGCCGTTCATCAATGCCCGTCCGGGTTACAACGATGGCGGTAAAAACTACGGGATAGACCCCGTGGGTTCTTACGTAACCTACTTCGACTCTCCAGCTGACTATAAGAATCGCAGAACATTCCTCCACTTCGATGGTATCTACTCGGCTGCTTTCGTTTGGGTGAACGGCCAATATGTTGGCTACACGCAGGGAAGCAACAACGTGACTGAGTTCGATGTCAGCAAGTACCTCACCGACGGCCACAACCGCCTCGCCGTGCAAGTTTTCCGCTGGAGCGATGGTAGCTACCTCGAATGTCAGGATATGTTCCGTATGAGTGGTATTTTCCGCGACGTATATGTTTACGATGTACCCAAAGCTGCCATTCGCGACCACGTTCTGACGGCGAAATTCTTTGAGAACTTCTCCGACGCCGCGCTGAATGTCAATCTGACTTTCGATAACCGCGACAATGTTTCTGGCTCACGCCGCGTAGTGGTGAAGCTCTACGATCCAGCAGGTAAGCAGGTGGGTGAGAAAAGTGTTGAAGTGGCTCTCACGCCGGGCAATGTGACGGATGCTAACCTCAATCTCCACGTGCCCCACTTTGTGGCGTGGACGGCTGAAACCCCCAACCTCTACACTGTGCGTATTCAGCAGTTCGATGGCGACCGCGAAGAGATGGCTTTCAGTACAAAATACGGTTTCCGCGATATTCGCGTTGCCAACTCTCTAGTTTATATCAACGGAAAGAAAGTCTTCTTCAAAGGCGTAAACCGCCACGACACATCGCCAGCTCATGGACGAGCTGTCACTTTGTCGGAGATGGAGCGCGACATCTTATTGATGAAGCAAAACAATGTCAATACGCTCCGCACGAGCCATTATCCCAACTCTCCGCGCCTCTCTTTCTTGTGCGACTACTACGGTATGTATGTTATGGAAGAAGCTGATTTGGAAGACCACGCAAACCAGAGCATTTCCGACCGTCCCAGTTGGATTCCCGCCTTTGTAGACCGTGACGAACGAATGGTGCTTCGCGATCGCAATCATCCTTCTGTGATTTTCTGGAGTCTCGGTAATGAGGCCGGAAACGGGGCAAACTTCAAAGAATGCTACGAGAAAGTTCGCGAGCTCGACAGTCGTCCCATCCATTACGAGGGAACGCGCGCGGGCAAGCCTTATGGTGGCTCTCGTTTCTCCGATTTCTATTCTAAAATGTACCCAGGTATGGCTTGGATGCACGAGAATACGAGCAACCTTGATAAGCCGATGTTCATCTGCGAGTATGCCCATGCCATGGGTAATGCTATCGGCAACCTGACGGAGTATTGGAATGTTATCGAGAAAAGTAACTCCACCATCGGCGGCTGCATTTGGGATTGGGTGGATCAAGCTATCTACAATCCGCAACTAATGAAGAAAGGCATTTACCGCCTCACAACGGGCTACGACTATCCAGGTCCTCATCAGGGCAACTTCTGTTGCAATGGAATTCTGCCTGCTACGCGCCAGGAGAGTGCGAAACTCAAAGAAGTGAAAGCTGCCTTCCAGTATGTAAAGTTTGCAGAGCAGCGCACGGATGTGGACAAGAACACGGTGGCAGTACGCCTCTA
Organism: Alloprevotella sp.; assembly: GCF_057240785.1. Lineage (NCBI taxonomy): Bacteria > Pseudomonadati > Bacteroidota > Bacteroidia > Bacteroidales > Prevotellaceae > Alloprevotella > Alloprevotella sp. The sequence goes on along the minus strand of NZ_DBHHRH010000002.1, from coordinate 131,008 downwards.
TAACAACTACGACTTCACAAGTCTCAACAACTTTGTTCTGCGCTACGACGTGATGAAGAACGGCCACGTAGTGAGTACGAAAACTATGAAGCTGCCCAATGTGCTTCCTGGTGATAGCCTCACTTTGGTGCTTCCTATTAAGAAAGTGAAACTTCGTGCTGCAGCCGCTGTTGGCGATGAGGTTCTTCTTCAGCTTCATCTCCTTGAAGCTGCTGCCACGCGTTATGCCGCTAAAGAACACGAGGTGGCTCATCAGCAGTTTGCCTTGACTGCGCGCGGCTCTCTGCCTGCGCTCCACTCATCGGCAGCACCCACGGCCACGGAACTCCCAGGTAATGTTGTGCGCTATCAGAGCGGCCAATCGGCCATCGAAATCAATCGCACGACAGGTGCTGTTCGTTCGCTCACGCTCGGCAGCACGCACGTGGTAGGTGCTGATGGAAGTTTCCTTTTCAATAACCACCGATGGATTGAGAACGACCGCTTCGGCAACACGTCCGACGGATTGGCCGATAAGGCAGAGGTGCGCCTCGAAACATCTGCTCAAGGCACGCCTCAAATTATCGTGTCGCGCGACGGCTCTCTCTGCGGTCAGACGCTGAAGTACACGCTCTATCCCGAAGGCGTTGTGGATGTCGATGTAACCCTTCAGCCGAAGACGCCAAACCTTCGCCGCGCTGGTATCGTAGTGTACCTCGACAGTACCTTCCAGCACATGAACTATTACGCCCTTGGACCTTGGGAGAACTATAACGACCGCCGCGATGGAAGCCTTATGGGGCGCTACACAACCATGGTGGAGAATAGCGGAGAGCGCTATATGAAGCCACAGTCTATGGGTGGGCGAGAATTGCTTCGCGAACTCACGCTGACCGATAAGAATGGTCGTGGCATTCGAGTAGAAACAGAAGGCGATGTGAGTTTCTCCGCGCTCAACTATACTGACGCGCAGCTAATGGAGGCACTTCATAAAGAAGACCTCCAGCGTTATCCTGCCGTAGTGCTGCACCTCGATGCTTGCACACGCGGTGTGGGTAACGCCTCCTGTGGTGCAGATGTGGATACTTTACCGAAATATCGTGTAGCACAAAAGACGCAGCACTATAAGTTGCGCTTGCATGCTGCCAAATAAGGCACGTTGCTTGAGATTATAGAAAAGAAGACTTATTGCAGTATCACATCTGTGACTGCAATAAGTCTTCTTTCGTTTTCCTCCTACTGTCCGATAAGGGAAAGCCATGTGTTGGTGACTGCCTTCTGCCGATAATTTTGTAATTTTGCACCTCGAAAAATCAATAACTTATAAATGGAAGCAAACACTCATAGTAATTCAGTACATGACTTGCGTAGGAAACTCGATCTTCTGCTTCGTACAGGACAACTACTGGTTGAAAGTTCAGCAAATACGGACCGCATCAAGCGCAACATGAAGCGAACTGCAGCTTTCTTTGGATTGCCCGAAGAGAATCTTCACATCTACATCGACTACAAAATGCTGATGGTGAATTTCAGCGATGCCGAACATTCTTTCTCAAAGTTTCAGCGTTGCGAGAAGCACGGCATCAACTTTACAGCTATTTCCGCTATCAGCAAACTCACGTTCCGTGCAGTTCGTGAGGATTATTCTATCGACCAGTTTGAAGAGGAGTTGAACACCATTAAAGAACGCCCTCGCAACTATAGTCCACGCGTCACCGCTATTGGTGCGGCTTTCGCCTGCGGTGGCTTCTGCATACAGTTTGGCTGCGACTGGATTGCATTTCTTTTAGCATCTATTTGTGCTTATCTCGGTTTTCGCGCACGATTCTATCTGCTCAAAGCTGGAGTGAATCTATATATGTCCATTGCCATTGCAGCATTCGTTTCCACGTTCGCGGCTTGGCTCACTACCTTCTTGCCCGGTTGGACAACCACGCCCCTACATCCGCTCTTGGCGTGTGCACTCTTCATTGTGCCGGGAGTACCGCTGATCAATTTTGTAGACGATATGATGGAAGGCAATCACCAGGTGGGGCTCATCAGAGCAACTAATACGGCCATGATGATGGTTGGAATGGCTTTCGGAATAGCTTTCGCCCTCATGTTCTGCGGGCTAACCTTCGGTTTCAAGCCCGACATTATGGGTATACCAATGGTGCCGCACCACAACTACTGGGAATATGCTCTTGCAGCGGCCATATCTGGAATGGGCTTTAGTATGATTTTCAATATCCCCAAGCGACTGCTCTGGGTGGCGGCTTTAGGAGCCATCATAGCAGTTTGTACACGCAACTTCGTAAGCCTGCGTCCCGACGAATGCTGTTCTTTCTCGTTGGGCTTAGGCGGCGTCATCGGTAGCTTAGCCGGCTCTGCACTGGTGAGCCTGATAGCGCTGAAAGCAGTACACTGGCTTCACACCCCCAACCATGTTATCACGATTTCGAGTGTCATCCCAATGGTTCCAGGTGTGCTGATGTACCGCGCCCTTTATTCGTTCATCCAAGTGCCTGTTGACCACGAAACTCTCAACCAGACAATGAGCGCAGCAGTAGTCAACGGTGTGTCGGCCTCAATGATGATTTTCTGTATAGCCCTCGGTGTGGCGATTCCAAACGTATTTGCCCGTCGCTTTATCAATCGTAACAAACGGATGAAGTTTAACAAACTCATCGAGGCACGTAAGGATCGTGGCGATTTCATTTATCTCGAAGATTTATAATATTTTCTGCAACAGCCGTTCCCGTTGGGGAGCGGCTGGAAACTTTTAATTTATAAGAAAGATTATGCAACAAATTGATATTACTGAGTTAGGCAAAGAAAACGTTTTTGAACTTATCGGCAAAGAGTGGGGACTCGTCACTGCGGGTACTCTGGATAACTTTAACATGATGACAGTGAGCTGGGGAGCTCTGGGCGAACTCTGGGGAAAGCACGTGGCGATTATTTTTATCCGTCCCGAGCGTTATACGCATGATTTTGTGGAGCAACAGAATCGCCTGACGCTTACTTTCTTGGGAGAGACTGGGCGTGCCGCGCATAAAGTTTGTGGGAGTAAGTCGGGGCGTGATCTCGACAAAGTGGCAGCCACAGGGTTGAAGCCACTTGCGCTGGCCGACGATGCCGTGACTTTCGAGCAAGCCCGTCTCACTCTTGTTTGTCGTAAGATGTACAAAGGACATTTTGAGCCTGAGAAATTCCTCGATAAAGAACAACTCGAGCGTTGGTATAACGATCGGCCCGGTGGCGGTCTCCACGATGTTTATTTCTTAGAAATCGAAGCCGCCTATAAGGGCGATACTGCTTTATAGGCCTTTGCTATTCTGAGAGATAAGCAAGGCAATCTTTATCTTCTTTTTACCCATCAATATCCTTATTGCGTCAGCTGACAGAATAAGGGCGTCAACTGACAACCTTATTCTGTCAACTGACGCCCTTATTGTATCATTGCTTTCTTACACCATAGTGTTTGAGCAGCTCGTTTTGTCGCTCCTCAGGTGTTTGGCATCGGTATTTCATGTGCCAATCGTCCAGCTTGCTCTTGTATAAATCGCTTAGTTTCAAGACAACATCGAGCGTGGTGTCTGTAAGTTCTTTCACTTTCAGTAAGGTTTCTGATTCTTCTATTCCATAGGTTCCTCTACCTGTGGGATAAAAGTAATGGAATTTCACGAAAATGGTACCAAAAAAATTATCTATCCGATAATTATCCAGGGATACCGATGCACTTCCACATAATCCTCCACCAGGAGAAAACACTAATGTATTCCCATCTGTAAGCGAAATCCAACGCTGCTGTAGCTGCGTAAGGTTTACATAAGAATAGACCACACCAGGCAGATCATTTGCCTGGACAATGAGGGCATAACGATCGCCAGGACGCAATGTGCCTATCCGGTTCATCATCTTCCACGGCTTTTTCAGAATGGTGAGCGAAATCGTGTCCCGCTGGTCGGTGACAAAAACAAGGGAGGTGTCCTGTTGGCTGATTAGCGTGGCATAACTGGAGTAGTCAGGGGATGTCCCGATAACAGCCTCTCTTTGCGAGAAGGAGGATGTTGCCAAACAGAAAAGAGCTGCTAAAAGAGCCGTGCGTAAAGAGTGTAACATAAATCTATCGGTTTTGAAATTTCGGCAAAAGTAATAAAAAAAGCAGTCCGACAAGCATTGCTTACATCGGACTGCAACATTTATGGAATAAGGATAATATTACTTCTTCGTACCTTCCTATTTACCGTTCAAAAGCGCTTTCATCATTTTGTACATACGGCCGAAAGAGAAATCAAGATTGAGATTCAGCTTCTTATTGGCGAACGTACCAGAGATTTTGCTATGATTGATGGCAGCACTCTTGCCGTTCATCATGCCAGCACCTTCAACAGGATCTGCCGCGAAAGAAGCAGTAGAACCATTGAGCGTCAACTGACAGCCTTATTCTGTCAACTGACGCCCTTATTGTATCACTGCTTTCTTACACCATAGCGTTTGAGCAGCTCGTTTTGTCGCTCCTCAGGTGTTTGGCATCGGTATTTCATGTGCCAATCGTCCAGCTTTATATAGGATAAATCGCTCAGTTTCAAAACAACATCGAGCGTGGTGTCTGTAAGTTCTTTCACTTCCAGTAAGGCCTCTCCATCTGTGCGCCTATACGTTCCATCACCCGCGGGATAAAAGTGATCGAAGTTCACGAAAATTGTACCCCAATAGTCATCTATACGATAATTTTTTAGAGCTACCGAAGAACTTCCGCGTAACCTTCCTCCAGGTAAAAAATCTAATCTATTCCCATCTGTAAGCGAAATCCAACGCTGCTGTAGCTGTGTGATATTCAAATAAGAAAAAACTACACCTGGCAGCACATCGGGATGAACAACAATAGCATAACGATCGCCAGGGCGCAATGTGCCTATCCGGCTCATCATCTTCCACGGCTTTTTCAGAATGGTGAGTGAAATTGTGTCTCGCTGGTCGGTGACAAAAACAAGGGAGGTATCCTGTTGGCTGATTAGCGTGGCATAACTGGAGTAGTCAGGGGATATCCCGATAACAGCCTCTCTTTGCGAGAAGGCGGATGTTGCTAAACAGAAAATGGTTGCTAACAGGACCATGCGTAAAGAGTGTAACATAAGAGTGTATCTTTTAAAATTCCGGCAAAAGTAATAAAAAAAGCAGTCCGACAAGCATTGCTTACATCGGACTGCAACATTTATGGAATAAGGATAATATTACTTCTTCGTACCTTCCTATTTACCGTTCAAAAGCGCTTTCATCATTTTGTACATACGGCCGAAAGAGAAATCAAGATTGAGATTCAGCTTCTTATTGGCGAACGTACCAGAGATTTTGCTATGATTGATGGCAGCACTCTTACCATTCATCATGCCAGCACCTTCAACAGGATCTGCCTCGAAAGAAGCAGTAGTACCATTGAGCGTCAACTTCACATTAGTAAGCTTCAGATTTGTCATCTTAGAAGCCGGACGACCAGGACTTGCAGGGCTACCCGTAATTTCAGTAAAGGTGATGTTCACCAAGTTGTTTCCAGCCTTTTCCACTTTCACTTCTGTATTATCAGTAGCATAAGGAGCGTCACCTAAAGAAACAGTGAATGCACCTGAATAGGTACCACAAACATCTTCAGCCGTGAGAGCTTTGTCTTCATCCTTTGAGCAGCTCGTAGCCATCAAGCAGAGACCGAGTCCCAGAATGGCGAAAAATTTAGTTAGTTTCATAAAAATTTTAAGTTAAATTAAATTCGGATGCAAAAATAAAGCATTTCCTTATCCCTTACAATACCCTTTTTTAGGTATAAAAGAAAGGAGCAACCGCAGCCAGTTATCAACCGAGCGATTACTCCCTTTCTTATACAAGAAGAAACTTTTTACAAATTGGGCAACTCTTCGAGTTTACTCTGTACGGTTGCATCGAGCACCGCAACGGCTGTGACATTGACGATGTCGCGCACGCTGCTTTCGAAGTCTGTAAAATGGATTGGTTTGTTCAGTCCCATCTGAATAGGGCCTATCACTTCTCCATCATCGGCCATATTGATAGCTTTCACCATCTTATAAGCCGAATTGGCCGCTGAGAGAGTGGGGAAAACAAGTGTGTTCACGTCCTGTCCTTTGAGGCGCGTAAAGGGATACTTCTCATCGCGAAGCTGGCGGTCGAGGGCGAAGTTTACCTGCATCTCTCCATCTATCGCTAAGTCGGGGAATTCTTGTTGCATCCGACTGACTACATCGTGCACGACAGCAGGCTTGCCTTCATTGTCCGAACCAAAGTTGGAATAACTCAACATGGCTATAGTCGGAGTGCGGTTGAAGAAGCGTACCGTTGAAGCCGAGAGCTTGGCGAGGTCGTAGAGTGTTTCCTCGTCTGGGTCGCGGTTGATGAGCGTGTCGGCTATGAAGAAAATGCCTTTTTTAGAGGAAATCAGGTGCATAGTACCAAAGTGCGAGTAGCCCTCCCGTATGCCAATCACTTCCTTTGCTACCTTGATCGTATTACTATATTTGGTGTATAATCCAGTAATGAAAGCGTCAGCGTCGCCAGTTTCCACCATCATCATGCCAAAGTAGTTTCGCTCATACATCTTGTCCATTGCTTCCTGCAAGGTGTACCCCTCGCGCTGCTTCTTTTCGGCCAACAGACGGGCGTAGTGGTGGCGGCGGTCAATCTGCGAATCGTCGCGAAGATTCAGCAGCTGGCAACCCGTCAAGTCGAGATGCAATTCAGCCGCTAAGGCTTTAATCTTGATTTCGTTACCCAAAAGGATAGGTTCGCAGAATCCCTCCTCCTTTGCCTGCACTGCAGCCTGGAGCATAGTAGGGTGAGTACCCTCGGCATAAACCACGCGCTTCGGGTGGAGCTTTGCCGCGGCATATAGATTCTGCGTGAATTTAGTTTCCTGCCCCATGAGTTCGCGCAAGTGCTGACGATAAGCGCGCCAGTCGGAGATGTCCTTTCGTGCCACGCCACTATCGATAGCGGCCTTTGCCACCGCCATGCTCACCTCCGTGATGAGGCGCGGATCAACGGGCTTCGGAATGAAATAGTCAGGGCCAAAAGTGAAGTTGCGCACATGATAGGCACGATTCACAATATCGGGCACAGGGCGGCGAGCCAGTTCGGCAATGGCGCGCGCCGCAGCCATTTTCATTTCTTCGTTGATGGCCGTAGCAGCCACGTCCAACGCACCGCGGAAAATATAGGGAAAACCAATGACATTATTGATCTGATTGGGATAGTCCGTGCGCCCCGTAGACATCAGCACGTCTGGACGAGCCGCCTTAGCTTCTTCGTAAGAAATCTCGGGCACAGGATTAGCCAATGCAAAGATGATGGGATTTTTAGCCATTGTGCGAACCATCTCTTGTGATACGATATTTCCTTTTGAAAGACCTACAAAAATATCAGCCCCAACCATTGCTTCGGCCAAGGAATGTACGTCTGTGCGAGTGGTGGCAAATTCGCGCTTTTGTTCGGTGAGATTGGGGCGATCTGCCGTTATCACACCTTTAGAATCAAGCATCACAATGTTTTCCTTACGCACACCGAAAGCACAATAAAGACGGGAACAACTGATAGCGGCTGCACCGGCACCGTTTACCACTACTTTCACTTCTTCCATACGCTTTCCTGCCACATCCACGGCATTTAGCATTCCGGCGGCCGAAATAATGGCCGTGCCGTGCTGGTCATCGTGCATCACGGGAATATCGAGTTCTTCCTTCAGTCGGCGTTCAATCTCGAAACACTCAGGTGCTTTGATGTCCTCCAAGTTGATACCGCCAAAAGTGGGGGCGATAGCTTTGACCGCTTGTATAAACTTTTCGGGGTCTTTCTCGTCCACTTCTATATCGAAAGCATCCACGCCAGCGTAGATTTTGAAGAGGAGTGATTTTCCTTCCATCACGGGTTTGCCACTCATAGCGCCGATGTCGCCCAAGCCGAGAACGGCCGTGCCGTTACTGATCACAGCAACGAGGTTACCTTTGTTGGTATAGCGATAAACGTCGTGCGGATTTTTCTGAATCTCAAGGCATGGCTCAGCCACACCAGGTGAATAGGCCAGAGAGAGATCTGTCTGTGTGCGATAAGGCTTTGTGGGAACAATCTCAATCTTGCCGGGCTTGCCCATTGCATGATAATGCAAGGCAGCTTCTTTAGTAATTTTCACCATACTTATCTGGTTTGTTCTTTATAATGTATCTCTATTTTGCAAAGATACATTTTTTCATTAGAAAGCACCCACTGACTAACAGATGTACTGCAAGAATCATTCTTTTTAGAAGAAATCCTTGCTGCTAAAAGTAAAGAAAGACTAAAACTTATAGCTAATACAGAAGTTTTTATCTTAACTTTGCGGATAAGACATTTGGAATTATACAATTTAAGGGAACAAATGAAAGCGATAAATGATAAAGCGTTACTACGGGAGCGAGTGATTGCTGCGGGGCAGGAACTGTTTCACAAACGCGGTATCCGAGCCGTTACGATGGACGATGTATCGCATCAGCTCCATATATCTAAGCGCACACTCTATCAACTCTTCGATACAAAAGAGAGCTTGCTCCTTGCGTGCCAGCAAAAAGCGATGGCAGAGCACCAACAGCAAATTGAAAATATCATGGCGGAGACTGACAACGTCATAGAAATCATTCTCAGCGATCTCCAACTCAACATGATGGAAATCCAGAAATTTTCAAAAGAGTTTCTCAACGATCTTCCTCTCTACGACAAACTGCGGGAGAATATGTTGTGCCATCGAAAGGAGAACAAGGCCAACGCCCTTGAGTTTATCGAGCGCGGCATCAGTCAGGGACTTTTCCGTTCCGAGATCAATCCAGAAATGGTTTATGAAGTGGGTGTGGCTATCATAGATGCCTTGATAGAAAAAGGGTTTTACAACACCGTTCCTCTCTTTGAACTTCTCTCTTCTTCCACTATCGCTTATCTCCGCGGTATTTCCACCGAGAAAGGCATTGAGTTGCTCAACGAGTTTGTTGGCAAATACAAATCAGAAGAATAAGTATTTTTTTGAAGATATATAACGGCGTCGGTCAACATCTCATGAGTGTTGACCGACGCCATTGTTATTTCTCAAAATTTATAAGAGCACAGCCTTGAGTGCGGGAATCACGCTGGAGAGTGCGTCAATGAGCTGCTGGCGTTCGATACCTTCAGCTTGCGCCACAAACAAGGTGTCGTAGCCCGCCACCGTACCTGCCACTTCAGGCAAATGATGGCTATCAATATCGGCAGCAAGCCCCGCCGCATAGCCCGGACGTGTGTGGAGAACGGCCAAAGTGCCCGAAAAGGTGATGCCTACAACGCCCGTGTTCTGTAAATATTCTGGTAAAGCCTCAATAGGTATCGGTCGGCGGTAACCTTCTGTCTTGGGAAGAATCAGTTGGTAGCCATCTGGCGTCTTTTGTCGCAAGGCGTGAAGCTTCTGCAAATCGCTCGACACCGTAGGTTGTGAAACCTTAAAGCCTGCGCGCGCCAATTCGCGTTGTATGTCAGCTTGCGACCTCACCACTTTGTTGGAAAGAATGATCCTCAGAGCCTCCAACCGCGTTATTTTCTTTGCCATTTCTCTTATTACCGTTTCGGATAGCAAAGATAAAGCAAAGATTAGAATTGGGCAATATCAGATTTTCTCAAATCTCGCTATAATTTTATGTGTCCTATTCGTCCGAAAAGCTCGATAACTACATCTTATCTCCCACAAGTAAAACCGCCCTATTACTTGACAAACCACTATCTCAATATAGCGTGCAAAAAGTGGGGAGGAAGCAAAAAACCGCATTAAAATATCCACCTTAACCTTTAAGTTTTGGAAAAATACCTGCTTTTTGACGCTCAACAACACAAAAACGCCCTCTTTCTTCATTAAAACGCTCGTATTTTTCCTTATCCTGTCGGCCGATACAATAAGGATGTCAGCTGACAGCCTTATTGCATTTCAAAATATCCTTATTGTATCCATGGGTAGCTTTATCGGACGGGCAACTCAGCAAGACTTGCAGGTGCACCGCTCTATTTCGGTTTTGATTTCGAGAGATTCTCAGAGCCGCAGAATACGAATTCTCTTGACAAAGTGCTGTGCAACTATCATGGCCTTTATGCGGCTCATAATCCAGCAGAACTCTCACTGCAATAGCTTTGTTTTGCGGCCTTATCCTTCAACTCTCGCTCACTCTCGAAGGGAGGAAGCTGCTCGCCCCTTGTATTGAATGGATATTCTTTGTAAATTTGTGCCTAATTTGGAAAATCGAAATAACAATTATACACCCGATGAAACATTACACATCAAAAGGACGAGGACGTTGCGCAGCTTTGGCGCTCGCTCTGCCGCTCGTGGCCGGCGTTCCGGCTATGGCCTTCGTTCCGTCCTCCATGGTCACTATCAGCCAGACTGCTAGCGCAATCAGCGGAGTGAATCAACTGAACGCTACCACCTTTGAGGTGCGCTATCAGAACGGACAGGTGCTCACCATCGACTTCTACGGTGAGAACATCTTCCGTCTGTTCCAGGACAACAAGGGCGGAAAGGTGCGCAATCCGCAGGCACAGCCGCCCGCACAAATCCTCGTGGACAATCCGCGAAAGAGCGTGGAGCATATCAACTTGACAAAAGACAATGGCTACTATATCATTGCTACGCCGAAAGTACAACTTCGCCTAAATGCTACTTCAGGGCTTCTCTCCGTGCTCAACGGTGAGGGAACAGAAGTGGTGCGCGAGCTGGCAGCTGCCAATATCACGGATGCAAAAACCACCCTCACATTTGCTGCTCAACCCAATGAATATTTCTATGGTGGCGGCGTGCAAAATGGTCGTTTCTCCCATAGAGGAAAGTCTATTGCCATCGAAAACACGAACAACTGGGTGGATGGCGGTGTGGCTTCTCCCACTCCTTTCTATTGGTCAACAAAGGGGTACGGCCTTTTGTGGCATACTTTCAAGCCTGGTCGCTACGATTTCGGAGCAGAAGATGCTAAGAAAGTGACGCTTTCCCACTCGGAGAATTATCTCGACGTATTCCTCATGGTAGATAAAGAACCGTCATCTTTGCTTTCCGATTTCTACCAGCTGACGGGAAATCCCGTGCTACTGCCAAAATTTGGTTTCTACGAAGGTCATCTCAATGCCTATAATCGTGACTACTGGACGGAGAATGAAAACGGCTTCATGGCTTATGAGGACGGCAAACGCTACAACGAGAGCCAAAAGGACAACGGAGGTATCAAAGAAAGTCTCAATGGTGAGAAAAATAATTATCAGTTTTCAGCTCGCGCCGCTATAGATCGCTATCTGAAAAACGATATGCCGCTCGGATGGTTCTTACCTAACGACGGCTACGGAGCAGGCTATGGCCAAACAGCCACGCTTGATGGCAACATTGCCAACTTGAAAAGCTTTGGCGATTATGCGCGCTCGAAGGGGGTACAGATTGGTTTGTGGACACAAAGCGATCTCCACCCGAAAGACGGCATTGAAGCTCTGCTACAACGCGACATCAAAAAGGAAGTAGGCGTGGCAGGCGTCCGTGTCTTAAAGACCGACGTGGCTTGGGTAGGTGCCGGCTACAGCTTCGGCCTCAACGGTGTGGCCGATGTAGGCGAAATCATGCCGAAGTACGGCCACGATGCGCGCCCCTTTATCATCAGCCTCGATGGTTGGGCAGGTACGCAGCGCTACGCGGGAATCTGGTCGGGCGACCAAACAGGAGGCGACTGGGAATATATTCGCTTCCACATCCCCACCTTCATCGGTTCGGGACTTTCTGGGCAGCCCAATATCACAAGCGATGTGGACGGCATCTTTGGCGGTAAGAACGTGCCGGTGAATGTACGCGAATTCCAATGGAAAACGTTTACACCGATGGAGCTCAATATGGACGGTTGGGGCGCAAACCCGAAATATCCGATGGTGCTTGGTGAACCCGCTACGAGTATCAACCGCTCTTATCTGAAGCTCAAATCAATGCTGATGCCCTATACTTACAGCATCGCAGAGGAGGCAGTTTACGGCAAGCCCATGATTCGTGCGCTCTTCCTCGACTATCCTAACGACTACACGCTCGGCACGAAGACGGAGTACGAATATCTCTACGGTCCGAGTTTCTTAGTAGCTCCTATCTATAAGGACACCAAAGCCGACAAGGAGGGCAACGATATACGCAACGGTATATACCTGCCCGAAGGCAAATGGGTGGACTATTACGACGGACAGATTTTCTTTGGTGGTCGCATTATCAACAACTACGATGCGCCGCTTTGGAAACTCCCCGTCTTTGTGAAAGCGGGCGCCATCATACCGATGACGAACCCCAACAACAATCCTTCTGAAATCCGCAAGGACTATCGCGCCTACGAGCTTTATCCCGATGGTGCAAACTGCTTTACGGAATACGACGACGATGGTGAAACGCAGGCATATCTCAAGGGTGACGCTACGCACACCGATATCATGAGTAGCTTGGTGAAGGATGTACTCAACGTGAAGGTGGAGAAAACTGTAGGCAACTATAAAGGCTTTGAAGCTAACAAGGAAACAGAATTCTTCATCAATGCTACGCGTGCCCCCAAAAAGGTGGTGGCTAAAGTGGGTGGTAAGAATGTGAAACTCACTAAGGTTACCAGCTTGCAGGCTTATGAAAATGGTCAGAATGTCTTTTTCTTCAATCCGTACCCTAATCTGAATCGTTTCGCCACAGCAGGTAGTGAATTTGAGAAAAAAGAGATTACGAAGAACCCGCAGTTGCTCGTCAAGCTTGGTAAGACTGACGTAACGAAGAATACAGTAGAGCTACAAGTGAAAGGTTACGAATTTGCGCCCGTCAGTGCACTGCTGAAAACTTCTGGCCCGCTGTCTGTCCCCAACGTAACGTTTACAGACGACAACGTAAAGACGTACACGCTCACGCCTTCATGGGAAAAGGTGCAGAATGCAGACTACTACGAAATAGAGTATGACGGTCAACTCTATTCTACAATTACCGACCAGGAACTTACCTTCGACGGCTTGAAACCCGAAACTGACTACAGCTTTAAGGTGCGCGCTGTCAACAAGGAGGGTTTCTCTCCTTGGTGCGCAGTGAAAGCTCGCACAAAGGCTGATCCTTATCAGTTCGCCGTGAAGAACATCATGGGACAAACCACTTGTGAGAACCAACCCGGAATGGGAGTTAACAAACTCTTCGACTACGACCAGCGCTCAACATGGCACTCGAAATGGGGCAAAGGCGATGCAGTGCCTTTTACGCTTACACTGGATCTCCGCTCTGTGAATGAACTCGACAAACTGGAGTATCTCCCACGCGAAGACGGCGGCAATGGTACGCTGACAAAGGGAACAATCTCTTACTCCACAGACCGCCAAACGTGGTCGAAGCCTATTGACTTTACGTGGAACCGCGATGGAGAGACGAAGACCTTTGCTTTCGAAGGCAATCCCTCAGCTCGCTACATCCGCTTGAATGTGACGGAAGCCGCTGGCAACTTCGCAAGCGGACGCCAAATGTATGTGTTCAAAGTTCCAGGTAGCGAAAGCATCTTGCAAGGCGACATCAACCACGACAAGCGTATTGACGAGAACGACTTGACAAGCTACATGAACTACACAGGCCTGCGCCGCGGTGATGCTGACTTCGATTATGTGAGCAGTGGCGACATCAATAAGAATGGTCTTATTGACGCCTACGACATCTCTATTGTGACAACTCAGCTTGACGGAGGTGCGGCACAACGCGCGAGCGACAAGGTGAGCGGAAAACTGCTCCTGACAGCAGACAAGAACAGCTTCGCTGCTGGCGATGAGGTTCGTATCACTGTGAGCGGTAAGGATCTGAAATGCGTTAATGGTTTGAGTTTCGCTCTGCCTTATAGCACAAGTGAGTTTGAATACCAAGGTATCGAACTTATCAATATGAAAGACATGGTGAACCTCACTTACGACCGTTTACATACTAACGGTCAGAAGGAGCTCTTCCCCTGTTTTGTGAACCGCGGTAACAATTTCTTACTGGAAGATGGTAAACTTTTCGTCATCAAGCTCAAAGCTAAGAAAGCAGGCAAATTCAACCTTAAAGCTAAGGACGGTCTTCTTGTAGATCGTAGCTTGGGCACTTGTAACGCCTTCTGAATTACAAAAGACTGAATACTTCCCAACAGCCACCAGTTCTTTATCGACTGGTGGCTGTTTCTTTTTGGGCGGTACATCCATAGGAAATAATCTATATATAGAATATGAAACGCTCCATAATGGCACGTTTCATTACGGTTGTTTCAAATAAGAAATATCAAATGAGTTGTGCGCCCCAATAATTTTAGGAAATTTATCAGTAGCATAGAGTCTCTCTTATAGAGAAACAAACAGAATAATTTATTATCTTCGCTCTCCGAAAATCAACTCAGAGGAATGAATCACTATTTTCAACACGAATACATGCGCCACGGACATATTGAAGTGATCTGCGGTTCTATGTTCTCGGGCAAAACGGAAGAACTCATCCGTCGCCTGAAACGCGCCCAGTTTGCCCATCAGAACGTGGAAATCTATAAGCCCACTATTGATACGCGTTATAGCGAAGAAAACGTGGTCTCTCATGATTCCAACGATATCAAATCAACGCCAGTGGATGCCCCAAATAGTATTCTGCTGCTGGCTTCCGATGCTGAAGTGGTGGGAATCGATGAAGCGCAGTTCTTCGACGAAACGCTCGTAGATGTGTGTAAGAAAATGGCTGATGCGGGCAAGCGCGTCATTGTGGCAGGACTGGATATGGACTTCTTAGGTAATCCTTTCGGCCCAATGCCCGCACTGATGGCTATTGCCGAGGACGTTACGAAAGTTCACGCTATCTGTGTGCGCTGCGGCAATCTGGCACAATTTAGTCACCGCATCGTGAAAGGCGAAAAGCAGGTGATGCTTGGCGAAAAGGATGAATACGAACCGCTCTGCCGCGATTGCTTTAGCAAAGCCATCAACAATCATCCTCATGAAGTGGAATAAACTGAGACAACTCTATCGGCAGAACAAACATCAGTTTTGGAAATATATCTTCTATCAGTTCGGCATCTTCCTACTAACCTTTGGGAGCGCATTCGGATTGTTTTTCTTGATCGATTTCCTTTCTGAAAAAATGGGGTATGGGCATCCCTCCTCGAGCACAAGAATGCTGATCGTCATTGCTCTTATGCTCCTTGCCTTTCTCATCTTTGCCATTATTTATCATCTCTTGGGAAAAGACAAAGATGCGGAAGAAAGCGAAAAACCGAAGCAATGGTATCAGAATTTTTGGATACAGATAGCATGGTTCATCATTATCATATCTATGGGCTTTGCTGCTTTCTTCTTTCTCGATACTTATTTAGAAAAACTCCCTCAAGAATGGGCTTGGATTTACATTGCTTGGAAGTTTGGAAAGAAAGTTGTTCTTCTCGTCCTCGCCCTTATTATTTGGCTGCGCACCAAATGGAAGAAGAAACAGCTTAAAAATACTCCGTCGGCTGACAAATAAGTTTTATTCTCGCCTTCAGAAACTTCTGTAAGATAACTTTAGACGCTTCACTTTCATTATCAAAAAGGGATTTGCAATCTACTGAGTCATAAAACGGAATAGGAGAGTAGTAAGCAATAAGAATAAAAGAACGAGACACAATTGGCAAAGAGAAAGGCCTTTGCAGTTGTGTCTCGTTCTTTATAGGGGTTTTCTGCTGACTCTCTTAGTCGCGGTTATTCGAATATATGAGAGCATAATAGATGAGTGTGGCAAGCGAACCGAGTGCTGCAACAACGTAGGTGTAAGCAGCAGAGCGAAGTGCGCTAACTGCCATCGGATAGTTTTCTCTACTGGTGATACCTGCTCCTGCAAGCCATTGCGTAGCACGTCGGCTGGCGTCAATCTCAACGGGAAGAGTGATGAAGCTAAACAGAGTGGTCAGTGCGAAGAGTACAATACCTCCCAAGAGGATTCCAGGCATTGCGTTGACAAGTATCATACCTGCCAAAAGTACCCATTGCACCCACTGCGAAGCAAAGTTTACTACAGGAACGAGGGCCGAACGGAGTTGCAGCGGTGCATAAGCCCTTTCGTGCTGAACAGCATGGCCACATTCATGAGCTGCAACGGCTGCGGCAGCAACAGAGCAACTCCCATAAACGCCTTCGCTAAGGTTGACGGTCTTGTCGGTAGGGTTATAGTGGTCTGTGAGTTGCCCCGGAACCGACGTAACACGCACGTCATAGATTCCATTATCGCGGAGCATTTTCTCCGCTACTTGTGCGCCCGTCATTCCGCTGGCAATGGGAACACGAGAGTATTGCTTGAATTTCGACTTGAGGTTCGACTGAACCAAATAGCTGATCACGGCGAAGACGCCAAATATAATCCAAATCATGAGTGTCGGATTTTTTTTAGTTAGTACTTATTGTTTGTTGAGGCTTACTATACAAAAGTATGCCAAAGATACGGAAAACAATCAGTAGTGCAGATATATTGACATATTTTAGGGACTTCACGATACTTCTTAAGGATTTCTTCCTACATTTGTGTGTATTTCGATTGAAAATCATCTGATATGATCTACACTCACTCCTACAATTCTCCATTGGGGCGTATCGTGTTGGCAAGCCATGAGGACGCATTGATAGGACTCTGGTTTGAGGGACAGAAATTCTTTGGCACAACGCTCTGTGAGGTGAGTGTGGAGAAAAAGAATGCTGTACTTAGCGAGGCGCATCGTTGGCTTGATTTGTATTTTTCGGGTTGTCGGCCAGATTTTGTACCACCACTGCGACTCTTGGGCACTCCCTTTCAGCAAAAAGTGTGGCAACAACTGTTGGCAATACCGTATGGTGCCACCACTACTTACGCCCAATTGGCCCTTACTTGCCACACTTCGGCGCGCGCCATTGGCGGAGCAGTAGGGCGAAATCCCATATCGCTGATTGTGCCCTGTCACCGCGTCATTGCTTCCGATGGTTCGCTCACAGGCTACGCTGGAGGAACAGACAGAAAAAAGGCACTGTTGGATATGGAACAGTGCTTGATAGGATAGAAAAGAAAAAGAGCAGTCCGCAGAGGACTGCTCTTTTATTATAGTGCATCAAACGAGCGGTATGAGTATCAAGAGAATGAGCTGAGCCGTAAGAATTCGCAGGAACATAGAGAGCGGATAAACTGTGGAGTAACCCACTGCTGGCGCATCATTATTGGCTGTTTGATTGGCAAAAGCAAGTGCAGGGGGATCCGTATTCGTACCAGCGATAAGACCCATCAGTGTGAAGTAGTTCAACTTCATCTTGAGGCGTCCATAAAGACCGCAAATCATAATGGGGATGACCGTGATGAGGAAACCCATCCAAACGTAGTGGTAACCGCCATTAGTGACCGTGTTCCAGAATGTAGCACCTGCTTGAACACCCACGCCAGCCAAGAAGAGTACGAGCCCCACCTCGCGAAGCATCAAGTTGGCACTGTTGGTAGTATAAGCCGTGATCTTAAACTTGTAGCCAAAAGCTCCGATGAGGATACCGAGCACCAACGGGCCACCAGCCAAACCAAGCTTTACGGGTTCGCTGATTCCGGGGATAGGAATAGGAATTTGTCCCAAGAAAATACCGAGCAGAATACCAAGGAACATCATTCCAACGTTGGGAGCTTCGAGACGCTTTTGCGTGTCGCCCACGATAGCACGAACGCGATTGATATTTTCCTCCGTACCCGTCACGCGGATATGGTCGCCCATTTGCAGACGGAAGTTTCTGCGCGCAAAGAGTGTCATACCAGCACGTGAAACACGTGTGACATTAACGTTGTAAAGGGAAGAGAAATGTAAGTCGTTGAACGTCATACCATTCACCTCAGGCTTAGAAATAATGAGTCTTTGTGAGATATAACGCTTCTCTTCTTCAGTTTCTTTCTTCCAGTCCTCGTCAATCAGTTCACCCATCAAGGCGATGATAGCTTCCTTGTCTGAAGTAGCAGTAACGATGTAGAGTTTCATTCCTTCTTCCATCACAGTGCTTTCTTTCGGAATGAACATTTCGCCATCTTTCTTTGCACGAGAGCAAACGAAGTCGCCCTTCACAAAGTTGTGAAGTTCTTGAAGCGTATGGCCCACTACGGCTTTGTTCGTAACGCGCAGAATGAAATGTTCGGGAACTGAAGAAGGATCTGCCTCGTTGGCGTGTTCATATTCTTTGGCCTCTTTGTCGAGACTAACTTTGCAAATATAGCGAATAGCGATGGTGGCACCGATGATACCCACAACCGCCAGCGGATAGGCACAAGCGTAGCTACTACCTATGTTGAAACCTGGATCGTAGTCGGCACTTCCGCCCAGCAAGCGCGGAAGGATATTATTGGCTGCACCCAAACCAGGCGTGTTAGTAACAGCGCCATAGAGAGTACCCGTCATCATGGCGAGATTCTTTTTGTTCAGTGGATCTCCAGGAGAGTAGAACCAAATGAAATAGAGCGCCAGCATGACAGCAATGTTGAGAACAATCAGTGCAGTGGAGAGAAGATTCATCTCAACCCCACCTTTTTTGAAAGTGGCAAAGAAGCCCGGGCCTACTTGCAGACCAATGCAGTAGACAAAAAGCACCAGGCCAAATTCCTTGATGAAATTGATGATGAGCGTTTGGTTGGCCATGGCTGTTGCCATTTCCCCGTTAGAAGGAGCCACTACAAACGTGTGGTAAAGGTGTCCGGCGAGGATTCCGACGAACAAAACGAAGGTTACGCCGAGGGAAATACCGCCCAGTTTAAGTTTACCCAACTTTACACCCAACCAAATAACCAGCGCAAAGAGGAGTGCCAAGTGCGCAGGCAGCACAGGGTTGTTGATGATTTTAATTAACCATTCCATAAGTTAGAAAGAAAAACGTAAAAAGTTATATAGTTTTAAGTGCGGCGAAGTTAAGCATTTTTAGCGAAAACCCTCCCGCTTTCTTACCCTTTTTGCTGAAATGAGGCAATTTTTATATATTTGCAGCAGTTAGTTTTGGTGAAGTTCAGAAAGATAAGGATTGCTACTTCATAGTTTGCAAATACGCCTCTCTCCCTTTGCCTTCTACTCAATTCTTGTTTCACATAATCCTTTTAGTTATGCGCCACACGTTTCTCTCCCTCTGCCTTTTTTTTGTCGCTGTTGTAGCCTTTGCCCAGCAGCAGACAGAGTTGCGCCGCTCAAAGACAGTTTTTCTCAATGAAGCTTTCCAGAAAGGTAGAATACTCCAAACGTTCAATCGTCATGTAGATGATAGCGTCAATATCTTTCTGAAAGATGCCTCTCTCTGTTTTGTTCGCAAGGACACAATTTATAAGGCCTATCTCAATAATGTGTTAGGGCTTCGGCTCGATTCTGTGGAATATAAGAAAGTGAATAATCAGATGGGGCGTGTAGTGGCTTGTCAGGGGTATAACTATTTACTTTGCGTCACCACAGTGAATATGAATCTTCTCAAAGAAGAGACGTATAGTTCTAATAGTGCAGGCTTCTTTGATTTAGATATTCCCAGTGCTTCGGGCGTGAATGTCAACACTTTCTTTGAGCTCGACCGCGACAAGCGGGATTCCGATGTGGGCTACCCTTTGCAAGACAAATACTACTTTTGGCTATCGGGTAAGGAGGTACCTGCCAACGAAACGCAAGTGAAGAAATATGTGCGCCCCGAAATGAAAGAAGCTTTCCGAACTTTGATGGCTGACCGCTTTTGGAGTTGGAGTGATGAGAAAAGTCTCAAACAACTGCTGATGTATCTGCAATAGGAGTGGAGATAAAAAGAAAAGAGAAGTCGGGCTTATTGAGATTTATCAGCAAGTCCGGCTTCTTTGTTTTTGTATCGGTTTTTGTCTCTCCCAGAATTATTCAGTATTTTTGCCCTTATGGAACAAGTTAGAAAGAACAGTGCTCGCGCTTGGCTATTGGCCGCGCGCCCAAAGACGCTCTCGGCGGCGCTCATCCCCGTTGTCACCTCCTCCGCTTTGGCTTTTGCCTCTGGGCTGTTCCGTCTTCTGCCCGTATTGGGCTGTATGCTCTTTGCCGCATTGATGCAAATAGCAGCTAATTTTATCAATGACCTTTTTGATTTTTTGAAGGGGACAGATGGCGAAGAACGCCTCGGTCCTGAGCGCGCTTGTGCGCAGGGCTGGATCAGTCCGTCTTCGATGAAGCGCGGCATTGCTCTGATGTTGGTGCTCGCGGCTATCGTGGGTTTGGCCACTTTCTACGGCTCGATTATCACAAGCCCCTTTGTGGCTGACAACCTCCTGTTGATCACGGCTTATTTTCTGCTCGTGGGTTTGGCTTGTTTGGTGTTTGCTTTCCTTTATACCACGTTGCTGAGCTACTGCGGATTGGGCGATGTCCTCGTCTACGTGTTTTTTGGCTTTGTCCCCGTGGCGGGTACTTATTTCTTGCTGACCGGCTGGCTCATCCCGGAAGTGTGGTGGCTCAGTGCCGCGGTAGGACTGATTACCGACACGCTTCTCGTGCTCAATAATTATCGCGATCGCGATACTGACCGCGCCTGTGGCAAGCGCACTTTAATAGCCGTGCTTGGTGGGCGTTTTGGCAGTTGGTTCTATCTGTTGCAAGGCGTTTTCGGTGCATTATGTTTTTCCGCCCTCGCTTTCTATGGCCTTTTGTCTGCTCCGCTCGTCCTGCTTTATCTGCTCCCACATTTTCTTACTTGGCGCGAAATGGTGCGTATCAACCGTGGGCGAGAATTGAATAAAATCCTTGGCAAGACTTCTCGCAATATGCTTTTCTTTGCTTGCCTTGCAGTCCTTTCTCTTGTTTTCTGTATTGTGTGAGTTGTCTCTCTCTGCACAATACCATCTTTGTTTTTTCTTCCCTTTGTCGTCTGAAAAAACTCAGGCGTGCGGACTCGTTTCTATCCTCTTTTTGCTAACAAATCTTTTGCCACCTTTGCCATAATAAGGTACACCAGCTGATTCCCTTGTCCTATCAGCTGACCTCCTTATTGTATTCGGAAATGCAATAAGGATATTTGTGTTTGCGGCGTTGTTATCACAAACTATTTTCTTCTACTTTTGTTTAGTATAAACAATTTCTCCAATTGACAATTTGTCTTTGTTTATTGATCCCGTCATCGTCTCTTCCTTGTTGGTCTTCGGATCTTTTCCTGTAAGAGTGATAAGCGGCGGGTTGTATGTGTAAGTTCCCTTGATAGAAACGGTTTCTTGGTCGCTATTTAGCGTGTATAAGAATTCTGTTTTATTAAAAACTAAGGTTCTAACACCTTCGTCCTTGTCGGAACATACCCATGTGGTTCCTTTCAGAGATGCAGTTTCGTCATCATCGGAGGAGCAAGCTACAAACAGGATAGGCAGCATTGCCAAGAGTAAGAATAAGTACTTTTTCATAAAGATATCTTAAGTTATTGAATGTTGCAAAAGTATATAATATTTTCTACATATTGGGCTGGTGATGTTCTATTTCTCACGCAGTATTTGTTGTGTCAGGTTCTTTTTATATAGGGGAACTCTCCTATTAGAGAGAGTTTTCAATAAATAAATGTTTTATTGATTTTGTTTATCTTTTTTCTTTTCGCCCAACTCAATCACCTCTAAGTCCTTAAATTCTTTTCCGTCAACAGTGAAGCGGACGAGTGTGCGCACCTTTTGCCACCCTTGCAAGCCTGCCGCACCAGGATTGATATGTAGACAGCGGAGTGTTTTGTCGTAGAGGATTTTGAGAATATGGCTATGCCCAGAGATGAAGAGGTCGGGCGGACTGGTGTACATTCTCCCAACGATGGAGCGATCGTAGTTGCCGGGGTAGCCGCCAATGTGTTTTATCATGATGTCGGCGTCTTCGCATTTGAACCGCAAGAGTTCGGGGAACATACGCCTGAGGTCGCCACCGTCGCAGTTGCCGCAAACGGCGCGGAAGGGCTTGAAGGCTTGAAAGCGTTCGGCAAGTTCCGTAGAACCAATATCACCTGCGTGCCAGATTTCATCAACATCGGCAAAGTATTTCTCGTAGCGTTCGTCCCAATAAGAATGAGTGTCGGAAAGCAGACCGATGCGTTTCATAGCCCAAACTTTGTTTTCACGAACTCCTTGATGATTTCACCGCTTTTTTCAATACCTACAACGCTAGTGTTGAGACAAAGGTGGTATGTGTCGGCTTCGCCCCATGTACGCGAACTATAGAAATTGTAGAATTCGGCACGTTGGCTTTCTCCCTTTTCGAGCAAACGACGAGCCACCTTGCGATCCACGTTGCGGCGTTCCATCACGCGCGAGATGCGATCTTCGTAGTTGGCTGTGAGAAAAATATTGATGCAACGCGGATTGTTGCGCAGAACATAGTCGGCAACGCGGCCGATGAAAACACTACTATGCGCATTGGCAGCCTTGAGAATGGCATCGCTCTGAAGGCGGAAGAGAGCCTCTTCAGAGATAGAATTGTTGTAGTATTCGCCCGTTCCAATCATAGGAATGACAGAACGGAAGGCATGTCCGAAGAAACCTTTCTTTTCATCGTTTTTCTCGAAAATGTCTTCGCTGTAGCCACTTTCTTTCGCCGCTATAGCAAGGATTTCTTTATCATAGTAGTCCATGTCGAACTCCTTAGCCAGAAAATGTCCGATGGCGCGGCCGCCAGCTCCGAGTTGTCGCCCGATAGTGATGACAAATGGTTCCATAAGTTGTTAGTTATAAGTTGAGCGAGCTGAGTTGTGAAGTTTCAGAAACATTGCTTTCATCTCTTGCTCTTTTATTTTATCATTTTTTTGAGTTTTCTCACTTGTTGCGCCTGCAGCGTGATGGCGATTAAGAACGCCAAAGTGTCGGCAGCAGGGAGAGAGAAGAGAACACCATTAACGGGGTTGCTGAAGATATGTGGCAGAATCAGAATCAGCGGGATGAGGAAAATGAGCTGACGCGTGAGCGCGAGAAATATGCTCTTTCCCGAGAAGCCGATGCTCTGGAAGAATGCCACCGACATAATCTGAATGCCGACGAGCGGGAATGTGGCCACCATGATGCGCAGCGTGTGGGCTGCTTGCTGAATCAGTGCGGGCGAATCCTTTGCGAAGAGAGTGGCCAATGGCGTTGCAAAGATGAAGCACGCCAAACATCCCGTAGTGGTGATACATGTTGCAAATATAATAGCCTTTTTGAGGACTTCCAATAAACGATCATATTTTTGTGCGCCATAATTGTAGCCGGCAATGGGTTGCATCCCTTGGTTCAGACCGATGACAATCATAACGATGAAAAGTACCAGACGATAGGAGATGCCATACCCGCCTACTGCTACATCGCCTCCAAGGTTGGTTTCATTACCGTATTGCGTCAGACTGCGGGTGATGAGGATTGCCACGAGGCAGGCACAGAGATTTATCAGAAATTGCGGTAGCCCCGTGATAAGTGATTTCTTGATAATGTCCCAGCGAATGTTGGGGAGTTTAGGTTCAAGATGCACGAGGTTCGATTTATCGGCGAAGAGATGAAACTGCCACATCAGCATGATGAGCTGAGAGCACACTGTGGCGAGTGCTGCTCCTCGAATGCCCCAATGCAGCACAAAAATGAAGAGTGGCGCCAAGAGGCAGTTGCACACCACCGTTCCGATAGTTGCCATCATAGCTTTCTGCGGACGATTGGTGGATCGAAGCAGAGCGTTCAGACCCAAATACATGTGGGTCACAACATTGCCTGCAAGTATAACAGTCATAAAATCGTGAGCGGGCTCGATCGTTACATTGCTCGCCCCGAAAAAGCGCAAGATGGGAGTGAGAAACACTTGCAAGATAAATCCTAACGAAAGTCCCATGGTGAGATTCATGAAGAGTACATTCCCCAGAATGTCCTGTGCCGTTTTGTAGTCTTTCTGTCCGAGCCGAATGGACATCAGCGTCGAACCGCCCACGCCTACCATGGCTCCAAAAGCAGCCGTAAGCAGCATGACCGGTCCGGTAAGTGCCAACCCCATAATGGCCTCAGGGCCGACGCCTTGTCCTATGAAAACACCATCGATGATGTTGTACACGGAAGATGCAGCCATGGCAACGATGGCTGGAATGGCATATTGCATCAAGAGTCTCCCTACAGGCTGTTCGCCCAAGGCGTTGAATTCTACTTGCTTCTCTCTGGTCATATACTTGGTCTTTTCGACTGCAAAGTTACGACTTTTTAAGCAAAAGATGTTGAGGTTTATTTTACTGCCTTATTATTTGACAAATGCATTTCTCAATATAGCGCGAGAATTTATCGTTTTAGCTAAAAAATATCTTTGAGCACGCGTGAATTTTCATAGATGTAGTGGAAAATTACCCCTGGTAGTGGGTTGGTAATCCTAAAAAGCGTGTTTTTTGCTGAAGGAGGACTGCTTGCTTCCTTATTCTGTTTAGAAATGCAATAAGGATGTCAGCCAACAGCCTTATTGCATTTGAAAATATCCTTATTGTATTTTTCGGCATCCTTATTGGGACGGCCAGATGAGAAGTAAGAGTTTTAGGACCACTTTACTTTGAGATGAGTTTTAAGCCATTCTCAACTTGTTAGAATACGAATTATATTTACAAAGATAGGCGTTTTCTGAGTTTTTTTAGATAATTTTTCCCCTTTTCTCTTTTATGGTTTTCTCCCTTAACCTTCATTGTTGGTAAATGATAAAAAGACTGGGTGACAGATGTCTGAAAAACATGGGTAGTTCAAAGTTCAGAATCGCCAAAGTCTAAAAACTTGTACGTTTCTTTGTGCTTCGCATGCTTTATCGTATTTTTGCACAGATATATCATAAAGGTGTAAGCTAAAACATAAAATAAAGCTCTATGAGTGAACAAATGAAAAAAATCAAGCAGCTCGTCGAACTTCGTCAGAAAGCCCGCATGGGCGGTGGTGAGATCGCTATCGACAAGCAGCACGCCAAAGGTAAGGCTACGGCTCGTGAACGTATCGACATGCTCCTCGATAAGGGTTCTTTTGAGGAATTGGATATGTTCAAACTCCATCGCTGTTCCGATTTCGGAATGGAGAAGAAGAAATTCTTGGGCGATGGTGTAGTGGCTGGTTCAGGTACTATCAATGGTCGCCTTGTTTATGTCTTTGCTCAAGATTTCACCGTGAATGGCGGTTCACTGTCAATCACAATGGCGGAGAAGATTTGCAAAGTGATGGATTTGGCCATGAAGCAAGGTTGTCCCTGCATCGGTTTGAACGATTCAGGCGGTGCGCGCATCCAGGAAGGTATCAACGCGCTGGCGGGCTTTGGTGAGATTTTCCAACGCAATATTGAAGCGAGCGGTGTGATTCCTCAAATTTCTGGTATCTGCGGTCCTTGTGCTGGTGGTGCTGTATATAGCCCCGCTTTGACCGACTTTGTTGTGATGTTGGAAGGCGTTAGTTATATGTTCCTTACTGGTCCGAAAGTGGTAAAGACAGTGACGGGCGAGGACGTAAGTCAGGAAGATTTGGGTGGTGCTCGTGTGCACAGTAGTGTGAGCGGTGTGGCTCATTTCACAGCTAAGACAGAAGAAGAATTTGCGGCTCTGATTCGCAAATTGCTCGAGTATGTTCCTCAGAACAATATGGAGAAAGCTCCAGTGAAGGAATGTACAGACCCGATTGACCGCAAAGAGGATTCCCTCAACGAACTTATCCCCGACAATCCCAACATGGCCTACGACATGTATAAGGTTATCTCTGCGATTGTTGACAATGGTGAGTTCTTGGAGGTTCATAGCCAATTTGCTCGTAATATCATTGTAGGTTTTGCTCGCTTCAACGGTCAGAGTGTGGGTGTTGTGGCTAATCAACCCAGTGTTTATGCCGGTGTTCTCGATAGCAATGCCAGCCGCAAGGCAGCTCGTTTCGTGCGCTTCTGCGACTGTTTCAATATTCCTATCGTTAGTCTCGTTGACGTGCCAGGCTTCTTGCCCGGAACAGGCCAGGAGTACAATGCCGTTATTGACCATGGTGCAAAATTGCTCTATGCTTACGGCGAAGCCACTGTACCCAAGGTGACAGTTACACTGCGTAAGAGCTATGGCGGTTCCCACATCGTGATGGGTTGTAAGCAGCTCAAGGCCGATCTCAACTATGCTTGGCCCAGCGCAGAGATTGCCGTGATGGGTGCCTCTGGTGCGGTTGCCATCCTCAATGGCAAAGAAGCCAAAACACAGGAAGATCCCAAGGCTTTCTTGGCAGAAAAGGAGAAAGAATACAATACGCTTTTCACCAATCCTTATAAGGCTGCCGAATATGGTTATGTTGACGATATCATCGAGCCACGTAACACTCGCTTCCGCGTGATTCGCGCTTTGGCGCAACTGCAGAATAAGCGGGAAACGCGTCCTGTGAAGAAGCACGGTAATATTCCTTTATAAAATGTGTAAATGTGTGAGTGGGCGAAGTTGTACCTCTGTGCGATTCTTCCATTCCCATATTTTCGTATATACCTATTAGCACATTTTCAAAATGAAGACGTTCAAATATAACATCAATGGTCGTGAACTTTGCATCCGTGTAAGTGGCGAAGACAGTACGATTTCGGATATCCTTGTTGATGGAGAATATCCGCAGGTGGCAGAAAGCGAAATGCCCGCTTATGCTGCTGTCATCTCGCTGGCTTTGCTGGAGAACGACATCGAAGTTGTCCACGACGACGAATCAGATGTCATCACGTTGCAGCATCATCGCTCCTTATGGGGTAATCCCGTTAGTTTGTTGCGCCCAGTTGTGGGTGGCTCATCCTGTTCTGACGATGTCGCAGTGCCTACGAGCGAAGTTTTCTAACCATACATTCATAACGAATCATAAAATATGAAGCAATATAAGTATAAAGTCAATGGTGCGCAGTATGACGTGACCATTAACGAGATTCAAGGTCAGTTGGCCAAGGTGGTTGTTAACGGCATCCCCTTTGATGTAGAGATGCAGAACTCGCAGCTCTCTGAGGATAACCTGCCCGATGTAACAACAACTGCTGCTCCGTCCGCAGTCCCAGCAGCTCCTGTTGCTGCCGCTCCGGCTGCTACTGAAGCCGCTCCTTCTGGTGCAGGTGAAGGTACGCCTGTGAAAGCTCCGCTACCAGGTGTTGTTACGAAAATCAACGTTTCAGTTGGTCAGCAGGTGAAGAAGGGCGAGAATGTTCTCGTTCTTGAAGCCATGAAGATGGAGAATAATATTACGGCCGAGGCAGATGGTACTGTCAGCGGTATTGCTG
Source organism: Alloprevotella sp. (assembly GCF_057240785.1). Lineage (NCBI taxonomy): Bacteria > Pseudomonadati > Bacteroidota > Bacteroidia > Bacteroidales > Prevotellaceae > Alloprevotella > Alloprevotella sp. Next base: position 103,811 of record NZ_DBHHRH010000002.1, on the reverse strand, counting down.
TTAAGGCGGGCGATAGTGTGCTCGAAGGTGCAGTTCTCTTGACCATTGCCTAAGTCCTTTCTACCCGTTAGTCGGGTTGAGTGATAAAACAACGGAAGACTTTTATCCCCAGTGGGTAAAGTCTTCCGTTGTTTGTTGTATAAAGTCAGTGACTTATTCCTCTAATAACGTGTTGAGCACTTTGCGGCTGAGGCGATGCGCCTTGACTTCGTTTTGCAACAGTTCGCGGATGTCGGGAGCTGCAAGGCGGGTACGGTTGCGCAGCAGTATGGGAATGAGCACTTCTGTTTGCTTCAGATGCGCATATTTGCCCAAAAGAACGGGAGTAGGGTAGCCGTAGTGACGGATAAATTGGATGGCGCGGTCAAAGCAAATGGAGTCGGCCACAGCCATATTATTGACCAACATTGGTGAGGGGCTTTGCAGAAGCACATCATGTGCCCCTTGAGCGTAACTCCAAAGTTGAACGAGTTCTAAAGCCGCACTGTCGCGCTGCGTCAGTTTGTCGCGGTGGAGAAGTCCGTTGGAAGCCGTAGCTGAATAAGAAAGGCTACCGAATATAACCAGCAGTAAAAGCGCGTGTTTCATCTTTTCGTTATTTTCTAAAGTCCATGATTTTGTGATTGGCTTTCTTTCGTCCGAGAGCCCGGAGTTGGTAGAAGCCGTGAGGGAGATCGACTGTGCTGAATACCGAGTCAGGGCGGAAACGACGTATTTCTCGTCCCGTATTGTCCACCACGACAAACGTTTCTGCATCCACGTTGAGGCGAGGCACTTTCTGCGAATCCGCAGAAGGAGACACTGCTGTCGGTTTCTTTTGTTGGCGAAGTGTTTCGAAGATGCCACCCATGGCTTGCAGAGGGTCGTTGTCGTAGCCGTGGGCGAGCCAGTCGAACACTCCCTTTACGTTGTCCGTCAGAAACTTGCTGCGGAAGAGACAGAAGCCGTTGAGATGTTGCGTGCGCAAGAAATTGATTTGGCGTTGCAGCGCAACGAGCGGCCAGTCCTTCTCGCTCGCCGATAAGCAGTAGAGCCCCAATCCCGGAACTATTGCGCCGCGCTGAGCACGCTCTTTCCAGTCGAGCACAAAGGGGTAGAAATTATCCCCATCAAAGTACATCATCGGGAAGAGTACATCCATCGTTCCCTCGTTGAGCCATGCCACCGCATCCTGATGCACCGCATCGCGCGCATTCCAGCCCCGCGAACTCTGCCGAGCCATGTCTGCGTACTTTCCTACGGGCGAGCAACTCAGCACAATACCCGGTCGGACGTTATCTAAAGCGCAGCGAATCTTACGTACCACGCGCGTCACATTTTCCGTACGCCAACGGTTGAACGGTAGCCCCTGTCCATAGCGCTTATAAGTTTGCGCGTCATTAAAGCGGATGCCGTTTTCGGGATAACGGATGTAGTCGAGATGAATCCCATCAACGTCATAGTTTTGTGCAATCTCTTGGCAGATAGACGCAATATAGTCGCCCGTTGCAGGTACGCCAGGATCCATGAGATACTGGTCGTTACTGAGCTGACAAAGCTCCGGATGGCGGCGCGGTAGCGAGCGGTTGCCCAGTCTTTTCATATCCGCCACTTTATTAACAGGGAACGCCACCACCCAAGCATGGAGTTCCATTCCGCGTTTGTGTGCCTCGTCAAGAGCAAAGCGCAGCGGATCGTAGTTGGGGCTCTTTCCTGGCGTACCAGTGAAAGCTCCGTCCCACGGCTCTATGTCCGAGGGATAAGCTGTTGTTCCACGCAATCGAGTTTGGAAAAGCACTGTGTTGATACCCGCCTGCTGCAACCGATCGAGGATGTCGATGAGTTCCTGCTTTTGGCGAGTGATGCCCTCAGCGCTGTTGGCGCGCGTCTTGGGCCAGTCAAGCCCCATGAGCGTTGTGAGCCACACGGCGCGGTAATCTTTCTTCTCCACCTTTGCGGGCTGAGCCGAAAGAAGCGAGAAAACGGTAGAGAAGAGTAGGAGTATGAGAAAAAGTTTCTTCATTCAATCAGAAAAAGATGAAACAAACCGATGGATGTTATTGCAGTTGCTTGTAGAGCTCACGGAGCGCAGCACGCGGCATACCGAGACTCACCGCCTTATCAAGGTCGCGTCGTGCCGCACCAAAGTCCTTTTGCTGAATCAGTACGCCAGCTCGTCCCACATAGAGCTCGCGATTGTCGGGCGCAAGGCGCAGCGCTTGGTCATAGTCGTTGCGGAGAGAGGGGAAGTTTTGTTGTTCCTCTTCTAAGTGGATGCGATAGAGCAGCGCATTGAGGTCCTGGGGATGTGCATTGATATAGATGCTGATGCGTTGGAGTGCCTCTTTCGGCCGTCCTTCCTTTTCGAGCGTCATAGCCAGCAGGATGGGCGCATTCGTATTGGAAGGATTAAACGAAAGCACCTTTTCCAAATCGTTGCGCGCATTGCTGTACTGTCGGTTTTGCAGATGAGCCGCTCCGCGCAAGAAGTAGAGCCGCTCCCGCAGCGAGTCGGTTTGTGCTGCCGGCATCAGCAAATCGCAGTCGGTGATGCACGCTTGCGGGTTGTTATCTTGCAGATAAACTGTAGCCCTGTCCATGCGTGCCCCATGATCCGACGGATTAAGGCGAAGCACCTCGGTGAAAGTCTCTATGGCTTCGCGATAGCGTCCTTGCGCAAGTGCAATCTGTCCCAAACTGCGCCGCACGATATTGTTGCCTGGCGCTTTCGGACGAAGCTGCAAACATTCGCGGAAGAGACGTTCGGCGGCAGCGAGCGAATCGGAATGCAGATAATTATATGCCCACTTCAGATTGTCGGCATACTTGAGCGAATCTTCACGTTCTTGTCGTGCGTCCTTTGTCTGCACGTCGTAGTCGTGGAGGTTTTTGGAACGCACGGTTGTAGCTCCTTTTCGGAGTTCCACAATGGTTTGGCCCGTCATCGGGATGATGCTGCCGAGCAGAAAGAGCAGCACTAATAATCGTTTCATACGGACAAAGATAGAGATAAAATAGGACAATGCGAAAAGCGAACTGCCCACGCTATTGATAGTGTGTAGTCTTTAGATTTTTTTATTACTTTTGCTCTGAAAAAATTATATAACGCTTAACAAATAGGCCCTTATGATGCTATCGGAGAAAGGAAAAGCTTTCTTGCAATTGCATATCTCTGTCCTGCTGGCAGGTTTCACTGGATTGTTCGGTAGGTTGGTGTCGCTCGATGCCGCCCAGTTGTCGTGGTGGCGAATGCTGCTAACCACACTCATCTTGGTCGTGTTCATCGGTTTTCCGCGCATCTCTCTCAAGCGTGCTTTGCAGTTGGCTGCTTGCGGCGGTTTGTTGGGCATCCACTGGGTGTTGTTCTACGCCAGTATTCAGTATGCCAATGTTTCCATTGGTGTGGTGTGCTACGCCCTTGTGGGCTTCTTTACTGCCATTGTCGAGCCGCTCGTTTTCCATAAGAAATTCTCTCCTCGTGAGCTTGTCTATTCTCTCATCACCGTTGCCGGTCTCCTTTGCATCTTCTCACTCGACAGCCGCTACCGCTTGGGCATCGCTATAGGTAGTGTGGCCGCTTTCACGGCAGCGGTGGCCGCCATTTTTCTCAAGAAATACTCTCAAGAAGTGCGTTCGCGTGATGCGTTGGCTTATCAGATGATGGGCGGCTTCGCAGTGCTTACGTTGCTTGTTCCGCTCTATCTTGCAGCATTTACGGATGTGCCCACGCTCTTCGTGCTTCCGCAAACGGTGGATCTTATGTGGATTTTCGGCCTGTCTTTGTTCTGCACCGTAGCCCTTTATCTCTTGCAGATTGCCGCCCTCAAAACGCTTCCCGCTTTTACGGTGGAACTGAGCTACAACCTCGAACCCATCTATACCATTTGCATGGCGTTCGTCTTCTTTGGTGAAGGGCGCGAACTGAACTTTTCGTTCTATTTGGGCATAGGCCTTGTGGTGCTTAGCGTGCTTCTCCAAACGCGGCGAGCTATGAAGAGGAAAGAGGCGTAAAAGGATAGAGATTAATCTTCCTTCAACTTTCCGGTTTGAGATGCAACTAATTGATAATAGAATCCTTCCTTTTTAATGAGACTTTCATGATTACCTATTTCTACTATTATATTCCCTACAAGAATTATGTTGATAAAACTCACACCATGGGGCTTTATTCCAACATCTGTTACCTCTTCAAATCCCATTAACAAGAAAAGGGTTTGAAGAGGTATTAAAAAGAATTCTTACTCGCTGATTATCTGTAAAAAGGCATCAATGCGTTCTCCTTCATCCTTCGTGAGATGGGGGATTTGTGTTTTTAATAGATTTACACGTGAGCGTAGTTGTTCTTTATCAGCCGTCAACTGATAGTTGATGAAGAGAAGTCGGATGTGAGTGTTCCAATCTCTTGGCTGGACGCTAAGATGTTCTTTACACAAGCGCTCTGCCTTTCGGAAAAAAAGCTCTGCATTTTCCTTGTCGCCAGTTTCTTTTGCTGCCAAAGCCCTAAAAGTTAAAAGGCGTATATCGGTAGGGTAGATAGATAGTCCCTTATTCAAATAAGTTATCATTTCAACCGTGTCCATTGCTATAGCTTGCAGCTCATAATATCCCGGGAGAAAATTAGGATGAGAACGGAGTAGTGAGCACAAAAGACGAGCGTATTTTGTGCTTTTCGCTTTAATTAAAGACATTTCATCAACAGGAGAATCATTATAATATCCTCGTAAAATATTGAAAAAACGCTTCCAGACCTTTATAGGATACTTGTTCAAGATTGTTTTTGTTGTCGTTGGCACAAGGACTCGCTCAGATGTGTAGACAGAGGAAGTGAGAATGCCATAACCATCATTTAACAAACGGACGTTGTAAGTTACAGGCTCTAATTCTCCTTTGCTTATCCAATTGTTCCAATCACTTGCATGACTTTGTTTGCTTGAAACATTGGCAGGCACATCAAGTATTTTCCGCGAATCAGGTTGTAGGGTCAATTGAAAAACACTGTCTGTAGAAGAAATCTTGTCCGTTTCTCCATGATAGAAATAAGCGATATATCCTTCTCTGGCTGTAACAAACTCGTCTGTAGTCATATTCAGCACACATTGTTTTTTGCCATTTTTTATTTGGAAGGACATCTCAAAATCTTCTGGAATGAGCTGCATCCAGGGGGTGGTATCCAAGTTGCGCAACGAGAAAGACGCAGCATAGTCTACCTGCTGCCCTTTTCCTGCCACTGATAGCAAAAAAAAGAGGAATAATAAGATCTTACTATATTTCATACATTTGGTATTATAAAGTTATTTCAACATGAATACATCCATTTTCATCTAGGACTTTGCAGCCTTCTTGTTTCAATGCATCTTTCAATTTGCTAATTTGAGATGCTGATAAATTCCGCTTGTTTATATCAAAAACATGTACCTTTTATTGTTTTATCTATTTATCACTTCATATTTCGAAAGAATCTAATATGTTCTCTATAATTCTATCCGGATTCTTTTGCGCACGGCTGCCTCGAGATAGTCCATAATTCGCCATGTTGTTCCTTTTTTTTGAATGTGATAGTAACGTCCGGAAAGAATCCTGCCGTCAGAGACATAGAGGGGAGTTAGTGTCCATTTTGGTAAGTGGGTGAAGTAGTCAGTAAGCAGATCTACATCTTTCTTATTACTGTCTGAAAGAGTTTCAGGTGTCAGAATATCTATGCTGATATTTCCTGTAGATGAAACATAGGCAATCAGATTGTAATCAGCGGTGTCTGAAGATAATTTGTAATGCTGACCTTTAGCATTTAACTCTTCACTCATCACGCACGATTGAGCAAACAATCGCTTAATGTCCCAATGTATTCCACCATCGAAAACAAAGGAGACATTATTTTTGAAAAGTGCATATTCGTTGGCCTTAGTAAAGTACGCACTTTTATATGTTTCAAAAGCTTGATGCTGTCGTTGTCCTTTTAATACCTCAAAACAACCGAATTCGTTAGAGACTACAAAGCCAAAGTATGGAAGAGGATTTGTTATGAAGCAGAATTTACCATTGAGCCAAACAGCTGGAATTTTGGCTGTATCTGACTTTGTTTGTTCAGAGACAAGTCTCTTTGTATCTTCCTTCATTAACGAAGCATCTGATTTGGACACACAAAAATCATAAGGCTCTTCTTCCGTTCGTAGATGAAAGAACCAATCTGCATTGATATGCTTGTTTCCCGAAGGAAGACTCGTTGATGGAGTACTGACAAACATGACTGTCCCCAGAGGCCAACCAATAAGTTTCTCGCACGATTTATTTTTAGAATTCAACTCTTTATCAAGAGGTCGTATGGATTCCCAATGCGGAGCTGCATGGAAAAAGGACGCACGCATTTCATCCAGTGACACATATTGCAGTGAGGGAAGGGACAATAATAAGTCTTTATCTCCTCTTATACATTGTTGAGCATATGATGGGACACTCAATAAAACAGCTAAAATGAATAAGATTTTATGCATTTGTTAATATCTTTTTTTCTTTCGCTATTTGAATGGAAACTTCGATCCATATTTTTTTCTGTAACCTCACCGTCTTCAGGCACACCTTCATAGGAAACGAACTCCCCTGTTGTAGATTCATATACTACAGCATGAGAAAAACCATAAATCCGTAGTTCGTCAAAGCAACTCGTATCAGTATGAGACGGACCATAAGCATGTCTGTCTTGATAAGGATGGCAATGATACATTGTATCGTAAAGATTCTTTTGTATTCCGAAGCAAATTCCCGGAGTTTTCACAGTTGGAACTTCTACTAAGACATGTTTTACTAATTGTCCGATGAAGTGTCTTATCTACTGTAGGTATAGATGACATAGCATGATAACAATTATTAGTATGCTTTATTATAATTAGCGGTACAAAGATTCATAGAAAATTGTTTAACGCCAAATGTTTCTTGTAAATTTTCAACAACTAAAACATCTCTTTTTTATTGGATAGATTAGTTAGAGTTTGCTTTATTGTTTTTATTAAAAATGGGAATCGCAATTAAACCTTTTCCTTCACCATTCGTCCTAAGAAAGCGACATCGCCCTAGGGAGGGCTATGTCAGTATGATTGGAACAGAATTATTTATAAGAAAGTAATTGCATGAAACGACTTCTTTTTTCATTGCTTGCTCTCATCGTCTCTCAAACTCTTTTGGCCCAAAAATATGTGGTTACGGGCAGCGTAGAGGACGAGCGCAATATGAACAAACTTGAGTTTGCTTCCGCCACACTGATGAAGCTCGATAGCACGAAAATCATTGGGACAATGACCGACAGCATTGGCGCGTTCAAACTTCGTGTGGCACAGCCTGGCGCGTATATTTTGCGCGTTAGCTTTGTGGGCTATTCGAAAGCCGACCGCATGGTGACGCTTACGGAGAACAACGATTCTATTGATTTAGGCATCATAGGTTTGGCGGGCGACAAATACACCTTGCAGTCGGCTGTAGTCACTGGTACTGCTGCGCGTGTGCAGCAGGTGGACGACACAACCATGTTCAACGCCTCGGCCTATCGCACGCCAACGGGTTCCACCCTCGAATCGCTCGTTAAGCAGTTGCCCGGCGTGGAAGTGAGCGACGACGGAACGATTAAGTGGAACGGAAAAACCGTCAAAAGCTTTCTTGTCAACGGTAAAGACTTCTTCAAGGGCGACACAAAGGTGGCGATGAAGAATCTGCCTACTGAGATGGTCAGTAAGCTGAAGGCGTATGACAAGAAAAGCGACTACACAGAGCAAACAGGTATCGACGATGGTGAAGAAACTACCGTGCTAGACATCATGACGAAGCGCGAGCTGAATGAGTCGTGGATCGTTAATGCCGATTTGGGGTGGGGTAATAAGGACCGTTATGCTGAGAAATTCTTTGCCACTCGCTTCTCCGATAATAGCCGCGTCTCCCTCTTCGGTTCGCTCAATAATACGGGCGACGAAGGCTTCGGCGGACCGCGTGGCTTTGGCAGAAGTAACGGACTTACCTCGAGCAAAATGTTTGGTCTGGACTTCGAATGGGAAAATGGTAAGAAAAAGCGCGAAGCAGGCCGTTTGGAGTTGGGCGGAAACGTTCGCTACAGCCACACAGGCGTTGATCTTCTCGCTAAGACCAATTCGGAGATATTCCTTACCAGTGGCTCTTCCAGTAGCTTTGCGAACAGCCTCTCCAGAAGCTTCTCGTCCTCAACTTACGCTGGTGGAGAATTGAAGTTAGAGTGGAGTCCCGACTCAATGACTTATATAGACATCCGCCCCACGTTCTCGCATAGCGATAGCCATAACAGCAGCAAGAGCCGGAGTGCTACTTTTAAGAGCGACCCTTATGGTTTGAGTGGTTCGCCGCTGGATAGCATCTTTGCGGCCAATCCTGCCGCCGCCCTCACCAGTATTGCTGTCAATCGTAGCGAACGGCTCTCGAAAGGCAGTAGCGTTAATAATTCAGTGGGTGGAAGCATGGACATCATTCGTCGCTTGGGAAGCAAGGGCCGCAATGTAAGTTTCCGTGCAAACTATAACTATAGCCAGGGACACAGTAGCACCTATTCCATCTCGGATATACAATACTATAACGGCAAGGCCGCAAGCTTCCTCAATCAGTATAGTTGGACGCCCAATAAAAACTATAATTATGGTTTGCGCTTTGGCTATTCCGAACCCTTTGCTAAAAATTGGAACGCGCAGGTGCGTTATGAATACTCCTTCCGTTATCAAGATAGTGACCGCAGCCGTTATAATCTGAACGAGATCGACTCGCTCACCTGGGGCAACCCACTGGCTTATCCGCCACTGGGAACGCTTCCTACCGAAGCTCAAGTTCTGCAAGCAGTGCGTGATGACTACAATTCACAGTATGCCACCTATCGTTATTTCAATAATAGTGTGAATCTGGGCGTGCGCTACAACAATAAAATAGTCCGTTTCGATGCTGGCGTAAGTTTCAATCCACACCGCACAAAATTGGCGTACGAACGCCCCGGACAGAACATAGATACCACCGTGGTACGCAAAGTGTTCAACGTCTCCCCGCAAATGCGCTTCCGCTACCAGTTCTCCAAGACCAATCAGTTTGAGTTCAACTACCGAGGCTCTGCATCGCAACCTTCGATGACGAACCTGCTCGACGTGGTGGATGATAGCAACCCGCTGCTCATTACTATGGGTAATCCCGGTTTGAAACCCTCGTGGGTAAATACGTTGCAGGTTCAGTATCGTGGCTACAATCCAGAGCAGCAAGCAGGAATGTTCTTCGGCTTCGACTTCACGCAAACGTCTAACGCCATCTCCACGCGCATTGTCTACGATGACGCTACAGGTGTGCGCTATTCTCGTCCAGAAAATATCGATGGTATCTGGAGCATGGGAGCACATGGTATGTACAATTTCGGCTTTGGTAAAAACAAGGTTTGGACACTCTCCTCGTTCACTAATTTCAGCTTCAATCACGATGTAGGTTATGTGAGCCGTGTGAGTGGTGTCGGTCATACGCGCAGTCTTGTGGCAGCCTATCTGCAATCTACTGCTATACGCAGTCAGCACAACACCGCGTATTATAATAATGTGTTCAGTTCTGCCAATGCGGAGAAAAATGTCAATAAGACCTTGAGCATGGGTGAGCACTTGCGCCTCAACTATCGCGCCTCCTTTTTTGATGCAGGTTTTATTGGTATGCTGAACTATCAGCACTCGCGCAACAGCATCCAAACATCAAGCAATCTCAACACTTGGCAATTCAGCTATGGAGCTGAAGCCAATTTCAACGCACCTTGGGGAATGAGTCTCTCCACGGACATCCGTATGAGCAGTCGCCGTGGATATTCGGTAAGCTCCATGAATACAAATGAATTGCTTTGGAATGCTCAGCTCAGTCAGAGTTTTCTCAAGAAAAAGAACCTGACACTCAGCGTGCAGTTCTATGACATTCTCCAGCAGCAAAGCAATATCAGCCGCGTGCTCAATGCGCAGATGCGCAGCGACTCTTGGAACAATGCCATCAATTCTTATTTCATGGTACACCTTATATATAAGTTGAACATCTTCCCAGGTGGCAGTTCTTCAAAAGATGCTGATGCTAAGCGCGACGGTGAGTGGAAAGAAGGTCGCGGCGGTCGTCCTGGTCCCGGTGGACGTCCCGGTGGCGGTCCTGGCCCGGCTGTCCTGTCCCCCAGCAGTCGCTTCTAAGCCACACTAAAACAATCAGACATTTCAATAAGATAAGGACGCGCTTTGCGAGCTCTGCTTTCTTCCTCCCTACATGGAGAAGACTGTTTGCCGCAAAGCGCGTCCTTATTGTGTTTTACCGAATTTTATAGTCTACTCTTTGCAGGAAATTGATTCTGTTACTAACTTTGCTGAAAAATAAAGACGTAATGAAAACGAGGATAGGCCGATTTTTCGGTGTCTACTTTCTATGGGTCGTTTGTTTTGTTCTGCAAAAACCTTTCTTTCTCCTTGTGTATGGACAAAACGTGCAGCACCTCCGCGCAACAGATTGGTTGAGCATTATGTATCACGGACTCCCACTTGATTTCAGTATGGCAGGGTATCTCTCCGTCATTCCCGCTTTGCTACTACTCCCCACGCTTTGGCGAAAAGAGCAGTGGCCGCGGCGAACGTTGATGGCTTATTTTGGCTGTGTATCTACTATCGTAGGGATGGCTTTTATCTTGAATCTTGTGCTCTATGGCTATTGGGGATTCCCACTTGATTCAACGCCATTGTTCTATTTCTTCTCGTCGCCGCAGGAGGCAGTGGCCAGTGTGAGTTTTGGATTTTTGCTTCTCGGCTTGTTGCTAACGGCTCTTTGCAGTGTCGCCATTTATGCCGTGTTCTATTTCTTCTTGCTTCGCCCGAAGCGTTGGCCGCAGTTTGAGAGAATTCACAATAGAGCCTGGAAGAGCTTGGCTCTGTTTCTTCTCACAGCCGCTCTGTTCCTCCCCATTCGCGGCGGGATAACAACGTCGACGATGAACGTAGGAAAAGTTTTCTACAGTGGCGACCCTGTTCTCAATCATGCCGCCGTGAATCCGCTTTTCAGTTTGATGGAATCATTGGTAGGACAAGAGGATTTCGCGAAACAATATCGCTTCATGGACGATCGTGAGGCAACGCATCTCTTCCGCTCTATGCAAGAACAGCCCGAAGCGAACGTGGTGCTTTCCGACTCCCTGCTGACCACACAACGCCCCAATGTGATGATTATTGTGATGGAGAGTTTCTCCAACTTCCTAATGAAGGAAATGGGCGGATTACCTAATGTGGCGATCAACCTTGATTCGATAGCCCGAACAGGAGTTCTCTTCACGAATTTCTACGCCAATAGTTTCCGCACCGACCGCGGACTGGTTAGCATCTTGAGTGGTTATCCAGCTCAGCCCACGATGAGCATCATGAAGTATCCCAGTAAGACGGCGCATCTCCCATCCATCTGTGGCGCTCTTTTGAAAGTGGGCTATCGTCCTAAATACTACTATGGTGGCGATGCAGATTTCACCAAAATGCGCTCTTATCTCGTGGCGCAAGGTTTTACGGATATTGTCTCCGACCAAAATTTCCCCGTTGGCGACCGTCTCTCTAAATGGGGTGTCCATGACCATTTGCTTTTCCGCAAAGTGTGGGAAGAACTCCGCAGCGAAAAACCACAGAAAGAGCCTTTCTTCCGCGTGGTGCAAACGAGCAGTAGTCACGAACCTTTCGATGTGCCGTACCACCGTCTAAGCGACGAGCGTCTCAATGCTTTTGCCTACACTGATAGTGTTATCGGAGATTTTCTTCGCAACTTCCGAACGTTGCCCGCATGGAAGAATACGCTCGTTATCCTTGTTCCCGACCATCTCGGGTGCTATCCCCCTCATATTAGCAATTTTGACATCAACCGCTATCGTATTCCGCTCATTCTGACAGGAGGAGCTGTTCGAGAACCGAAACGCATAGATATTATTGGAGGTCAGCAGGACATCGCCGCCACGCTGCTGGCGCAGTTGGGTTTGTCGCACAAAGAGTTCGCTTTCAGTAAGAACCTCTTCAATCCCCATGCTCCGCATTTTGCGTTCTTTGCTGTGCCCGATGCTTTCGGCCTCGTCACCACCGATAACCAACTTATCTACGACAACCAAGCTCACCGCGTGATGCTCGACACTGGGCGGAGCAAAGGGCAGAACTTGCGGCCGGCAAAAGCTTATCTGCAAAAACTCTACGATGATATTGCTAAACGCTAACAAAGATGCTTGATTTCTTTACAGATCTGGACACACAGTTGATGCTCTTTCTCAACGGATGGCACACTCCGTATTGGGACAATTTTATGTGGCTCTATTCATCTAAATGGGTATGGCTACCTTTCTACGCTGCTTTTGTCTTTGTGATTTTACGCAACTTCAAGTGGCGCGTTTCGGCTCTAATCTTTGTGGCTGTGTTTCTAACGATATTTTTCGCCGACCAAATTACGGCTACGCTGCTGCGCCCCATTTTTCATCGCTTGCGCCCATGCAATCTGGATAACCCCTTGTCGCAGTTCATTCATGTAGTGGCAAATGATCGAGGTGGCCCTTACGGCTTCCCTTCTGCCCATGCCGCCAATGCTTTCGGCTTTGCGTTTTTCATCCACTATTTGTTTCGTCGGAGTTGGCTCTCGCTGCTCCTCTTTGCGTGGGTACTGATGATGTGCTACACGCGCATATATTTGGGCCGACACTATCCTGGCGACCTCTTGGTGGGTGCGATAGTGGGCTTTGTTAGTGCGAGTATATCCTATTGTGCACTACGTTATGTTTCAGGAACTCAAAAACAGAAGTCGTTGCATGGGCTCTCTGTTCCTCCTTACGTCCTCCTCCTCACGCTCCTCACGTTTTTCATCCTTTCCTTTTTCTATCCCTATTAGGGAGTGTGGAGATATAGGCAATACAAGAGGAAAATCCGCAATGAATTCTTTATTCAGAAACCATTGCGGTCAGGCGGGAAGAAAAGGCATACAAGCCTATTCCCGTTATCACTGACTTTACCGACAGCGACGGAAAGGATTGCTTTCCGTCCCATTGCCGAACTTGGTAGAAACGGTATGTTCATAGCCTAACTTCTCGATAATAGTCCATTCTTTTACCCGAATTTATTGCTCATGAGACAGTCTTTCTTATTATCTTAAACTCGAATATGTTATTCTAATCTCATTTTTTTCTTTCCCTAAAATCGTTATATATATAATTCTACCATAATTATCATATTTGTACTGACATCTGTAACTAATGGTCTCATTAGAAAAATCTGGCATATATTTATATCGGAATTCTTTAAGTAAGCCTTTTTCTATAACTATTGTGAGCGTTAAGACATAATCAACTCTTGCATTGATATATGTGTAATATTTGTTGATTTTTAATATATTAATTGTTTTACAATCGCCTTTTGTTTGAATAAAAGATTGAATTTCCGACTTATCATAATTGGATAATATATCAGAAATAATACAAAGGTCTTCGAAGATAACCTCCGGATATTTTATAATCACCCCCCACGATTCCAAGTATTTTAATTGTTCGAAAAAGACATTTTGCATATCTTTCTCGACCTTTGTGAGCCTTATAGGCTTCTTTTTCCTGCTTTTATAGACAGCTTCTTTCTTTCCATTTATATATAGACTCTTGGAAGTATACCCAGATTCATACGATAGGGTAACGTCCACCTGATGACTTTCCGCTACCTTACTGTTAAGAGGAAAATATAATAATAAAAGAAGTAAAAACACTTTCATAATTAATATCTTGTATAATGAGAAGTTTTTATTAATTTGTTTTCCAAAATATTGTTCTACCATATACAGCAGTGGATTGTAATCGCATTTTTCCCGCATTAGGGTTAGGAATTGACTTCTTTGTTTCTGAGTTATAAAAAGAATCCCGTGCAGCACGAATCATAGGTGCTTTGAATGCTTTACCAATATTATTTTTCCACTGAGCATAATGTTTTGGAGAAATATTTCAACCCATAGTATTCATATGTATTTCAAAACGACCATTACTTCTACACCATTGCGGATTTTTCTTTCATAGATGGGTTTTTGTTTACGTGCAGAATAAAGATTACGATTTTGGTAAGAAATAATGAAACCAATCAGCTAATGGTGAGGGACAACTAAGCAATCCTTCATTGTATTGCAAATTGAGAAAAGAAAAACGGATACGCTCTTTGGGTTGATATTTCGCTGCATACACAGATAAGCTTCGCCCACTAATGCAGTTTTCAGCCTTTACCTCTATTGGGATAATATTCTCTCCCCATTGAATGATAAACTCAATCTCTGCTCGATTATCAGAAGACCAATAATGAGGGACTTCATCTTTCATCAATGGCATTAAGGATTGTACAACAGCATTTTCTGCCATACTCCCCTTGAACTCGGTGTAATTAGCATTAGCATTTAGAACCACAGTTGCTGGAAGTCGGGCAAGGCGGCGAAGTAGTCCACAATCACAAGCGTAGACCTTGAAAGCAGTAGGATCTTCGTAGGCAGAAATAGGTAGTCCTGGTTTGCTGATGTTGAAAACTCTGTAAATCATACCTGCATCCTCCAGCCAGAGTAATGCGTCTTCATAATCTTTAGACCGTGCCCCAGGTTTAACAATCTTATAGATGAATTTTCGATTTTTTTTGGCCAATTGTGATGGTAGTGAATGCCAAATAGCATGAATACGTGGAATGTCTCTTGCTGTGGCATATTTGGCAAAGTCAAGCTCATAAAGATCAAGAATCTCTTGCTGTACCTGCTCCACAACTTCCATTCCCCTATTTTCGAGTAAGCTGATAACTGCTTCGGGCATACCACCACATACGAGATACCGCCGATATTCCATTTTCAACTTATTGAAAATTATTTCGGGAAGATGGTTCGCTTCGTCTAAATCCTCCACATAGCGATATGTTCTTTCGTCTGCAGCACGCAAAAATTCGCGGAATGTGATAGGGTACATACGCATGATGCTTACCTTACCTACTGGCACTGTCATGTTGCGCTTTTTGACTGCTACACCGAGCAAACTACCAGCGGCTATAACATGATACTCTGGAGCATCTTCATAAAAATACTTCAAGCTATTCAGTGCTTCTTCGCATTCTTGAATCTCATCAAAAATGATAAGCGTTTTTCCTGCAACAATAGGAATGTCAGTATAGAGCGAAAGCTCTTTGAGGATTCTTTCGGGGCTTTTAGATGTTTGGAATACTGACTTCAATTCCGGTTGGCGGTCAAAGTCAAACTTAGCATAATACTCAAAAGCCTCTCTACCGAAGGCTTCCATCGCCCATGTTTTGCCAATCTGTCTTGCTCCTTTCAGCAAAATAGGCTTCCTTTTTGGATCTTCTTTCCACTGCTTGAAAGAGTCTATTATATCTCTTCTAATCTCCATAATACATTTTTAAGTGCGGAAAAATGTAGTGATGATACGCTTTTCTGCAGTTATTTTCGCAAATATGGTAATTATTCTTAAAATCAGCAAGCTTTCTAAATAGAAAAATATATCTCTACTGAGTGATTAAAGAACTAAAAGTTATAGAGGTTCTATTGAAAGGCTAAAAGGACAAAGTTCTCTCTGAGAAATTATAGATGTAATGATAGTTTTAAGCAGCGGGTGGTGGTTTCCGATATGGCAGCGCGGCAGTCGATGCGTTCGCCTACAAGCCAGAGCGGGCCAGCAGCATCGCAAACGATGAGGGCGGCGCGTTTGTGAATGCGCGAGCGGTGACAATTGGTGAGATAATCGCTCACAAGTTTACTTCCCTTCATGCCGTATGGGTGGAAACGGTCGCCAGGTTGGAGACTGCGGACGAACAACTCTCCTTGAATCTTGTCGGCATCAAGGGTGGCAACTTCTGGAACTCTGCTAATCTCTACCTTCTCGCATTTTTCTATGAGCAATGTGCGCCCAGCGGACAATGTTGTATTGCTTTCGCCGAGAGGAGTAGGGGGAACTTCTTCAATGATAGGCGAAAGTATGAGCCGTCCTTGATGGAGAGTGGCCCACCCTGTGGTACTCGTGAAGAAAATGCCCGATTCGCCTTGCAGCTTAGGGAAGATGTCAGAAATATGGGAAGAACTGAACCCGTACTCCTTCATGAGGAGGAAAAGATATGTTTGCGGCGCGGAGGAGTTTAGCAAAGTGTCCACTTCAACGGAAATGCCGAACGTCTCTTCCCGCACGCTTTCTTTTCGGAACTTCTCAAATTGTTCTCCGACGATGTTGTCGGCTTCGGCCATACGCTGCATGGTTTCTGCAAGGGTGCGGTCGAGCGATGGGTTCATCTGGCGCAACAAGGGGAGTATTTCTTGTCGCAGTTTGTTGCGCCTATAATAGGTGTCCGCATTTGTACTATCCACAACAAATGCTTCGCCTTTTTCTTTCAAGTAAATTTCAATCTCTTGTCGAGTCACGCCGAGGAGCGGTCGGATAACATCCGTAGTGCGAACGGACATACCTGTCAGTCCTTGCAAACCAGCACCGCGCAGGAGGTTGAGGAAGAACGTTTCGGTGTTGTCTTCCTGATGATGCGCTACAGCCACAAAGCGGATATTGCGCTCACGGAGCAATTTTCGGAACCATGTGTACCGCAAATCTCGCGCCGCCATTTCGAGACTCACTTTTTGCACTTTCGCCACCGCCTTTGTGTTGAAGTCGACACGATGAAGCGGCACATCCAATCGCTTGCAGAGTTGCTCCACAAAAGAGGCATCGCGGTTGGCTTCTTCATCGCGCAAATGAAAATGACCATGTGCCGCCTCCACGGGATAACCCAAGTCGCGCAACACCAGCAGAAGAGCAACAGAATCAGCTCCACCACTGAGAGCAACCAAAACACGCTCGCCATCATGGAGCAGATGATGGCGAACGATGAGTTGGCGGATATTGTCTGTAAACTTCAATGTCTTGTCGTATCAGTTGTGAAGAGAAAGATTTTTAGTAGGAAGCTGTGGCAGGAATTCCCTCTTTCTCAATCATTGCCACGATGCGATCCAGTTCCTCGTGAGTAGCTTTCTGTAAGTCGTGGTTGGGCGTTTCGCGGTCGATGGTGTAGATCATCACCTGCTGTGGCTTGATTTCTTTGACAGCTTCAAGCCATGGCAGCACATATTCATCGCCCGTATTGTCCACATTCTTCCCATCCACGGTTCCTTTCATGAACATTGTCTGCACAATGACATGCCCATTGAAAGCCTTGAGCGCTTCGACCACCTTTTCAACATCATAAGGATACAAAGGGCGATCGACGAGCTGTATATACTCCAGATTGATAGTATCGAGCTTGAGGATATTGTTATCCACAAGCATGAGAGCTTTTCGGATATTGGGACGCGCCGCAAAAGAAGCATTACTCAGCACACTCACCTTAGCTTTCGGACAAAAACGATTGCGCAGCGCGATGGTATCCTCTATGATACCCAAAAAGTCGGGGTGGGTGGTAGGTTCTCCGTTACCAGCAAAGGTAAGTACATCGGGCACTTGTCCTTCCATGTGCATCTGCTCCAAACGAAGTTCGAGCGCACGTTGCACCTCCTGCCGTGTAGGGCGTTTGGAGTGAGCAACGCGATCCTTATTGAAGCCACATTCGCAGTAGACACAATCGAATGTGCAAACCTTTCCATCGCGTGGCATCAAATTGATGCCTAAAGAAATTCCCATCCTTCGGCTGTGGACAGGACCATATATTGGTGCAGGATAAATAATTGTTGACATAATCTATAAGTTATCCCCGCGAAGTTACTGTAAACGTCCGAATATTCCAAACACTCCTCTTGTTTCTTATTTATATGTATCTTGCCTTTTATTTTTAATCGTATCTTTTCTGCTTTAGGAGCTAAAGAAGTAGTTGAGAAAGTCTTTGTGGGTGCTGTGCGACACCTCCGGTGTCGGAGAGAGGAGTGGAGTTCTCTCCACGGGTTCACCCTCGCTCCGCTCGGGCATCACCCGCGGTTACGCATGGTGTGTCCCCACCGGGGACAGTGGGTGAGCGCACACGAAGTTCGCCATACACCTTCTCACACAGCGTGGAAAGTCTGCACACTATCAGTGGGCATACACCTTCTATGTCACCATTTCAGCGGCGAAGCAGAACAAGGCAACTCATCGCCTCCGGCGGAGGCGCACCATGCTTAACCGCGGGTGATACCCGAGCCTGAGCGAGGGGGAACCCGTGGAGAGACGCCAGCACCAAACTCCGACGCAGGAAGCGTCGCACTGAAAGCGTGGAGGGAGTATCTTCCGTATTAGCGGAAGTGGCAATTGTGCAACACCGCTGGTGTCAGAGGATAGAGCGATCACTACATTCACGGGTTCTCCCTTCGGGCATCATCCGCGGTTGAGCATGGTGTATCCCCGCTGGGGACAGTTGGAGGATGTAATGGGTGTGTCTCGCTGAAAAATTTCCTTATTGTGCTGGCTGACGCAATAAGGGAGTGAGCTGAGAGCCTTATTGCGTTGGAGAATACAATAAGGAAAAAAAGATGAAAGTCCTGAAGAGAGTAACACTCTTCAGTAGCCCCAATTCGGTTTATAAATTTTCGTCTTCATGGGTTTGGTGCTACGACGAAAGATCTTTCTGTTAGGAATATGAAATCTTAGGAAGCTTTGCTTCAATAGAAAGGAGAGAGAGCAGTGTGTTTGCAAAGTACTATTTCAAAGCGAAAGATGGTATTGGACACGTGGCGGCCTTTGTGACCAAAAGCGAGAAAGATGTTATCATGCTCAAAGAGGCGAGTGCGGAAGTGATAATGGATAACTGTATACGTTGTCATACCCAGTTGAACACCGAACTGGTGAATACGGGGCGTATCGACTACATGATGGCGCAGCGTAACGAGGGGAAAGCTTGCTGGGATTGTCATCGCGAAACACCTCACGGACGAGTGGGGCTCTCGAGTACTCCCAATGCCATTGTTCCTTATCCGCCTGCAACAGCACCGCAATGGCTTCATAAAACCGTTGGCGGACGATAACAATTTCTTTCAATTGTAAAAACTAAAAAAATCATATCATTATGTCAGAACAACAGCGAAAACTCAAAACATGGCAAGGCTGGGCCCTCTTTGGTGGTGCCATGCTCATTGTCTTCTGTCTGGGGCTCCTGGCAGCGTCGCTGATGGAGCGCCGCGCCGAAGTGGCAAGTATCTTCAACAACCGCCGATTCCCGATGAAGGACAGCATTGTTTCCCTTAACGACTCCTTTGCTGCTGATTTTCCGCGTGAGTATGAAACATGGAAGATGACAGCAGATACTACGTTTGAAAGTGAGTTTAATGGGAGTCAACGTAAAGATGTCTTGGCTCAACGCCCCAATATGGTGGTTCTTTGGGCGGGATACACTTTCTCTTGGGAATACAATACTCCACGTGGTCATTCACACGCCGTTGAGGATATGCGCGAGATTTTGCGCACTGGTGCTCCGATGACTCCTGGTGATAAGGGTGAGAAACAACCCGGAACGTGTTGGACCTGTAAGGGACCAGATGTTCCTCGCTTGATGAGTGAAATGGGAGTGGCAAACTTTTATAAAGCACCTTGGTCGTCACTTGGTAGTCAAGTGATGAACACAGTTGGTTGTTCGGATTGTCACGATCCTGTCACTATGAATCTTCGTGTGAGTCGTCCCGCTTTGAAAGAGGCATGGGCACGCACCCACAACGGCGAAGATGTCAACACACGTCCACATCAAGAAATGCGTTCACTTGTTTGTGCACAATGTCATGAAGAATACTACTTCCAGAAAGGTACAAACTACCTCGCTTTCCCGATGGACGAAGGAAACACCGTGGAGGATATAGAGCGCTACTATGATAAGATAAAGTTTACAGATTATACGCACGCTCTGAGTCGTGCTCCAATGCTGAAGGCGCAGCATCCAGGCTATACGCTCTTTATGCACGGTACTCATGGTATGCGCGGTTTGTCCTGTGCCGACTGTCATATGCCGTATAAGGCAGAAGGTGGCGTTAAGTTCTCCGATCATCAGATTACGAGTCCGTTGGCACATATCGAACGCACTTGTCAGGTGTGTCATCGTGAGAGCGCTGATAAGCTGAGAGGTTATGTTTACAAACGTCAGCGTAAAGTCAACGAGATTCGCGATCGCGTAGAGGCTGAGTTGGCTAAAGCACACATTGAAGCGAAGTTTGCTTGGGATAAGGGTGCAACGGATAATGAAATGAAAGAAACGCTGCAAGATCTCCGTTCCGGTCAGTGGCGTTGGGACTACGCAGTAGCTTCCCATGGAGCTTCATTCCACGCAACGGACGAAGTGATGCGCATTCTTGCTTCGGCTCTCGACTTTGCTCACAAAGCTCGCTTCTCTATTTCAAAAGTTTTAGCGAAGCACGGTTTCACAGGTGAAGTTCCAATGCCCGATATCAGTACGAAAGCCAAAGCGCAGAAATACATCGGCTTGGATATGGCCAAGATGAATTCCGACAAACATAAGTTCCTTACTACCGTTGTTCCTAAATGGATTCAGGAAGCAAAGGCGAAAGGAAGGATTCACTAAAAGAATGGGATAATTAGGAAATGTGCTAATGTGAGAAAATGTGCTAATTTGTTAATGTGCTAATGTGCTAATGTGGGTTACACCGTGTGTCCCGTTAGGTCATTAGCATATTAGCACATTCAAGCCAAATTAGCACATTAGCACATTGCCACATTAGCACATTAGCACATTGCCACATTAGCACATTCAAGCGACCTTGTCGCCCCGCATTAGCACATTTACTAAATTAGCACATTAAAATATCGTGTGGATAAAACCTTGGAAAATTAAAGAAGCCCTATTTATTGGAGGCGGGCTTGTTTTAACGGGGCTATTGCTACAGTTTACAATAGGTCCGATAAAGTGGGATTTGTTTGCATTTCCCGTTAATCTTATCTTTTTAATATTTTGGGTGTTACTCATTTTAGGTAGCTGGCTTTTAAGAGAACGCTTCTACCTGCTACGTTGGATGAGTAGTAGTCAAGCTGCAGTGGGAGCAATCGCTTGGGTTGCGTTGCTCACGCTCATTATGGGACTGACGAAGCAAGTCGGGGCTGATGCCTCCCCGTCTGACCCTATTGGGATTACTAAGATGTTGAGCCACTGGGCGTTTGTCCTCGTCTATATGTGGATGACTTACATTCTTGGACTTGTCATTCTTCGGCAAGTCAGTCATTTCACTTGGCGCGGCGTTCCCTTTCTTGTGTCACATCTCGGACTCTTCCTTGTGCTCACTTGTGGAACACTTGGCAGTGCAGATATGCAACGCCTGCGATCAGGCGCGGAGCTGGAAGCAGAAGTTCCCGAATGGCGCGGGCTCGATGATAAGAATAAAGTTCACGAGCTCGACTTTGCGGTGCAACTCAATAGTTTTATCATGGACACATATCCGCCGAAGCTCATCGTTATCGATAGTAAAAGCGGAGATGCACTTCCGCGTGGAAAGTCCGATGTGCTGAGTCTCGAAGATAGTCTTGCTCACGGTCGTTTGAATGGTTGGGAGATACATGTTAAGCAGTATTTGCCTTTTGCAGCCCTTGTCCCTGAAGGGGGTAAACTGAAAGCTGTGGCTTGGGGCTCAGCCGGTGCAATTCCTGCAGCTATGGTGGAAGTCATCAATCCCACTACCCATCGTCGCATTAGCGGTTGGGTGAGTTGTGGCAGTTTCTATTTTCCCATGCAAGTGCTCCAGCTCGATGCTAAAACCGCTGTTGCGATGCCGCAACTTGAACCGCGCCGCTTTGCTTCGGACGTAACGGTCTATACGAAAGATGGGCATAAGCTCCGCGATACGATAGATGTTAATAAGCCCCTCAGTGTCAATGGATGGAAAATGTACCAACTCGATTATGACCACGATCGCGGTCGTTGGAGTCAGTATTCCGTCTTCGAACTTGTTCGCGACCCTTGGCTTCCTTATGTTTATGTGGGTATAGCCCTCCTCCTACTAGGTGCAATTCTCATGTTTGTTATGGGAAGTAGGCGCAAATAAAAGTTTATGTATCCATTAGCACATTAGCACATTAGCACATTAGCACATTAGCATATTAGCACATTTCTTAATTAACACATTCCTCACCGTGTCCTGGTCATCATTTATATACTTCGCTATTCCCGCCATACTTTTCTGGGCGGTAGGTGCGTTTCTCGCATGGAAAGAAAAACGCCCTTTGTTAGTCTACGGCTTTACGGCTGTTGGGCTTACTATCTTCTTTAGTTTTATCACCCTTATGTGGGTTTCGTTGGAGCGTCCACCGCTTCGCACCATGGGCGAAACGCGCCTTTGGTATAGTTTCTTCCTTCCGCTGGCAGGTATCATAGTGTATAGCCGTTGGAAATATAAGTGGATTTTAGCTTTCAGCACATTGCTCTCCACTGTCTTTATCTGTATCAATCTCTTCAAGCCAGAGATTCACAACAAGACATTGATGCCTGCACTGCAAAGTCCGTGGTTCGCTCCTCACGTGATTATCTATATGTTTGCTTATGCCCTTCTTGGAGCAGCAGCATTGATGAGTATCTATTTGCTTTTCTTCAAGCGTTTGGCTGTGGAGGAAAAAGAAATAGAGCTCACTGATAATCTCTCCTACATCGGTTTAGCCTTTATGACTATCGGTATGCTTTTCGGCGCCTTGTGGGCAAAAGAAGCATGGGGGCATTATTGGAGTTGGGACCCGAAAGAGACTTGGGCGGCTATCACATGGTTTAGCTATCTCGTCTATATTCATTTTCGCCGTTCAAATCCTCGCCATCTGCGCACATCTTTAGCTATGTTGCTTGTCTGCTTCGTTTTCCTTCAAGTATGCTGGTGGGGTATCAACTATTTACCCAGTGCTCAAGGCAGTAGCATTCATACCTATAGCATGAGTTGAGAAAGGTGTAGAGAAATAAGCAGAAAAACTTATATCTCCGTATTATTCACAAAAAAGAGACCATTCCCGAAAGAATGGTCTCTTTTTACTTGCTTTGCAAAAAAGCGGAAGCGGCTTATTTCTTGTCCGTAGCGACTGCAGTACGCTTTTCACGGATGCGAGCACGCTTACCAGTGAGGTTGCGCAGGTAGTAGAGTTTAGCACGGCGAACCTTACCTACTTTATTAACCTCAACGCTGTCAATAGCGGGGCTATCCATAGGGAAGATACGTTCAACACCTACAGTACCGCTCATCTTGCGAACTGTAAAGCGCTTCTTGTTTCCGTGACCTGCGATCTTGATAACAACGCCGCGGTACAGCTGTACACGCTCCTTGTTACCCTCGACAATTTTGTATGCCACAGTTACCGTGTCACCAGCTTTGAAAGTTGGCATCTGGATGCCTGTAGCAAAAGCTTCTTCAGCAATTTTAATTAAATCTGCCATTTTTGATTTGGGAATTAAATATTGTTTGTCGGTCCCAGCATAGCATATACAGTTCTTTCGCTCTCTGCCAGCGGCTATGCGGAAAAGCGGTGCAAAAGTACGGCTAATTTCCTGAATAACAAAGCAGGACTACTTTTTTCTGTTCTCTTTGTGATCAATAATAGAAGAAACTAGATGTTCAGCAGAGTTTTTGTGAGGTTTGCTTATTTGCCCATCTGCCCGAAACTCAGTATCTTTGCTGCAACTGATAAATACGTTGAGTTATGAAATATGCTAACTATATTCGTCGCATAGATATTCCGAGTCTTTGGTCTGGGCATAAACACATTCTTTGGGAACTAAACCCCGATGTTAATATCTTAAGTGGACGCAACGGAGAAGGGAAGAGCACTATTCTGAATCGTTTGATTCAGCATCTGCGCGAACTTCCTGTTTCTGGTGAACTCTCTCCGGCTGATACCTCAACGGGATTGACAATGGAGTTTGCACCTTCTGACGCAACGGGTATTCGTTATGATATTATCAGGAGTTTCGACCGTCAGTTGGTTAAAAGCGACCGTTTGGAACAACTCACGGATGTTCATGTGGCAACAGAACTCGACTGGCAGCTCTATTTGCTTCAGCGGCGCTACCTCGACTATCAAGTGAATGTGGGAAACCGCATGATTGAACTTCTCACTAGTGGCGACCCCGAAGCGCGGCAGAAAGCTACGGATGCGGCAAGCATCAAAACACGCTTTCTCGACATCGTTGATGATCTCTTCTCTGAAACGGGGAAGAAGATAGACCGAAAGAGCAACGAACTTCAGTTTTCTCAGTATGGAGAGGTGCTGCAACCTTATGTTCTTTCAAGCGGTGAGAAACAAGTTCTTGTGATTCTTCTGACGGCTTTGACAGAGGATCAGCAGCCTTACGTTCTTTTCATGGATGAGCCAGAAGCCAGTTTGCACTTCGAATGGCAGAAACGACTCGTTGGGCTTATCCGCGAACTCAACCCCAATGCGCAAATCGTTCTCACTACTCATTCTCCCGCTGTTATTATGGACGGTTGGCAAGATGCTGTGACAGAGGTCAGTGATATTACGCTTGATTAACTCTCTCTTACTATGGCTCGGAGATTATCTCATAACTTAAATTCGGCTTATATAGAGGCGATGAATCGCTTGCAGTCGAAACGAGCAAGACAGAAGATAGTCGTTTATGTGGAAAGCTATGATGATGTCTTCTTCTGGAGTACACTGCTGCACCCTTTGGAAACTGATCGCTATTATTTTGAAGTGATGCTCCCTTCGCGCACTAAACTGAGCAAAGGCAAGAAGGAAGCACTCGCCAATGAGTTGGGACCACAATTAGGGGCCTATATGATTGCTTGCGTGGATGCAGACTACGATTATCTCATGCAAGGAACCACGCTCGTGTCGAAGGAGGTTTGTGAGAATCCTTATGTATTTCACACTTATGTGTATGCCATTGAGAATTTTCAGTGCTATGCTCCCGCGCTCCATAATGTCTGCGTCATGGCAACGCTCAACGATCGGCGACTCTTCGATTTCGAAACATTCCTCCAGCTCTATTCCGAAATCATTTGGCCACTCTTCGCTTGGAACATCTGGTGCTATCGCTATGGCGGTTATAAGGAGTTTTCGATGCTCGACTTTTATCACATCATAGAAATCTATCAACTCGACTACTACCACCCCGAGCGTACGTTGGAAGCTCTGCGCCACCATGTCAATCAGAAGATTGCGCGTTTGCAAAAACGTTTTCCAGAAGGGCGACAGACTTACAAACCGCTCTGTGCCGAGCTTTTGCGCTTGGGAGTGACCCCACAAACCACCTATCTTTATATGCGAGGCCACGATCTCTTCAAGGGATTAGTGGCTCCCATGCTCAATGGCGTGTGCGATGTGCTTCGGCGCGAGAAAGAAAATGAGATACGTAGCCTTGCAGTGCATAACGTTCAAGCACAGAACGAACTTGCTTCCTATCAGCACAGCATAGGACTTGTGGAAGAAATGCTCCGCAAACACACAACCTATACAGATTGTCCAGAGTATCAGCGCGTGCAGGCAGATATCAAAGCACTTCTCGACGGTTCTAATCGTTCTGTTTCACAAGCAGATAGCTAAAGTTTTTTCTACTCATATTTTTATTAAAACTTTCCTAAAATGATTTTTACATGCCTCTCTCGAATAACTCGCCACGTGGATAGTGTTTTCCGTAAGAGTTCTTCTACTGTTATTTTTCTCCTTCTCCTTTTCTTACAAACCCTGAGCATTCAAGCGCGGGAGGTGTCTCCTGAAGAAGCGCTTTCTGTTGCTCGCCGATATGTCCGTATCAGTGAACAAACGCAGCATGAGGTGCGAATGCGGACAAAGGCGCTGTTGCAATCTACTCCTTATTATATATATAATGATGCAGGCGGAAACGGTTTTGTTATCGTTGCCAGCAACGACGCGATGGGAGAGGTGTTGGCGTATAGTACTTCGGGCGCGATAGATACGGCACGTCTGAATCCAGAAGTCCGTTTCTTACTTCAGAGTTATAGGGATGTCTATAGACAGTTAAAAAATAATCCTCAACTCACTACTCAGGCTCCTCACACCCCGAAGCCTGCCGATGCAGTTCCCCCGCTTATCAAATCTCGCTGGGGACAGAGCGAACCTTACAATAAGCTCACCCACTACTATACGGGGTGTGTAGCCACGGCGATGGCTCAAATTATGTACTACCATCAATGGCCTTTGGGCGGGCAAGGCAGTAACAGCTATACCGTTAATTATGAAGGTCAAACGCGCTCAGCTGATTTTTCACAGTCGCAGTATGCTTGGGAGCAGATGAGGCCCACTTACACTTATGGTTCCTATACAAAACAGCAGGAAGATGCCGTGGCAAAATTGATGAGCGATGTCGGAATCTCTGTCTATATGCAGTACACGCCAAATAGTAGCAGCGCACAAAATTTTGCTGCTGCACAGGCCTTTCGCTCTTATTTCGATTACGATGCTGCCATTGTTACCAAGGAGAATGAGGGCAACGCTCATTTTTTAGAGGTCATCCAAGACGAACTCCGCAAAGGTTTTCCGCTCTACATCTCGGGCAATCAGCGAAGTGGGGCAAGCGGTCATGCCTGGGTAGCTGATGGCTTTGATCGCGACGGCTTGATTCATATGAATTTCGGTTGGGACGGACAAGCGGATGGCTACTATTCGTTGGCAGCTCTCAATCTCTCTTCCTCTGGAACAGAGTTTGGCGGGCGTCCATTGAGTTTTAATAAGCAGCTCCTCGTTATTTTGGCTCGTCCCAATAAGCCCGGCGTGCCAAAGATTGAAGAAACTTTGCGTGAGGATGCTCCCAATTTGGCTTTCAATATAGGTGGCGAGATGCACTTCCTTGGTGCTGCACCCCAGAAAGCCACATCGGATGTGAAGATAGCTTATAGTTCTTTTGTCAATCAAAGTTTCCTCCCGTTTGTGGGAGATATAGGCATCGGCATCTATGGCGAGGACGGCACATTGGTGCGTGCTTGTCCCTCTCCTTATTATTCCACGGGTGGCTACACAGCATTTCGCTTCCAACAAGATGAGGGAAAGATGCCCTCCTCGGGTCTTATTGCTGAAGATGTGGTATTCTCCACTGATTTGTCGGGGCTTCCCAACGGCGTTTATACACTCTTGCCCATTGCTGCAGCCCGCAAAGGCTCAAACGAATGGGGGACGTGGATGAAATTCAAGAAAGCTCCGCGTTTCATCTTGGAGATACAGAACGATAGTATCTCTGTTCGCGAAAGGCCTTCCCAAGAAGCTGCTTTCCAACTCATAGCTGAACCAGAATTCAAAACTACTTTGCGACCGGGCGAACCCAACTCCGTGCGTCTTGCTATCAGAAAACTCAATGCCTTGCCTTTCGACGGACAGGTGAAGCTCGAACTGCTCGACGATGCAGGTACATCCGTTGCCGAAACATTAACGGAAGCTGTTGTCGACTTTGAGATGTTCGCCACCACCTTTGTGAAAATCCCGCTGCGCCTACCTGCCGATATTGCTCCAGGCCGCTACCGCTTGCGCCTAACTATCATCAAGGAGTACACAAAGGAGGAATGCCTCGTTCAAAATATCAACCGTCAGCAACCTTCCTTTGTAGAGATTGTTGGTAAGGAGGTTTCTTCTGATCTCTTTGCTATGGCTAATGGCTATGCCCAGGACGATTACGGTTCAAGTATGCCGAGTGAAAACATTGACGTGACCTTCACACGACTCTTTAAGTTGGGGTGCATCGTTCAGCTGAACAAAGATAAAGAGTATGCAGGGAAACTCACGCTCCACCTCGTGGATACTGAAACGGACCGACACTTCCCCTTGCTTTCCAGTACGCAGACTGTCCACCTTTCAGGACAAGATGCTACCGCGGCTATCCAAAGCGGATGGCTCAAAGTGAAAGATTTGAAACTCATAAACAACCGCAACTATCGCTTGGCACTGATGGGCGAAATCAATGGAGAGGAGAAAGATCTCTGGCCTCTATCCGTCGAACCGCATTATGTGTCCATCATCAATGGCCCTTACGAAACCTATCCCGATGAGGTAACAACGGGGCTTACCGATGTCGTCACAGATTCTGTTGTGCGTGTGCTCAACGGACTTTTGGAGGTGGAGCAAGAAGGGCTTCAAAGCGTTGAGGTCTACGCACTCAATGGTGCGTTGCTCCTGCGCGCTTCTTCCTCCAACCAACCTCGCCTCGTGCTCGCCTTACCTCAAACTCCCTGTGTGGTGAGAGTCGTAACGCTCTATGGCAGTTTCACTCGAATAGTGCTGTAAGCTATTATCAATAATCTTTATCTGCAAGAGGATTTGTTTCATCAGCGAATCCTCTTGCAGCTTCTTTTTTCCGCTTCTTCATCCCTTCAATAGAAGAACTATACTGCAATTATTGATAAAACTGAAACATCGCTCCCTTTGCAAACGTAATGGTCGTGTTGCTATACTCTCTGCAAGAAAATAATATTTTTTCTTTACGTTGTCACAGGGTTTCGTAGTATTCAGATAAACAAACACTTATGCACGTAACAGTAAATTTTTCAGCTCAATAATTGTTGTCACACTTTCCTCTGTTGTCACAGCTGCTAAAATATTTCTCGTATCTTCTCCCTTCAGCAAATGTTTCAAAAAAACTTCAGAAGCCCTAGTTTGCTGGTAAATGGTTGAACCTTAGTTTCATGCAGTATAAAAAAAGAGTAGCAGTCAATTGCTGCTACTCTTAGTAGTTTAGTTCGTTTGCTTTGATAGCTCCGTTAGAAAGGACTATCGTCGTCCGTCCCATCTTCAACACGAGGGGGAGGATTGGTACTTTCCGTAAAACCCTCATGCTGTGTTCCTCTCGGACTTGAAAGTAACAGCGCATATTGTAAATCTGTTGTGATTACATATGTCTGGGGTGTTTGATACTGCTTCATTTTTGTTGAATTATCTCTCCTAATTTATATATAACGCCTAAATCTGTTTAGGCACATCTTTTATATAGGCATTCCTATATGCAGAAATGTAAATCGGGTTGCAAAGTTAGGTATTTTCTATTATATGTAATCGGTAAATACGAAAAAAGAAAGATAATTCTTCTTAATGGAAATCTAACATCTTTCTTATATGATATTTTATTCATCAAACAAATTGTAAAAATATTTCTTACTCTATAGCCTCGAGAATCGTTTGAAATCTAGTGCGAAGGTCTGTGGTCGAAAATATTGCATTCTCAGTCATCACCACAATAGGGGTATTTTCAATTTCTATAGGAGGAAAATTATTTTCTATACTACAAATTTTATTTTCTCCTTGAGAAATTAAAAATACAATAAGGAAATTTTCAAACGCAATAAGGAAGTCAGCTGGCAACTTTATTGTGTCGAGGGATAGAATAAAGAAAAAAGTGGCTCTGAGCCACTTGTCTGCAACTGAATTTGAGAGAAAAGAGGGCGGAAACCGTTCTTTTTCTCTCCACCTACGTGAAATTTTTTCCATATCCTTCTTCTTTTCGCTTTTCTTCATTGTTTTATCTAGAAAAACTCTTGTATCGCTTTTCTAGATTGAGAAAGGTGTTTGTCAATAAAAAAGACTGTTTTATTAGTGTGCTTAAAAACTTGAGGGATCTTTTTCCTTTTCACAAGTTTCTTAGGGGAGCTCTTCTCTTAGCAGGTCTCTCCTAGAAAAATCGTAATTTTGCAACAGATTATGACCGATGTAGCTACAACCAAGACCGACCGACTGTTGGAAGGAATCCGCACAGGGCGAGAGATGACACGCTGGCAACAACTGGAGTTGCTTGTGCGTCTCAGTCTGCCTGCTATGTTGGCGCAAATAGCCACCATCGTGATGAACTATATTGATGCCTCGATGGTGGGACATCTTGGCGCGAACGCCAGTGCCAGTATCGGGCTCGTTAGCACCAGTGTTTGGCTTTTCGCGGGCCTTTGTAATGCTGTCAGTATGGGCTTCTCCGTTCAGGTGGCCCATCTCATTGGCGCAAACGATGAAGAGGGCGCGCGCAATGTGTTGCGCCAAGCTCTGGTAGCTACGTTCGTGTTCAGCGTTGTCGAAGGCTTGCTGGGCATTCTCGTAAGTCCGCATTTGCCCGTATGGCTCGGCGGAGGTGATGCCATACGGGGCGATAGTGCCACCTACTTTGCCATCTTCAGCCTCGTTATCCCCATCCTCCAGCTCGATATCTTGGCTTCGGCCATGTTGCGCTGTAGCGGCAACGTGAAGTTTCCAAGTATCCTCAACGCCGTGATGTGCTTGTTCGACGTTATCTTCAATTTCATTTTCATCTATCCCACGCGCACCATTTCCTTTCTGGGCTTCGACTTTTCTATGCCAGGTATGGGCTTGGGCGTTCCGGGGGCGGCCCTCGGTACGGCCGCGGCCGAAATCTTGACGGCAATCATCATGGTCTACTATATGTTGGCCCGATCGCGGCAGTTGAGTATCTGGAACAAGGGCTTCGGCGAATTGCGGCGTTTCATCCCTACGAGTCGCGTACTCTCCCGCGCATGGAAGATAGGGCTGCCCATGGCAGTGCAGCACGTGGCCATGTGTTCCGCCCAAATTCTGACCACTGTGATAGTAGCCCCTTTGGGCGTTTTTGCTATCTCGGCCAATAGCTTTGGCGTGACGGCCGAAAGCCTATGCTACATGCCGGGTTATGGTATCTCCGATGCAGCCACAACCCTTGTGGGGCAGAGCATCGGGGCTGCGCGGAAATCTTTAGCCCGCCGCTTTGCGTTTATTGCCGTGGCTTTTGGCATTAGCATCATGACGCTGATGGGCATCCTTATGTATGTATTTGCTCCGTTGATGATGGCCGTCTTCACGCCGGTTCAGGAAATCATCGACCTCGGTGTTGCCGCTCTGCGCATTGAAGCTTTTGCCGAACCCATGTTTGCGGCTTCCATCGTGGCCTATGGCTGCTGTGTGGGAGCTGGCGATACGCTCATTCCGGCCTTTATGAACTTGGCTTCGATGTGGGGTGTACGCCTCACGCTCGCTTTCACGCTGACATCGGTCTTTGATATGGGCCTCACGGGCGTATGGACAGCTATGGCCATCGAACTGACATTCCGCGGCATCATCTTCCTTCTCCGACTTTGGAAGAGCAAAACGTTCAGAGAGTAGGGGAGAAGTGAGATTCTCTCCCTTGTGTCCCCCAACTTGTTTTACTGTTCCGTTCCGACCACAGTGGTTGAGAGGATGGCGCTTAGCCCTGTTGCTTGTGGTTTCTATATGGAATGGTTATATTTGCCGTAATAATTTAGAAGTTGTATGTACAATCCTACAGAATTCCTGCGTGCTGCAATTCCTGCAGCTGTTGAAGCAGGAAAAGCTATTATGGAGATTTACGCCCGTCCTACAGAGGATTGGGAAGTGGAAAGAAAAAACGACAATTCACCTTTGACGCTGGCCGACCGCAAGGCTAATGCTGTCATCGTGGAACACTTGCGGCCAACAGGACTTCCCATCTTGAGCGAAGAAGGTGCACATGCCCCCTATGATAGTCGCAAGGATTGGACAGAACTCTTTGTTGTAGATCCGCTCGATGGTACGAAAGAATTCATCAAACGCAATGGGGAGTTTACTGTCAATATTGCCTACGTCGTGGAAGGAAAGCCAGTGGGCGGCGTGATTTATGTACCCACCACTCACACTCTCTATTTCGGCATGAAAGGCTTTGGAGCCTTCAAAGTGGGGGATATCACAGTGGCTAAGAATGATGAAGTGCAACTTATCCGCTCTGCCGTGCATCTCCCCATGGAAACGCAGCGCCACAACTTTGTGGTGGTGGCTTCGCGCTCCCATCTCTCGGCTGAAACGCAGGCTTTCATCGATGCTTTGCGAAAGGAACATGACGAGGTGGAAATCTTGTCGGCAGGTTCGTCCCTCAAACTCTGTCGCGTGGCGGAGGGGAGTGCCGATATCTACCCCCGATTGGCGCCCACCATGGAGTGGGATACCGCTGCAGGCGATGCCATTGTGCGGGCAGCAGGAAAGCGCGTTTATGATGCCGCAAGTGGTGAACCGTTGCTCTATAACAAAGAGGATTTACACAATCCTCACTTCATAGTAAGTAAATAAAATCTGTTGCCCCTCAAAACTCTTGTTCTCCACGTGTGGACAGAAATAGGGGAGCATGAATTAAAAAGATGTTAGTATTTGTCGTTGTCGTCCTCTTGCTGGTTGTGCTGGCGCTGATGAAGGACCGAATGCGCCCGGGAATGATACTATTCTCGGCCGCAGTGGTGTTTCTCTGTGCGGGCATACTGACTCCAAAGGACATGTTGGAGGGATTTTCCAACAAGGGTATGATAACGGTGGCGTTGCTCTTTCTTGTCAGTGAGGGCATTCGGCGTGCAGGTGTGTTGGAGCAACTTCTCCTTTTCTTGCTACCGAAGGGCCGCTTGTCGGTCTATCGTGTTCAGTTGCGCCTCTTGCCTATCGTTGCCGCCATTTCGGCTTTTCTCAACAACACACCAGTTGTTGTTATCTTTGCCCCGATTATCAAGCGCTGGGCCGAATCTGTGCGTCTCCCCGCTACTAAGTTTCTCATCCCCTTGAGCTATGCCACGATTCTTGGCGGTATGTGTACGCTGATAGGTACGTCCACTAACCTCGTTGTTGATGGGATGGTGATGGATGCAGGCTATACAGGGTTCACCATGTTTGAGCTGGGCAAAGTGGGAGGCTTTATAGCCATCGCTGGCATTGTTTATATGCTCCTCTTCTCCCATTGGCTCTTGCCCGATAGCCGCACGGTGGAGCAGGTAGCAGAGCTGTCGGGGAAAGACTCCCGCTATTTCCGCGTTGATGTAGTGTTGGGCCCGCGCTTCCCTGCCATAGGTAAGCATATCTTTGATTTCGACTTCAAAACAAAGTATGGCGCCACCATTCTGGAGATTCGCCGCAACGGTGAGAGCTTCTTGATGCACGATATGCGCAAGGTGAGCTATCGTGAAGGAGATACGCTGGTACTTTTGGCCGATGAAGAATTTCTTGAAAACTGGGGCGACTCGAGTTTCTTCCTCATGGTGAGCAGTAGCCGAGGTTTGACGCACACACTCTCCCATGCAAAACGCTGGATAGCTGTTGTGCTGGTGGCTCTGATGGTTCTGGGGGCTACCGTAGGGGAGTTGCCCGCTGTTCGCTCGGCTTTCCCGAAAGTTCACCTTGATATGTTCTTCTTTGCCTCCGTTGTGACCATCGTGATGGCTTGGTTGCAGATTTTTCCTGCACGCAAATACACGAAGTTCATTAGTTGGGACATACTCATCACTATTGCGTCGGCCTTTGCCATTAGTAAGGCCATGATGAACTCAGGAGTGGCAGAAGCTATCGCCGCGATAGCCATCCGTCTGACAGACAATTTCGGCCCTTACGTACTCCTGGCGTTCATCTTCATAGTGACGGACTGCTTCACAGAGCTCATGACCAATAACGCAGCCGCTGCACTGACGTTCCCCATTAGTTTATCCATCGCTCAGCAGCTCGGAGTCAGTCCCATGCCTTTCTTCGTGACCATTTGCATGGCTG
Source organism: Alloprevotella sp. (assembly GCF_057240785.1). Lineage (NCBI taxonomy): Bacteria > Pseudomonadati > Bacteroidota > Bacteroidia > Bacteroidales > Prevotellaceae > Alloprevotella > Alloprevotella sp. The sequence goes on along the minus strand of NZ_DBHHRH010000002.1, from coordinate 70,390 downwards.
CCTCATCGAGTTTCTCCACGCCTATTGGTTATCAAACCAATCTTATTGTTCAGGGTGTGGGCGGCTATCGGTTTGCCGACTTCGTGCGCGCCGGACTTCCTCTGAACATCATTTCATTTCTCTTAAGTATATTCTTAATTCCCATCTTTTGGCCATTCTAAAGGTATGAACGAAATATATCCCATCTTTGATCAAATGCTCAGTCGCTCTGATAAAGAGGCGCTTCTGGGGCAGAAAGGCGTCATGCTCTGGTTCACGGGGCTGAGCGGCTCAGGCAAAAGCACCGTGGCAATAGCTCTGGAGCGCGAACTACAAAAGCGAGGCTTACTTTGCCGTATCCTCGATGGTGACAACATACGCAGTGGTATCAACAAAGGCCTCGGATTTACGGCCGAAGACCGCCGAGAGAACATCCGCCGTATTGCCGAAGTTGCCAAACTCTTTGTGGATACAGGTATCATTACTATCGCCGCGTTTATCTCCCCATCCAATGAGCTGCGCCGTATGGCCAGCGACATCATCGGAGCAGAAGATTTCAAGGAAGTGTATATCTCCACTCCACTCGAAGTGTGCGAAGCGCGCGACGTGAAAGGGCTGTACGCCAAGGCGCGCCGTGGAGAAATCAAGAACTTTACGGGAATCAGCGCACCCTTTGAAGCCCCCGAGCATCCAGCTTTGTCAATCGACACCAGCAAGGTGAGCCTCGAGGATAGCGTAAAGCAAATCTTAGCCTTCTTAGGTATCGAATAAAATAAGTGCCTCCCACTGATCGACACCATTCATCTATATAACAACATAAAGCAAAAACTCACAACTATATGGAACAGTATAATCTGAGCCACCTCAAGGAACTCGAAGCGGAAAGTATCTACATCATCCGCGAAGTAGCTGCCGAATTTGAAAATCCTGTTATGCTCTACAGCATCGGTAAGGACTCGAGCGTTATGGCTCGTCTGGCCGAGAAAGCCTTTGCTCCAGGTCGTCCGCCCTTCCCTCTGATGCACATCGACTCAAAGTGGAAGTTCAAAGAAATGCTCCAATTCCGCGATTGGTACGCGCGAGAGCACGGTTGGAAGTTGATAGTGGAAAGCAACATGGAGGCATTTAAGGCTGGAGTAGGCCCATTCACGCATGGCTCAAAGGTACACACCGATCTCATGAAGACGCAGGCGCTTCTTCATGGTCTAAAAAAGCACGGCTTTGATGCAGCTTTCGGCGGAGCTCGTCGCGACGAGGAAAAGAGCCGCGCCAAGGAGCGCATCTTTAGTTTCCGCGATCAGTTTCAGCAGTGGGATCCCAAAAATCAACGTCCGGAACTCTGGGACATTTATAACACTCGTATCCACAAGGGCGAAAGCATACGCGTTTTCCCTTTGAGCAACTGGACAGAGCTGGACATCTGGCAATATATCCGCCTTGAAAACATTCCCATCGTACCGCTGTACTTCGCTAAAGAGCGTCCAGTCGTGGAAATGGACGGCCAACTCATCATGCCAGACGATGAACGCTTGCCTGAAAAGTACAAAGACAAGATTGAGATGCGGAAAATTCGCTTCCGCACCCTCGGATGCTGGCCGCTCACTGGCGCAATTGAGAGCGAAGCCGATACGATTGAGAAAATCGTGGAGGAAATGATGACTACCACAAAGAGCGAGCGAACCACGCGTGTAATTGATTTCGACCAAGATGCTTCTATGGAACAAAAGAAGCGTGAAGGATATTTCTAAATCCATTTTCAGCTTTACCCCTCTGGCTCGTGCCAAAGGAGGGGTAAGGCTCTTTTTTTATGCTCTTCAATTCGTTTGAATTTCTGCTTTTCCTACCCTGCGTCTTCCTTATCTATTGGTATGCTTGTCGCGGTCGTAGGTCGCGCAATCTTTGGATAGTTCTTTGCAGTTACTTCTTCTACGGCTGGTGGGATTGGCGTTTCACGGGACTGCTGGCTCTGACTTCGCTTTGCAGTTATGCCAGCGGTATTTGGGAGGAACGCTATCCGCGATTGGCTCGGCACATATTGTGGAGCAACATACTGCTGAACCTCGGTATCTTAGGCGCATTTAAGTATTTCAACTTCTTTGCCGACAGTTTGCAGGACCTTTCCACGGCCTTGGGCTTTGGAACGCTCCACGCCCCCGTTGTCCACGTGATTCTTCCCGTAGGCATTAGTTTCTACACCTTTCAGGCACTCAGCTATTCCATTGATGTTTATCGTAAGAAACTTCCTGCCACGCACGACCTCATAGAATTTTTTGCCTATCTCAGTTTCTTCCCTCAGTTGGTGGCTGGCCCTATCGAGCGCGCTACTAACTTGCTGCCGCAGTTCCAGCAGGATCGCACGTTTTCCTATGCCGATGCGGTCGACGGAATGCGACAAATTTTGTGGGGCTTCTTCAAGAAGATTGTTATAGCCGACCAATGCGCCGTTGGCGTTAATGCCATCTTCTCCGACTATGCACAGGCCAGTGGGGGTAGACCTGTTGATGGGCGGACTTCTCTTTACCTTTCAGATCTACGGCGACTTCTCTGGTTATAGCGATATAGCAATCGGTACGGGTCGCCTTTTCGGCATCCGATTGATGCAGAACTTCCGTTACCCTTACTTTTCTCGCAATATCCGCGACTTTTGGCAGCGTTGGCACATCTCGCTGATGACGTGGTTTCGCGATTATATTTATTTCCCACTCGGTGGCAGTCGTTGCTCGCGTGCAAAGCAGTTGCGCAACACGTTCATCGTGTTCCTCGTCAGTGGCCTTTGGCACGGCGCGAATTGGACATTTGTTTGTTGGGGGCTTTATCACGCTTGCCTTTTTGTGCCCAGCATTCTGCGCGGCCATAAAGCGGAAGAAAAATCCCTTAAGGGCATCTTAGGACTGGTGCGTACTGGCGGGCAGATGTTCCTTACTTTCTTCCTCGTCATGTTGGGCTGGATACTTTTTAGGAGTGCCACGCTCACCGATGCCGTCCACTATTTGGTGCGTATGTTCACAACGCTTCGTCCCGCCATGCCTACTCATGGTAAGCAAGTGCTTATCTATGTGGCCTTGATGCTGGCTGTCGAATGGTGGCAACGTCATCGCCAACACGCGCTTCAGCTTCCGCCGCGTTTTCTCAATGCTCCCCTCCGCTTTGTGCTCTACTATGCCATCATTGCAGCCATCTTTTTTGCGCTGGGTGCTGGTACGAATTTCATCTACTTTCAGTTCTGATTCCTTATGCAGCAGCCGTTCCTTGGAAAGTTTATTCTGCGCACGCTCTTCTTGCTCACACCGTTCTTTCTCTACGTTGTGCTCTATGTTGTGTGCGACCCTTTCAAGGTGCTGCGCTCTTACGCATCTTTCTACGATAATGCTGCTCCGGCCTGGGTCAATCTCAATGCCGACTATGTTAGTACGATAATTTACTACCTCTGTTTTTCTGCCGTTGCGCTCCGCTTGCTGCACCGCGTTTACGGCACTCATCTTTCCTCGCAACAGAAATGAAGAAATTTATCTTGCGCACCTTTTTGCTTATCTTACCGCTGCTGTTGTTGCTGACGGCTGCCGAGGTGTATCTCCGCTCACTTCCCAATCCTTCGCGGGCGAAGAACGCTTGGCTGGAGGCTCATGCTGATTCTGTGGAGGTGCTGATTCTCGGGAGTTCGCATTCCTACTACGGTTTAGCCCCCGAAGTTTTTGGGTCGAAGGCTTATAATGCCGCACAGGTTTCGCAGACACTCCGCTATGATAATTTCATTCTCGACCACTATGCCTTCCGCTCGTTGCGGACGGTGATTCTTCCCATTTCCGACTTTTCTTTCCACGAAGATTTTGAGCATGATGCCGACTGGTATTATGCCTCCCGCTATCGCCTTTATATGGGGTGCGACTATCATAGTTGGTTGAGTCGCTATGGCTTCGAATTTTGCTCGATGCCTACTTTCCGCGAACGCCTCAAAACGCTGTGGCAGCCTGCGCGACTCAGCTGGAGCAAGCTCGGACAAGGCACCGACTATACGCTTGCCCAAAAGCTCAAAGATTGGAACAATGCTGAGGCACGCGCTCGCAATAACACTTATCGCGATGCCAAGAATGTGGCGCTCAACGAAGCTTTCTTCCAACAACTCATCCAAACTGTCACGCAGCGCTATCATGCGCACCTCGTTTTGATCTCAACTCCGCTCACGGCGCGCTATCGTGCCTGTCAGTATGCCCCACAGGTGCGTGCCATGGAAGCTCGCATTCGTCGGGCGGTGCAGTCCCATCCGCATGTGAGCTATTTCGACTTCCGCGCCGATACGGATTTCACGGCCAACGATTTCTATGATGCCGATCACCTCACGCTGGAGGGGGCGGAAAAACTTTCCAAGAAATTGCGGGCGCGATTGGCGCAAGAATCCGTTGTTGCAGGTGGCGCGCTGTTACCTACCCGACAGAAAGAACAACAATAAGGCCCACGGCATAAGAGTGCCGCCTGTCGTTCCCGAAAAATATATTAACTTTGCAATACATATATAGATATACAGGACAATGAATGATCTGAAAGATAATAAAGTCAGTATTACAGAATTTCTTGATAATGATGAGAAGAAAGACCTCCTGCGCCTGCTCACTGCTGGTAGTGTTGATGATGGAAAGTCGACGCTGATTGGTCGTTTGCTCTTCGACTCTAAGAAATTGTACGAAGATCAGCTCACCGCGCTGGAACGCGATTCCAAGCGTGTGGGAAATGCTGGCGAAAACATTGACTATGCTCTTTTGCTCGATGGCTTGAAGGCCGAGCGCGAAGAGGGTATCACCATCGATGTGGCTTATCGCTATTTCTCCACCAATAAGCGCAAATTTATCATTGCTGATACGCCGGGACATGAGCAGTATACGCGCAACATGATCACGGGCGGATCTACGGCCAACCTTGCTATCATCCTCGTTGATGCCCGCAACGGCATCATCACACAAACGCGCCGCCACACTTTCCTTGTTTCACTGCTCGGCATCAAGCATGTGGTGTTGGCTGTCAATAAGATGGACCTTTGCGGCTTCGATAAGGCGGTGTTCGATAAAATTGTGTCGGAATATATGGACTTTATCCGACCGCTCGGCCTTGAGGATGTCACTTGCTTCCCGCTGAGTGCGCTCGATGGCGATAATGTTGTGGACAAGTCGGAGCGTACACCGTGGTACGAAGGTCCTGCGCTGCTCGATTTCCTCGAGACCATTCCGCTCCATGCCGATCATAATATGAAGGACTTTCGCTTCCCCGTTCAGTTTGTCAGTCGTCCAAATTTGAACTTCCGTGGTTTCTGCGGCAAGGTGGCCAGTGGCATCATTCGCAAAGGCGATGAGGTGGTGGCTCTGCCTTCTATGAAGCACTCCCGCGTGAAAGCCATCGTGCCACCTTATGCGCCCAATCAGAAGCAACTGGGAGCTGATGGTTCTACGCTGAATACCGCCGAACTTCCTATGCAGACGGTGGATTATGCCTTCCCGCCCGAATCCGTCATCTTGCAGTTGGAGGATGAAATAGATATTTCGCGCGGCGAAATGCTGGTGAAGCCCGACAACCTGCCTTTTGTAGGGCGCAATTTCGAGGCAATGCTCGTTTGGATGGATGAGGAACCGATGGATCGCTCTAAGGCGTTCTATATCAAGCAGACTACGAACACGAGTCGCTGCCATGTGGACCAAATCCTCTATCGCATAGACGTGAATACCCTTGAGCAGAGCGAGTGTGAGGCTTTCCGCCTCAACGAAATTGGCCGTGTGGTGATTCAGGCCTCTAAGGAACTCTTCTTCGATTCCTACAAACTCAACAAACAAACAGGCTCATTCATCCTTATCGACCCGATAACGAACAATACCTCAGCCGTGGGTATGATTATCTCGGCTGTGGATGAGAAGGAGTTGCACAACGCTGAGGCCATTCCTACACTCGATCTCCCGAAACTGGGCATTGCCCCCGAACACTATGAAGCTATCGAGCGAGCCGTTGGTGAGCTCGACCGACAGGGCATTGCTGTCCGCATCGTGAAGTAAGCCGTTCTTCTCCAGAATCTCTCTTTCGGAGCTTATCTCAAACACGGAGATTCCCATAATCGTCTTGCAAATTTCGGTTTGCTGGCCGTTTATGGGAATCTCTGTTTTTGTAAACAGAGTTCTTATTTTATAGGACTGAGAATGGCTCGAAATCCAAGTGAAAGTAAAGAGGGAGTCTGACAAGTCCGACTCTTTGGGCCGTTCCAATAAGGCTGTCAGCTGACATCCTTATTGTGTCGGCTGACGCAATAAGGATGCTGGCTGATGCAATAAGGAAAACTACGAGCAAGAAGGGGCTGCTGATTACTCAAAAAGAGCAGAAAAAGTGGGAAAACCTTGATTTTTTAGGTTTCTGAGAGCTGTTGAGCAATTTTTGCTTGCTGCCGAACAATAGAAAAAGCAGATTTTCTGCTGAAAGCGGTCGTGTTTATCAGTTGTAGTATTCTATTTTGCAAAAGGTCATTGTAAAGAAACTTCGGACTTATTGGGGCGTAAAGAAAAGCCTGATAAGTCCGAAGTTTTTTATGATTGTCTTGGGAATTTTCTATGTGGTGGAGAGTCGCGCAGCTTTGTGGGTTTGGCAAAGGAGTAGACCCGCGAATGTCAATAAGCCATTGAGCATTAGGAGTTCGTAACCAAACTTGTAGTCCCATAGGAGGGGCGCGTAATGGTCAAGCAAACCGCAAATGATGGGACTGGCAATGCAAACCCAGGGCACAAGGCGATCGCGCACGCCGCGCCGCGTGAACAGGCCGAAAGCGTAGAGTCCCAATAATGGACCATAGGTGTAGGATGCCATGACATAGATAGCGTTGATGACATTGGTGGAATTGATGGCGCGGAAAAGGAGGATGGCGGCGAAGAAAGTGAGCGACATGAGGATGTGTACAATCTTGCGCGTGCGCTCTTGTCGGGCTTGTTCCCAATTGTGGCGCTCCACTCCGATAAGGTCGATGCAGCAACTCGTGGTTAAGGCTGTAATGGCTGAGTCGGCACTGGAAAAGGCGGCGGCCACAATGCCGATGGTGAAGGGGAATATGACGATGCTGCCCAAACTACCGTTGCTCACCAACATGGGCAGGAGGCTATCAGTTTGTTCAGGGATGGCGATGCCTTGCTGGGCGCAGAACGTGAAGAGCAATACGCCAAGAACAAGGAAAATGAGGTTGACGGGCAGAAAACTAAGGCCGTAGGAGCACATATTCTTTTGCGCCTCACGCAGGTTCTTGCACGTGAGATTTTTCTGCATCATATCCTGATCCAGTCCCGTCATCACGATGACGATGACTATACCGCTGAAAAATTGTCGCCAGAACGATTGTGTGCCTTCCCAAGCAAAAATACGGCTCAATGGGCTTTGGCTGACCGTGGCGACTACTCCGTGAAAGTCCAGTCCGAGTCTGCTAATTACTGCCCACAAGATACCGCCGAGGGCGAGGAGCATACAGAGCGTTTGCAGGGCATCGGTGCGCACAATGGTCTTGATGCCGCTGCTGCGCGTGTAGAGCCAGATGAGCAGCAGTGTGATGAGAGCGGTGAGCGGATAGGGGATGCCGAGCGGTTCGGCAATGAACTGCTGGAGCACGAGTACCACGAGGTAGAGCCGCGCAGCTGCACCGGTGAGTTTGCTAAGGAGGAAGAAGAGTGCCCCCGTGCGGTGGGTGTTTTCCCCAAAGCGTTCGCCCAGATAAGTGTAGATGGAGGTGAGTTGGAGCCGATAGTAGAGCGGTAGGAGAAGGAAAGCTACGACTACATAGCCAAAGAAAAAGCCGGCGCACATCTGAAGGTATGTCATCTGAGTTGCGCCTACCCAGCCCGGTACGGAAATGAACGATACGCCCGAGATGCTGGCGCCTATCATACCAAAAGCTACCATCCACCAAGGTGAACGGCGGTTGGCCCTAAAGAAAGCGTTGTTATCATGGCTACTGCTGCTTTTCCGAGAGATGAAAAGCAGCAGTAGGAAGTAGAACGCCAATGTCAACAGCATAAGTAGTCCTGTGGACATAGTTCGTGTGTTAAAGTGGTTACTTAAAAACCTAAGATCATAATGATGAGAAGAATCAAAACATAAAGCATCATAATTGCTGCTATCGTAGCTGCTGAAGCAATGGCCCATTTGAATGCTTTATTAGATTTATCAACTGCTTCTTCATATCGGCCCTGCAAGTAGAGACTCTCCACTTGCGCAGCGTAAACAATAGAAACTACGCCGAAAGGAAGACAGCAGAAAATAGTGGAAATGATGGCCAAAGCCAGATAATTATCGGGCATAGGAGGGGGCGCAGGCTGTTCGTCAGCAGTCTGCAGATAGTCTGGATTCATATATAGCTACAGTTGTTTATCTGAGCATAAGGCCTTGCGCCAGTCCAATGAAGAAGTAGATGATACCAATGACAACCCCACATATAGCAGCGGCAATGGCCCATGTCTTTGCACTGTTAGAGGCTGCTAAGGCTTCCTGGTATTGTCCCATTTGATAAAGTCCATTTACCCTTGCAGCGTAAACAATAGAAACTACACCAAATGGCAGACAGCAGCAGATTGTAGCGAGAATGGCCCACACTAAATAATTATCAGGAGGGGGTGGCATTTGCGGCGCTTGGTTGTATGCCTGCTGGTTATAGAAGTTGGGTTGAGCAACTTGAGGGCCAAATTGTGGGCCTTGCTGCGGTTGCTGAACTTCTTCAAGAACGTTGAAGATAGCTGCGAGCTCGGGCACTTGTCCAGCAGGTGTCCACTGCGCCATGCCTTGTTTCCAAACGAGCGTTGTAGGAGTTACTCCAAACTTAACCAGCTGAGATCCGTCAACAGGACCTTGCTGCACTTTGTTTACATCAAGATAGAAATATTGTTCCATAAGGGGGTAAGTTTATCTAAAAAGCAAAAATATGTTATTTCATAGACCTATCCAAGGTTTTCTTTGGAAAAGTGGCTGACATCCTTATAGTCCGAGCAAATTTCGCAGTATCCACCACGTGAAAAATAGGACTATATATGTCCAAAGCCAATAGCGATGATGAGTAAAACGTTTCAGTTGAGCTTGCGCCTTACCGCGCAGCAGCCAATCACTGAGAACGAGCAGAAAAAGATAGGGAAGGGCAAAGAGCAGAAAGAGGTTGTAGTGGGCGGCTTCCATAAATCGTCCATGGAGCACGGCATGAGCTGCTCGCTGGAAGCCACAGCCGGGGCAGTCGTAGCCAGTGGCAGCTTTCACCACGCACTTTGGCGACCACAGTGTCTGCACGGGGTCGAAAATAAACAGCAAAAGGCCGATAGCCACTATAACAGCAGCTATCAGCCAACGCTTGTTTCTAATCATTGCCTCTAAGAGGACGTTAGTTTTCAATATAGAAGTTGAGAGATGTGACTACGCGAACTTTCTTTATATACGGAGTATATTGGTCGCGGTCGTCTATTTCAAAAAGTCCTTGGGTCGCGCTCTTGATTTTACCAATTTTACTGTCGGAATCCTTTGCGAACTTATCGGCAGCCTCGCGCGCTTTCTTTGTTGCTTCAGCAATCATCTGCGGTTTGATGGCGTTGAGTTTGGTGAAATCATACTGCACTTGATTGCTATATTCATCTCCGGAAATGGCTACACCCTTAGCGAGCAATTCACCGACGCGAGGAATCAGTGAACGCACCCTATCAACCTGTGAAGTACTTACTGTTGTTACGCAAGACAATGAGAAGCGATCATGATCAGAAAGGTCGGAGTATTGATTAGCTTTAAGGTCCGAAATCTGAGGAGCACCTACGCTGATTTCATTTGCAGGAATGCCGTTTGCTTGTAGCCAGGTTTTGATGATTGCATTGGTTGAATTGAGCTGGCGGTAAAGGTCTTGCATATCGTTGCTGGATGTCTTGAACATGATGGGCCAGATAACGTGGTCGGCCTTTACTTCTCTCTCAGCCAAACCTCGAACGTTGACGATGCGGTCCTGTCGAGAAAAACTTTTCAAGCCACAATAGAGGAACACACCTAAGATGGCGAGTCCTACAGCCAAGACGATGGATTCTACCTTTAAGTTCTTCATTTTTTGAAAGTTTTGAGTGATAAATAAAAAGTAACGAGCGACAAGGCTGAGGCTACAAAGCGTAGTTATAATAAGTGTGCTGTTCAGCAACTACTTCAGACCTGTCACTCGTTACTATAAAATTATTTCTTCGGCGTTTCTTTCAATGTCTCAAGTACGAACTGCCAATAGCGTTCTACCGACGGAATGTTGCAACGTTCGTTGGGCGTGTGCGGAGAACGGAGCGTTGGGCCGAAACTTACCATGTCCATTTTGGGATATTTGGCACCGATGACACCACATTCAAGGCCGGCGTGAACAACGCCCACGCGGTTGTCAGTGCCAAAGAGCTGCTTGTAGACTTTCTGCATCAGTGCTACGATTTCGCTTTGCGGATTAGGCTGCCAAGCTGGATACTGATGAGCATAAGTAACCTTCATGCCCGCCATTGAGAACGCGCTCTCGATTGTCTCAGCGCAACATTCGCGCATGCTATCGCGGCTGGAGCGTACCAGTACTATAAACTTCGCTATCCCGTTTCCAATCTCCACGATACCAAGGTTGGAGCTGGTTTCCACTACGTCGGGGATTTCTGGAATCATACGCATCGGTCCGTTGTGGCAGGCGCAAATAGCGTTAACTAAGTTGTCGCCAATTTCAGCCGGCACTTGCTTAGCGGGGCGTTCCACATCCTCGCAGAGGAGTTCGAGCTGCTTCTCAACAAAGGCAAACTCGTCAGTGAAAACCTTTTTCCAGTCGGCGATACAATCCTCCTTCAGTGCAGCAACATTCTCTTTCGGAAGCGTAAGTACCACTTCGGCGTGACTCGGAATAGCATTGCGCATATTTCCTCCCACCCAGCTGCACAGACGTGCTTCGAAGTTGGCCATAGCATCTTGAACGAGACGGCCCATCAGCTTGTTTGCGTTAGCGCGACCTTGGTTGATTTCCAAACCACTATGGCCGCCGAGCAAACCTTTGATAACCACTTTGACAGCTGCATCGCCGCCATCGGTTTCTTCTTCCTGATATTCCAGCACTGCATTCTGGTCGACGCCACCTGCTGAACCGATAACCATTTCGCCCTCTGTCTCGTTGTCGAGATTGAGGAGAATCTCACCTTGCAAAGTGTCACTGGACAGGTGCTCAGCTCCGTACATCGTTGTCTCCTCGTCGGCCGTGATTAAGCACTCCAGCGGGCCGTGTTCAATAGTGTCGTCCTCGAGGATACCCATCATAGTGGCCACTGCCATACCATCGTCCGAGCCGAGAGTAGTGCCTTTTGCTTTCACCCAGTCTCCGTCCACGTAGGTCTCAATGGGGTCGGTCTCGAAATTATGGGTAGATTCCTTTGTCTTTTGCGGAACCATGTCTATGTGGCCCTGCATCACCACCATCTTGCGGTCTTCGTAGCCTTTAGAGGCTGCTTTGCGCATGATGATATTTCCAGCCTCGTCTTTGAAGGCTTCGATATTGCGTTCCTTGGCCCAATCCAACAGGAATTGCTGAGCCTTTTCCAAATGGCCGCTAGGGCGTGGTACCTGAGTCAGTAAGTAGAAGTTTTTCCAAACAGCCTGTGGCTGCAAATTCTTGATTTCACTCATAATTATTATGGTTAAGAGTTATTATTAGTTGTTTTCTCTTTTGTCTTTCATAGAGAGTCGGGCAAATCCGAAAGCTCCGAGGAGCACGACAAGGCCCGTTTGCAGCGTGTGGACTACGAGGGCGAAGAGTATGGCCTCTTTTTCTGCCACTCCATAAAGGACAAGCATCGTTTTAACGGCGAAATGCCACGGTCCTGCCCCGTTAGGTGTCGGCACGAGTACGGCGAACATTCCTACACAATATATAAGGAATGCTTCGATAGGACTGATGCCGCTTGTGAAGTTGAAGCAGAAAAAAGCAACGTAGAAATGGAGGTAATAGCAAAGGTTGATGCCGAAACTCATCAAGATGTAGAGTGGCAGATTACGAACATCTTTGAGGGAGAGCACTCCCGCCCAAAGATCCTTTAGCAAGTCGCGCCCACGAGAATAATAGCGACGGAGGAGAAATATGCACGCTCCAACGGCCATGATAAAACAAAGCACCGTGACGAGGTAGCCTGTGCTGGTGAATTGCCCGAAAAATCCGCGGAAGTCCATACCTGTGGTGCGAAGGAACTTGAGAAAAACGGGGATTTGACAGAGAAAAGCAACCGCTGTGAGGAGAAGCATGACAAGAGAATCGACCATGCGCTCCGTGACAACCGTTCCGAGCGATTTGGTGAATGATACGCCGTCGTATTTCTTTAGTGTGCCGCAGCGCGTCACTTCGCCTACACGAGGAATCACTAAAGAAGCGGCATAGCTAATGAAGATGGCATTTTCGCAACTGCTGCGGCGCGGATGTTCGCCTAAGGGTTCGAGCGCCAATTTCCAGCGCCAAGCCCGGATTTGCTGGGCCAGAATGCCGAACACAAAGGAGAAAAGCATCCATCCCCATTTCATCTCACCGAACACACTACGGAAAAAGTCGCGCCAATCTGTTCCGCGGTACATCCACCACAGAATGCCCAGCCCAAAAGCAAAGGGCAGCGCCAGTTGCAGTATCTTCTTAAGAATCTTCAATGTGTTTCGTAGGGAAATGCGTACTTTTGTGACGTCTCCAATGCGAAGTTAGGACAATCTGCCCAATGTTCCAAAGAATTGTCTTCAATTTTTGCACAATCAGAGTAACCTACGTTCGCGTGGTTCCTTTCCGGTAACAATTCCGATATGTTGAAATCAGTAAGACCTAAGAAAAATCTCGGTCAGCACTTTCTGACCGACCTCCATGTGGCTGAGCGCATCGCCGACACCGTAGATGCCTGCCCGCAGTTGCCCGTTCTTGAAGTAGGCCCTGGTATGGGCGTGCTGACACAATACCTCTTGCCCAAGGACAGGGAGGTGAAGGTGGTGGAGATCGACCGCGAAAGTGTGGCTTACCTACTTGAACGTTGGCCCGAATTGCGGGATAACATCCTGGGCGAGGACTTTCTCCGTATGGATCTCAATCGTGTGTTCGATGGTCAGCCTTTTGTACTCACGGGCAATTATCCTTACGACATCTCCAGTCAGATATTTTTCAAAATGCTCGACTACAAAGAGCTTATTCCCTGCTGCACGGGAATGATTCAGAAAGAGATGGCCGAACGTATTGCGGCACGTCCCGGCACAAAGTCCTATGGCATTTTGAGCGTGTTGCTGCAGCGTTGGTACGATATTGAGTACCTCTTCACCGTTGAGCCTGGTGTGTTCAATCCTCCTCCAAAGGTGCGCAGCGCGGTGGTACGCATGACGCGCAACGATATACACGAATGCGGCTGCAACGAGGTGCTGCTCAAGAAAGTAGTAAAGGCCGTGTTCCAGCAACGCCGCAAAATGTTGCGCGTGTCGCTCAAACCGTTTTTTGCACAAACTTCACCCAATCGCGACCATACGGAGTTCTTGGCTCACCCAGAGCTGACGAAGCGTCCGGAGCAGTTGAGCGTGGACGAGTTTGTGGAGCTGACCAATCGGATTGAAAAAGAAATCAGTTAAATCCTTCGAGGATTTAACGCCCTTATATTCTGTAAAAATAGTTCGCAGTCTGTACTCCCGAGAGTGGCTTCAAAATTAAATTGAAGTAGACTTGTGTTCAGACTCCTCCAATCTGCTCGACCTGTTCTATAAGGTTGTTGGAGAATGCAATAAGGCTGTCAGCTGACAGCCTTATTGCGTTTGAAAATTTCCTTATTGCGCAGACTGACACAATAAGGAAAAACACGGATTATCGGCACGTGTTGATGGCCGAAATTATCTGAAAAAAGCACTTTTCCCACCTTTTTTCGCAAAAAACAAAGAGAAAAAATGGTTTGTTCCTTTCTTTTTTCGAACGGCTCAACGTTTTTTCGTAAGAATCTTAAGATGTGTTTTTCTGGAACGAAAAAGCGTGTTGTCAAATTAAAGGGCAGTTTTCTTAGCATTGTCGCGTCATTGCGCATACGGTTTTTGCCACTGATTTGATAAAAGCAAGAGTTCCACCCTACGGAGATATTGTAGGGCGGAACTCTCATGATGATCTTTATTTCTAATTGCGTTGTAGCTTCTGTGAGGGAAGCTGAGGCTTAGAGTCGCTCATAGTCCCAGTCGTCAATGGCGTGTCCCCAGTTTTCATTGACCAAGCGGACGGTCTCGGGTTTGTAAGCATATTTGTTCTTCTTGTAGCCCTTCTTTGCATTAACGTATTGTTCGATGGCCGTATGTGCCTCGTTCCAACCTGGGATTTGTAAAGAGGAGTAAATATTCTCCGTCATGGCAAGAGCGTCTTGTTCGAAGTCTTCAAACTTCACTTCGATGAGATTTCCCTCCGGAATATAAACTTTGTCGGCTTGGTATTTGTCGTAGAGCTTCGTGTAAGTCGTCAGGATATTCTTCACGATTTCTTCCTCCGAGATGTCTTGCAACTTGAGAGGCTGGATGGTGTTGGTGAAGAAAGAGCGTGTGGATTCAAATACGGTGTAGGGATTTCGCATCAAGTAGATAAACTTGGCATTTGGGAACATCTTGACCAGTTCCTTTACACGGCCCGTGTGGGGCGGGTTCTTGGAGAGAAACTGCGTGCCGCTGGTGTTCCAAAGGGCTATCTTGATGACTTTGATAAACTCCTCCTCGAAGCGTTTGAGTTCTTCCGACGTGATGTCCTTGAAGAGCAAATACTTATCGGCATATTCCTGCCAGTACTTCGGCAAGTACCACATATTATAATAGGTGTAGGGCATGGAATTTGTCATAGCAAATTCCTCTTCCTGCGGCAGGTCAACAGCCAAGTCCATGTTGTCCGTTGGGCGATGGCTCGGCATGAGCCACGACATATTTTTCTTGAAGAATGGTTGCCCAAACATCATGAGGTGGGGGAATACCGTTTGATAGGTCGTATTATAGCCAAAGTGCTTATCGCAGGACAAAACATTGTGGACAAAGGTCGTTCCTGACCGCCAATGCCCCAAAATGAACACGGGATCGTGCTTCAGCGGTTGGTTGGCCAAACGTTTTTGGTAACGCCTTTCTTGTATGGGTGCAAGCGTGGATAGCAATCGGCAAACGGCAGTAGTGAGGCGATATTTCCCACGATAGTTCTTGTCGATTTCACGGTCTTGAAGAATCTCCTTATAAGTGTTCCAGTCGGCACCTACGAGGTTGTTGACTGGCAGCTTGTCGAATTGAATAAGTCCCATAATAGTCTTGATTTTTTGCAAAGTTACATTATTGTGTGCAATATTTCTTTATGCGATTCAAAATAAGCAATAAAGGAAAGCTCCTCTTGCGTTGTGGAGCAGAAGTGTTGCATCTGAAAATACCAACAGCGGAAAGCTTCTTCGGGAGCTTTCCGCTGTTGATAGAAATAGGTTGAAAATATCTATGAGCCGTTAGTCCAGTCCTTCCCACGAGGTGTAGGGCTGAAAGTTGGAGCTTTCAGTTTCTCCTTCAAGGATCTCGCCATGCGTATCCTGCTGGCGTGACCATTGCTCGTAACTTTCTTGGCTGGATATAATGAAATCGGCGAACGTGCTTCTTGTGCTTATGTTTATCACTCTGTTCTGGGGCTTTTTGTAGGCTTTCATTTATGTATTAATTCTTGTTGCGAAACGTTTTGTTTATGTGGAGGTGAATTGTTCTTATTATTTTGGCCTCTTTTCGCTTTGTATTAAAATCTGTTTGTATGTGTAGCACACGCAAATTAATATCAGCGATGCGCGGAGTTGAGATACGATTTATTGCTATAAATCTCTTTGTAAAAGTAAAGAGCAAGAAGGGTTCAGATCACTATAGAATCCTGAAGCAGGCGCAAAGGTAGGCTTTTGCCGTGAAAGGAAAAAGAAATAAAGACTTTTTGTGAGATTCTCCACGAGGCAGAGCAGTATATTTTCGAGAGATAAAAGTATGACTTTCGCCTGCAAAATGAGCGTTCAACGGGTATAAGTTGGTGAGAAAAGTTTGTTTTCAACGAATATAGTTGTAGTTGTCATATTACAATGTTACTTTTGTCTATAAATAAAAAAGATTTTATGAAGACTTATTTAGTGACAGGAGCTGCCGGCTTTATCGGCGCAAACTATTTGAAGTATATTCTCAAAAAATATGAGGATGTTCGTGTGGTTGTTCTTGACCTGCTGACCTATGCGGGCTATCTCGGCACAATTGCTGAGGATATCGACCACGACAGGTGCGAATTTGTGCGTGGCGACATCGGCAACCGTCAGTTGGTGGATGAGCTCTTTACGAAATATCGCTTTGATGTGGTGGTAAACTTTGCCGCAGAGAGCCATGTGGATCGCTCTATTGAGAATCCGCAGCTCTTTCTTCAGACCAATATTCTCGGAACGCAGAATTTGCTCGATTGTGCTCGCCGCGCGTGGGTGACGGGAAAAGATAAGCAGGGCTATCCCACTTGGCAGTCTGGTGTTCGCTTTCATCAGGTTTCTACTGATGAGGTCTACGGCTCACTGGGCGATGAGGGATTCTTCACAGAAGAAACTCCGCTGCAACCGCACAGCCCTTACAGTGCCTCAAAGACAAGTGCCGACCTCGTAGTGTGTGCTTACCACGACACTTACAAAATGCCCGTTAGCATTACGCGTTGCTCCAATAATTATGGACCTTATCAATTCCCCGAAAAGCTGATTCCGCTGATTATCAATAATATCCTTGAGGGTAAGCAACTTCCTGTTTATGGGCAAGGAACAAATGTTCGCGACTGGCTGTATGTGGAAGACCACTGTAAGGCTATTGACCTCGTGGTTACGAAGGGCAAAGACGGAAGTATATACAACGTAGGTGGTCACAATGAGCGACAGAATATCCAGATTGTGAAAATCATCATCCGCACTATTCGCCGCTTGATGGAAGAGAACCCGCAGTTCCACGTTCTGCTGAAGCGTCAAGATGGTCTTGAGTGGATCAACGACGACCTTATTAGTTTTGTGAAAGATCGCTTGGGCCACGACCAGCGCTATGGCATAGATCCCAGCAAAATAAAGGCCGACTTAGGTTGGTTCCCCGAAACGACCTTTGAAGTAGGCATAGAGAAAACCATTCGCTGGAATCTCGAACACCATGATTGGATTGAAGACGTGAGTGGGGAAGATTATCAGGAATACTACGAGAGAATGTATAAATAGGAGCATACTTTCTCCTCTCCAGAAGTTATTTTTTTGTTGTCACGTCGTCACATCGTCACGATTAGGACTTAACTGTTTGAAAGAGTAAGTATTATATCCGTGACAACAGTGTGACAACAAAAGTACGGATAAGGGATATTGACCACCAGAAAGGCAGGACAGCCACAAGGTTCTTGTGAACTTGTGGCTGTCCTTATTATAGTGGTGCTTACTTCCCGTTTGCGTTGAAACGCAATGGGGGAGTGAGTCGCTTTTTACTTTCTGATGATTGTAGCCTCTCGATCTGGGCCTACGCTGACAATAGAAATGCGCGTTTTGAGTTCGCGCTCCAAATAGTCGATATAGGACTGGAAAGCTGCAGGGAAGTCGCGCTCGTCGCGAATTTCGGTAAGCGATGTTTTCCAACCAGGAAGATCTTCATAAACTGCCTCCCAGCCTTCCGTATCGTAAGGCATCGTGGTAGTTTGTTCGTTGCCCTTCTTGTAAGCTGTACACACACGGATGGTTTCAAAACTGTCGAGTACATCTCCCTTCATCATAACGAGATCTGTCACGCCGTTGATCATGATGGCATACTTCAGAGCCACGAGGTCAACCCATCCGCAGCGGCGGTTGCGGCCTGTAACTGCGCCGTACTCGTTGCCAATGTGGCGGATGGTATCTCCAGTTTTGTCGAAGAGCTCAACGGGGAACGGACCTGAGCCAACGCGCGTGGAGTAGGCCTTGAAAATGCCGAAAACGCGATGGATGTGGCGAGGAGCAACACCCAGACCCGAGCAAACACCACCTGCTGTGGTTGACGACGAACTAACAAAGGGGTAAGTTCCGTGGTCTATGTCGAGCAGCGAACCTTGTGCGCCTTCTGCCAAGACGTTTTTGCCCTCTTCCAAGAGGCGGTTGATTTCGATTTCAGTATCTGAGAGTTGGAATTTCTTTAAGTATTCCACGCCTTCCATCCAGCGCTTCTCTTCTTCCGTAATGTCGTAGTCGGTGAAGTGTAAGTCGTTGAGGATTTGGATATGGCGTGCTTTCAGCTTTTCGTATTTCTCTTGGAAATTGTCGAGGATGTCGCCAACGCGAAGTCCCACACGGGCAGCTTTATCTGAATAAGTCGGGCCGATACCCTTACCCGTTGTTCCCACTTTTGCTTCGCCTTTTGCCGCTTCATAAGCGCGGTCGAGCACGCGATGGGTTGGCAGGATGAGATGTGCGCGCTTGCTGATGTGCAGACGGTTTGTGAGCGAGTATCCAGCTGTTTCGAGTTCGTTTGCCTCGGCCATGAAGAGATCGGGAGCAATTACGCAGCCGTTGCCGATAATGTTCACCTTGTTTTCATCAAAGATACCTGAGGGTATAGAACGGAGAACAAATTTTTTCCCTTCGAAGATGATGGTGTGACCAGCGTTAGGGCCTCCTGCAAAGCGTGCAACGACGTCATACTTCGGTGTGAAGTAGTCTACAACTTTTCCTTTGCCTTCGTCACCAAAGACAATGCCCAGCAGGGCGTCAACTTTTCCTTGTGCCATAGTTGTACAATAATTTTTCGCAAAGATATTGATTTCTCCCCATAATGGGGAATATTTCTTCCTAATAAATATGACGACTGCGCGGCAGAGGATAGTGGTTCTGTGTTTGGAAAGCAGAAAAAGAAAACTGCCACCTGTGAGACATCAGGTGGCAGTCGTCGGAATTCAAATGGAATTTATTTATCGAAGTAACGCTTGTAGAGACCAGCGAAGCCGCGTCCGTGGCGAGCTTCGTCGCGTGCCATTTCATGAACTGTGTCGTGGATAGCATCTAAGCCGAGTTCTTTAGCGCGCTTAGCAATGCGGTTCTTATCTTCACATGCGCCAGACTCTGCTATCATACGCTTGTAAAGGTTGGTCTTAGTATCCCAAACATTGTCGCCGAGCAGTTCGCAGAATCTTGAAGCGTGGTCAGCCTCCTCAAAAGCGTAGCGCTTGAAAGCTTCAGCAATTTCGGGATAGCCTTCACGGTCGGCCTGGCGGCTCATAGCAAGGTACATACCTACCTCACTGCATTCACCCATCCAATGAGCATTTAAGTCTTTCTTCATCTCCTCGTCGCAGTCAGCTGCAACACCAATCTTGTGCTCAACAACAAAGTTCAGTTCGTCTTCCTTTACTTCCTTGAACTTGTCAGCTTTAACGTGACATACGGGGCATTCTGCCGGTGCTTCATTACCTTCGTGAACATAGCCACAAACGGTACAAACGAATTTTTTCTTCATAATGTAGTAAATCTTTAAATTGTTATGTTATGCTTTTGTTTCTTCGCAGTGGGGGCATACACCTCGGAAGGTCAGCTCCGTTTCTGCTACCGAAAAACCTTGTGGGAGGTCGGCGCTGTTGCGCATCCGTCGCGTAGTGGCTGGGATGTCGTAGATGCGCCCACACTGTGTGCAGTAGAAATGTGCATGAGGCTCCATGTTACTATCAAAGTAAGATTTTGTTTCATCAATGTGGAGCATCATGGCAGCCCCGTTGTCCACGAGCAGACGCAGTGTGTTGTAAACTGTAGTCTTAGAAAGGGTGGGGACTTCTGCTTTCAGTGCGTTGTAAATCTCATCAACAGCAGGATGCGTACGATGTTCAAGCAAGTAGCCCATCACTGCCAAGCGCTGGATGCTGGGCTTGATGCCGTGCTTGAGGAGGTAGTCGTATGTTTCTTGCTTATTTGACATGATTTATTATTTGTAATCGTTACAATTTTAAAACTGGTGCAAAATTACATACTTATTTTGAACCGTGCAAGTATTCTGCCGAAAAAAATCGTATGCGACCTAATTTTTTTCTTTCTTCTGTGGTTTTCCTGCTTTAGTTCTCACGCGCGCGTATATATAGATGGCTATGCTTACTGCCTATTCTGTTTACATACGGCCTTGCTCTTCTAAATGTTAAAAGAGGGATTGTTTCTAAAAGGAGTGGTATGTGCCTAAAATTTTCAGCTTTTCAATTCTTATTTTTCCGTTGGAATTTTCAGTTTTCCTTATTGCGTTGGTCTTTATTGTTGCTTTTGTTGAGCAAAAGGTAGAATCTTCATCGTCGGTTTCCTTATCCTGTCAGCCTGCACAATAAGGATGTTCGATGACAGCCTTATTGTATTTGTCGGCAACCTTATTGGGTGAATGGATCTGCCATGCTTCTTTGCGTGCATCTCTATTCTGAGTTGAATTTCAAGCGATTCTCGGCCGCGTAGATTCAGAAGTTTTTAGACAAAATCAAGGAAAGCGGCCCTTTTCTTTGCGCGGTTGAAGACCATCTCAGTTGTGCCGCAAAAAGTTTTTTGAAAAAAATATCTCTAAATAGTTGCAGAGTTCAAAACAAGTATTTAGTTTTGCAGTGTAATATTAAAGTAGTACACTATTATACTCAAACTACTATGGTAAATATAGAGAATCTTCAGTTTAGTTATGGGAGGAAGTATCGCCCAGTGTTTACGGATTTCTCCATCTCACTAAAGCCAGGCTGCATTTATGGTCTGCTCGGAAAGAACGGTACGGGAAAGAGCACACTATTATATATAATGTGTGGTTTGTTGCAGCCGCAAGGCGGCACGGTTGAGGTGATGGGCGGCAACCCTCGTGCGCATCAGCCCCAGATTATTGGCGAGATATTTCTCGTACCCGAAGAAGTGGAGTTGCCTGCTGTATGCCTTCGCGACTATGTCAAACTGAACGTTCCCTTCTATCCGCGCTTCTCTCAAGAGGTGTTGCAGCAATGTTTGTCCGATTTTGAACTCACCGATGATTTGCGCCTCGACCAGCTCTCCATGGGGCAGCGCAAAAAAGCCTTTATGAGTTTTGCGCTCGCCACGCAGGTGCGTCTCATTCTGATGGATGAGCCTACTAACGGTTTAGATATTCCCTCGAAAAGCATTTTCCGCAAGGTGGTTTCCTCCAACATGAGTGAGGAGCAAACGATAGTGATTTCCACTCATCAAGTGCGCGACATCGATTCGCTACTCGACCATATCATTATCATGGACAATTCGCAAGTTTTCCTCAATGCCTCCGTGGCTGAGATTACGCAACAGTTGGCTTTCGAGTTCCGCCCGATGGGTGCCTCCGTAGACGATGCTCTCTATGCTCAGCCCTCGTTGCAAGGCGTGGCTGTGGTAGTTCCGAACGATGGAACAAAGGATACGCCCATCAATCTGGAACTACTTTTCAATGCCTTTATGCTTAAAAAGACTTGTTGAAGCATTTGCGCGCCTGAAAGAATCGGCAGCAGATCCTACATAGTCAAAAACAAACTTTTCAACTTAAACAATACAAATATGCAATCATTCAGTTTTCAGCGCCTCGGCCTGCTTATCAAGCGCGATCTTGGTCAGAACAAAAAAGGATATATGATCACCCTTGGTGTGCTCTTCTCCCTCTATATGTTTGTAGTTTGGTTTGGTCGTGGTGTAGTATCCTCCTCTGATAATCCTGCGGCACTGGCAGCCTCCTTGAATATCTTTATTTATTATATCACACTTTCCGGTCTCTCCTATGTGTGTGCTGGATTGTGTGCCGACCAGACAACACGGGGTGGGCGTATAGCTGCAGGTATGCTGCCAGCAACCAATGCCGAGCGTTTTGTCTCTCGCTTTATTATTCTGACATTTGGGTATATCTTTTTTGCTATTATTCTGTATCTTATCACCGACGGTCTGTGGCTACTCTTGGGTTGGATGTTAGGAAAAGATTATCCCAGCTTGCTCTTGAACTGGACCTCTTTGACACTGACATTTATTCAAATGAATTTCGATGAAGGAGGCTATACTTTTCCGAGCATAGTTCCAACGTTGTATATTTTTCTCTCTATTCTCAACGGGATAGCCTTAAATATGTTTGCCAGTGCGCTCTTCAATAAGCATCCCTTTATGAAGATTATTTTGTTGGGCTTCATCATTCAATTTATTGTAGGAGTAGTGGTTGTAGCCTTCTCTTTGGTGAGTCCTTATTTTTGGCTGTATATACCGAGACACATCTCGTATCAATATGTAGCTCTTGTTGTTCTGGGTTTGCAAGCCCTCAGTGCAGCGGTGTTCTTCTCCCTTAGCTACTGGCTTTTCTGCCGCAAGCAGGTCATTCAGTATCGCTACTTCTAAATTTTTGCCAGTAGTGCTGCTCCTTGAGAGCCACGCCCTGAGCTAAAAAATGTAGGAAAAAATGATTGTTTTATGAATTTCAAAGACGCAAATCCCATATATTTGCAGATAGCTGAGCGAATATCCGAAGAGATCCTTGCTGGAAAGTTTTCTTCCAACGAGCGTATTCCCAGCGTTCGCGAATATAGCGCGCTCTTGGAGGTGAATATCAACACCGCCGTTAAGGCTTACGATTATTTGTCTAACCAAGGCGTAATATATAATAAGCGCGGTATGGGCTATTTCGTGTCGCCCGACGCGATAGAGCATATCCGCGAATCCAACCGCAAGCAATTCATGGACGAAACCTTACCCGAAGTGTTCCGACAAATGAAGTTGCTCGGAATAGAGTTTAATCAAATTCAAACAGAATGGAACAAACTACGATGATACACCTTGACGGAATCCATAAGACCTATCAAGGTGCACAGCCCCTTCACGTGTTGAAAGGTATCTCTCTTGACATAAAGAAAGGAGAGTTCGTGTCCATCATGGGAGCCAGTGGTAGCGGCAAATCTACCTTGCTCAATATCTTGGGAATCCTCGACAACTACGACGAAGGAGAATACCTGCTCAACGGCGTGTTGATGAAAAACCTCAGCGAGACGAAGGCTGCCGATTATCGCAACCGCATGATTGGTTTTATCTTCCAATCGTTCAATCTCATTCCCTTTAAGAATGCTATGGAGAATGTGGCTCTTCCGCTCTACTATCAAGGTGTGAGTCGTCGCAAGCGCAATGCGCTGGCACTGGAATACCTCGAGCGTCTGGGCTTGAAGGAGTGGGCGCACCATTTGCCCAGCGAACTCTCCGGCGGTCAGAAGCAGCGTGTGGCCATTGCCCGCGCCATCATCACTCATCCCCAGATAATTCTGGCCGATGAGCCCACCGGCGCACTCGACTCAAAGACGAGCGAGGAAGTGATGCAGCTGCTGCGCGACCTCAATGAGAAAGAGGGCATGACCATCGTGGTGGTGACCCACGAAAGCGGAGTGGCCTATCGCACGCATAAGGTGATTCATATCAAGGACGGCATTATCGGAAAGATTGAAGAGAACGAGAGAATGGAAGGTCAGCCCTATCTGAAATAAGGAAGTATTCATCTAAAAACAAAACGATTGTGTTTGACGATTTAGGAGAAATATGGACGCATCTGAAGCTTAATAAGTTGCGTACAGCCCTGACGGGACTCTCCGTCAGTGTAGGAATCTTCCTGCTCATCACGCTGCTGGGTTCGGGCAACGGACTTATCAATGCTTTCAAAGCCAATCAAGGCGGAATGGCTATGGATGTTGTGAAGGTGTATCCTGGAATAACAGACGAAGCGTATGGTGGTTGGGAAAAGGGTAGAGAAATTCAACTCGACAACCGCGACATCCGTATGGCCAGCGGACAATTCAGCGACCGTGTGAGGGAAGCCGCTGGACAGATTTCGCTCAGCGGTGGAACGATGAGTTATGGCGACCGCTCTTTCTCAGCTTCGCTCGGAGGCTATTATCCTGCCAATGAGCATATCAATAAACTCAAAATGATTTATGGGCGTTATATCAACAACAAAGATATGGAAGAGCGCCGCAAGGTTATTGTGCTGAGCGAGAAAACGGCAAAGCAGTTTTTCCCGATTGTTTCCGACGCCATCGGAAAGTCGTTGCGCGTGGACGGTAACGTATATGCTGTAGTAGGCATCTTTAGCGATGAAGGCCGCTTCGGAGGAATGGAAGGACACATCCCTTTCACAACGTTGCAACTCATCTATAAGACTGGGCAAAAGGTGGATCAGTTGACGCTCCAAACGCGCAATATCTCCGATGCAGCCAGCGACAGTATTTTCCAACGCGATTTCAAAAAGGCAGAAGCAGGGATTCACTCATTTTCTCCCACTGATGAAGGAGCAATATGGATGTTTAATACGGCTGTTGGAGCAGAAGAAACCGACAAAGCTATGGGGTATCTCAACACCGCCCTTTGGGTCATCGGTCTCTTGACCTTGCTCAGCGGAGTAGTGGGCATTTCTAATATTATGCTTATCACAGTGAAAGAGCGCACCCATGAATTCGGCATTCGCAAAGCGCTGGGGGCACGTTCGTGGAGCATTCTGCGCAGCGTCTTGCTCGAAAGTGTTATCATCACAGCTATCTCGGGCTATATAGGCCTTGTGTGCGGAATTCTGATGACGGAATATCTCAACGCTACGGCAGGACAGGAAACGATGACTGTTGCCGACCAAACTATGTACACTTTTCTCAATCCAACGGTCAATATGACTGTGGCAATAGAGGCTTTGTTCGTGTTGATTGTTGCTGGATTGGTGGCAGGTTTCTTTCCTGCGTGGAAAGCTGTGAGAGTGAAACCGATTGAAGCACTTAATGCACATTAAAATTATGAGAATATTCGATTTAGACAAATGGTCGGAGACGTTCGAAACGTTGATGCGCAATAAGTCGCGAAGTTTCCTGACGGCTTTTGGTATATTCTGGGGACTGTTTATGTTTTCGCTGCTGATGGGTGGAGGCCAGGGACTGGAAAGTTTGATGGCGAAAAACTTTGAAGGAATTGCACAAAATTCTTGCTTTCTCATTCCTAGGCAGACAACGAAGACTTATAAAGGTTTGCAGAGCGGACGTCAGTGGAATTTGCGTGCTGCTGATGCCCAAATGCTCAAACATAGAGTGAAGGGAATAGGCCTCTGTGAACCAGTGATATTGGGAGAGAATCCAACACCTCGTTACAAGGATAAAACTACATATGGAACAGTGAAGGGCGTGAACCCTGAATATGCTGCTATGGAGAATCCTCATATAATATATGGGCGCTTTATCAATCAGACGGATTGTGATCAGGGGCGAAAGGTTTGTGTCATTGGTATGCGCGTACGCGAGGAACTGTTTCCCGATACGCCCAACCCCTGCGGGAAGTTTATTGAGATGGATTCTATCTATTATGAAGTGGTGGGCGTGAGTAATATGAAGTCGAACGTTGGTACGGGCGGTGGTAATTCGCAGCAAACCATTATGCTTCCCTTTACTACGGCGCAGAAAATCTACCAGAAAGGCGACCGCGCCGATATGTTAGTCTACACCGCAGCTCCTGGACACACCGTTACAGAGATTGAAGAAGCGGTGAATACAGTGATAAAAGAAGAACACCTTATTGCACCCGATGACGATCAAGCGCTTTTCTCTATCAACTTAGAGAAGTTGTTCCAAGTCATTGACAATCTCTTCGCTGGCATTCGTTTCCTCGTTTGGCTCATTGGTATCGGTACGCTTATCTCAGGTACAATTGGAGTTTCCAATATTATGATGGTCACTGTGAAGGAGCGCACCACTGAAATAGGTATTCGTCGCGCCATTGGTGCCCGCCCCTCCAACATTCTCTGGCAGATAATGGCCGAGAGCATGGTGCTCACCCTGCTGGCAGGCCTTTCGGGAATCGTTATCTCCGTTCTGATTTTGCAAGGAGTGGAGATGGGCATTGCTGCCAGTACGGGCGTCGAAGCTAAGTTTCAGTTATCATTTGGTATGGCCTTGTCTGCCTTTGGCGTCTTAATGATGCTCGGCACTCTGGCCGGTGTAGCTCCCAGTTTGCGTGCTTTAGCCATCAAGCCCATTGAGGCTCTGACGGACGAATGATACAAATCCATCATTTTAATACAGTAAATAACAAACAAAAGATATTATGAAGAAGTTCTTTAAAATCCTGCTCTTGGTTGTAGCAGTGGTATTGTTCATCGGAACGTTCGTATTCCTCTATCAGAAGTCGAAGCCTGAAGTCATAGAGTATGAAACTTACGATGTGCAGGAGCGAACACTCGAGAAAACCAGTGTGCTCACCGGTGATATAGAGCCGCGCGACGAAGTCCTTGTTAAACCGCAAATTTCGGGCGTTATCTATGAGCTTTGCAAGCAGGCAGGCGAAGAAGTGAAAGCAGGCGAAATCATCGCTAAAGTAAAGGTAATCCCCGATATGCAGTCGCTCGCTTCTGCCGAAAGCCGAGTGCGTTTAGCTACAGTTAATCTGGAACAAGCAAAGGTAGACTATCAGCGTGAAAAGAAACTTTATGATGAGCAGTTGGTATCGGCCGATGAATACGACAAAGTACGCCAGACCTACCGACAAGCCAAGGAGGAATTGTTAGCAGCCAACGACAACTACGAGATTGCAAAGAACGGCGTGTCCCGCTCTCAAGCACAGATGAGCACCACGCTCATCCGCTCCACTGTGAACGGTCTGATTCTCGACATTCCTGTGAAAGTCGGAACCAGCGTAATTATGTCGAACTCCTTCAATGATGGTACGACGATTGCCACTGTTGCCAACATGGGCGACCTTATTTTCAAAGGTCAGATAGACGAGACCGAGGTGGGGCGCGTTCACACGGGAATGCCTATGAAGATTACAGTGGGCGCTCTGCAAGACCAATCATTTACGGCCACTTTGGAATACATCTCTCCGAAGGTGGAAGCAGCCACTACATCCAGCGCCAACAAGTTTGAAATCAAGGCAGCGGTGAAGATGCCCCACGGAGTCAACATTCGTTCAGGCTACAGCGCTAATGCCGAGATTGTGCTGGATCGTCTGACCAATGTGCTCTCTGTTCCTGAAGGTGCAGTGACTTATGAGAACGGACGCGCCTATGTGCAGGTGCTTACGGCAGCCACACCGCAAACGTTTGCTAAACGAGAGGTAAAGACTGGTGTGAGTGATGGTATGTATATCCAGATTCTTTCCGGTTTGAAGAAAGGAGAGAAAGTGCGTGGCAATCAGAAAGCGCAAGAATCCATCCAAGCCAGTAAAGGAACTGACGAAAAATAAAGTATAGTTCATAAGTTGAAGCTCATGCTTAAAATCCAAGACTAATGAAACGAACCATCCTATCCATACTGAGTTTGCTGTCCCTAACGGCAGTTGCTCAGAAACCTATGACGCTGCGTGAGTGTATAGATTATGCGCTCAATCGCAACGTGCAGGTGAAACAGAGTGCGCTACAACGGCAGCAGGAAGAAGTGAACCTCTCGACGGCCAAGAATGCTCGATTGCCCGAAGTGAGCGGCGGCGCAAATCAGAGCTTTAGTTTCGGGCGCGGTCTGACGGCACAAAACACCTATGTGAGCCGCAACACGGCCAGCACAGGCGTAAGCGTAAGTGCTTCTCTGCCACTCTTTACAGGTTTTCGTCTTCCCAACCAGAAGAAGCAAGCCGAACTCAATCTCCAAGCTGCTACGGCCGACTTAGAGAAAGTGCGTGAGGATTTGAGTGTGCAGATTGTCCAAGCCTATTTGCAGGCACTCTATCAGAAAGAAATGATCAGTGTGGCAAAAGAACAACTCTCGCTCAGCCGCTTTCAGTACAGCCGCATTCAGAGAGTGTATGAAGCACAAAAAGCAAGCGGACTGGAGGTGAACGAAGCCAAGAACACTGTGGCGCAGGACGAACTCGCTCTGGTTCAGAATGAGAATAACTACAAATTGGCACTGCTCGATTTGAGTCAACTCATAGAGATGAGCACGCCCGACTCTCTCGACGTCATCGCGCCCGCAATGATGCAACCACAGCCAGTAGGTGGAAATCCCGAGGCGATATTTGAAGAAGCCGTCATGAGTAAACCCGCCATCCGCGCACAGAAGTTGCGTATCGAAAGCGCGCAGAAAAGCATCGATATAGCCCGTGCAGGCTATTGGCCAACTCTTTCTCTCAACGGCGGTATAGGTACTTCTTATTACCATGTCAATGGAGGCACAAATCCCGCTTTTGGGCGTCAGTTCAAAGACAACTTCAACAAGAGTATAGGTATATCTTTAAACATTCCTATCTTCGACCACTTCCAAACTCGCAATAATATCCGCATGGCTAAGATCAACTACGAGGGACAGCGTGTGCAGTTCGATCAGGTGCAGAAGGAATTGTACAAAGAGATACAAACAGCTTGGTACAACGCCGTTGCAGCACAGAAGAAATACGAAGCTTCGCGCAGCGCAGAAGAAGTGGCTCACGAGAGTTTCGTGATGATGACAAAAAAGTTTGAATACGGGAAGGCCAATGCCACAGAATATAACGAGCAAAAGACAAAGTATGCCAACGCACAGACCAACCGCATCAATGCTCAGTACGAATACGTGTTTCGCAACATCATCCTTGATTTCTACAAGGGTACGCCTATACAATAACAATATATAAGCATTCATTTATTTATGGAAAACTTTTTGGAAGCCCGTCACATCGTGAAGCGTTTTGCCAAACATACGGCACTCAACGATGTGAGTGTGGAAGTACCTCGCGGCCAAATCTTCGGACTCTTAGGTCCGAATGGTGCGGGAAAGACCACCCTTATCCGCATCCTCAACCGCATAACAGCTCCCGATCAGGGAGAAGTCTTTTTTGATGGCCGACTGCAAGAGCCCACCGACGTGCAGCGCATAGGTTATCTGCCAGAGGAGCGCGGACTCTACAAGAAAATGAAAGTGGGCGAACAAGCTATTTATTTGGCACAGCTCAAAGGCCTCTCGCGCAGCGAAGCCGAGATGCGCCTCCGCACCTGGTTTGAGAAGTTCGACATCATGCCTTGGTGGAACAAGAAATTAGAGGAACTCTCCAAGGGTATGGCTCAGAAAGTGCAGTTCATTATCACGGTGCTCCACGAACCCGATTTGCTCATTTTCGACGAGCCTTTTTCTGGTTTCGACCCCGTCAATGCCGAGCAGCTTAAGCAGGAAATCCTCGAACTCAAGGAGAAGGGCCACACCATTATCTTCTCCACTCACAATATGAGTAGTGTGGAAGAAATCTGCGACACCATCGCGCTCATCAACCACTCCCAGGTGGTGCTCAAAGGCAATGTGCAAGAAGTGAAGAGTCAGTTCCGCACTGGGCTTTACGACCTCGTGACCACCAGCGCATCTCTCCAACCTGTCGACGGCGTGTTTAGCATCATCGGCAACAGAAGCATTTCCGGCGTTCATCGCTATTCGCTGCGCAAAGCAGAAGCTGTGGACAACAACCAACTGGTGGAAGCTTTGGCGCGCCAAGTTGAAATCCGCAGTTTTGCCGAGCAAATGCCCACGATGAACGATGTGTTCCTCAACGTAGTAGGCCAAGACGCCACTTGGGCTGATCAACAAATTGAAAATAAATAAGCAAGCATCATCATGAATAAAATTCTGATTATCATCCAGCGCGAATTTCTGAAGCGCGTAAAGAAGAAGAGTTTCATCGTACTCACGATTTTGATGCCGTTTATTCTGGCCGCACTCGTTATGGTGCCGTTGTGGCTTTCCACTATCGAGAACGATGAGCAGTCCAACATTGCCGTTGTCGACAATACGGGCCACTATTTCCCCGTGCTGAAGGACACGCAAACGTTCCATTTTGTGTTGATGCCCAAAGTCCTTCCCGATATGAAGTCCGACAGCTCTTCTTTTGAAGCCGTTGTGAACATAACGGCCGATCTGAGTAAGAACCCGAACGCTATCACCATTTTCAGTCGGAAAGAAGTTTCGGGAGGGCTGCTCTCCTATGTAGAGTCGCAAATCAATGAGCAAGTGCGCAAGGACAAACTTGCCGCCTCTGGTGTGCCAGAATTGGACAAAATCATCGACGACATAGATCGAGATATTAGTATTTCCACAGTGAAGTGGGACAAAGAGGGACAAGCTACCTCCTCCAATACTGAAATAGCTATCGGAGCAGGTTTCATCTTCACTTTCCTCATCTATATGTTTGTCATGGCTTATGGCGGTATGGTGATGCAAAGTGTGATCGAAGAAAAAACCAATCGCATTGTAGAACTCATGGTGAGCAGCGTCAAACCATTCCAGCTCATGATGGGAAAAATCATAGGTATAGCCCTCGTTGGCTTTGTTCAACTCATCATTTGGGGTATTTTGTTCACGATTATCCTCACTGTAGCCACAGCTATCTTTGGTCCTGAAGTCACGCAGTCGGCAGCTGCGACTCAGCCAATGATGGGAGCAGCATCGCAGATGCCTATGAGCGAAGTGTCGGGCGATACTGTTGAGATTCTCTCCGCCTTGAAGAATCTGCCTTATCTGGAACTGATGTTGATGTTCGTGCTCTACTTCATCGGAGGCTACCTGCTCTATGCAAGTTTCTTTGCTGCTGTAGGTGCAAGCGTTAATGAGCAAGAAGATAGTAGCCAGTTCGTGCTGCCCGTCACGCTTATCATGGTTTTCGGACTTTATGCCGCCATGTATAGCGTTAACAATACGGACGGTCCCTTAGCTTTCTGGGCAAGTATCTTTCCGCTGACATCTCCCATCGTTATGATGGTGCGCATCCCCTTCGGTGTTCCTCTTTGGCAGGAAGCTCTCAGCATCGTGATTCTCTATGCTTCAGCCATCGGCATGGTATGGGTGGGCGCCAAGATTTATCGTGTTGGCATCTTGATGTATGGTAAGAAACCCTCTCTCAAAGAGATGATAAAATGGTTGAGATACAAATAATCTCTACTTGCTAAAAAGATATAAACATCTCCTCCCTCTCTGTCTGCAACTCATAGTAATATGTGTTGCG
The DNA here is from genome assembly GCF_057240785.1 of Alloprevotella sp. Lineage (NCBI taxonomy): Bacteria > Pseudomonadati > Bacteroidota > Bacteroidia > Bacteroidales > Prevotellaceae > Alloprevotella > Alloprevotella sp. The sequence goes on along the minus strand of NZ_DBHHRH010000002.1, from coordinate 39,494 downwards.
GACAGTTTTTTGCCCAATAGGAGCATTCTCCATTAGCAATGTCTTTACCTGTTTCGGAAGTAGCGATAATATGTTCGTGTTTTTGAAAGTTTTCGTCAAGAATCTTCGTGTTTTATGATTCCGAGAATCGCTCGAAATGCAACTTGAAGTAAGGGAATCGTTTGGAGTGTCCTATAGATCTGACCTGTCTGATAAGGCTTTCAATAGATACAATAAGGGAATTTGGAAACGCAATAAGGCTATCAGCTGACACCCTTATTGTGCTGGCTGACAGAATAAGGAAAAAAGAGGCCTTTTGGCACGTGTTGAGCACTAAATTTGTAGGAAATAGGTGCATTTCCCGCTTTTCCCTCTGAAAATTGGAGGTAAAGTTTTCGACAAATACTCTTTTTTGTGGCTACCCAGCTGTTTTTGAAGAACTCTTTAATTTTTTCGATTCTATCTGAGAAAAGTAGATTGTAAAGATAAAGGGTGGTAAGTGGAGATAAAAGAAAAGTTGATGCAGCTCAGAGAAATAGCGGTTTTCCAGCCTTTCGTTTGCTATTTCAATCCGTAAGTATTACTTTTGTGGCACTAAAATCAAATTACAGACGAAGACAATGCTCTGTGGCGCTTGTGCCCAGCTCCGATGTTTCTATAATGGCCTCTAAAAAGCAGAAAGAAATATCAATTTTGGAGCTTGCATCGCTTCTCTACCGACCACAAATGGACGATTATCACGCGGAAAATAACGATTGACAAGACAGGGATTCGCTCTAAGGTGTTTCCCCGTCGTAACAAACTTGGAGGAAAGCCTAATGCGAACATTCTGGAATATCAATCAAGGCCTGCGCACGATTGAGAAATGGGAACCAAACTGCTGGACACAAGTGACGTGTCCCTCTCCCGATGATGAAGATTTTCTCTTCAACGAACTTGAAATCCCTACTTACTTTCTTGACGACATCCGAGATAAGGATGAGCGCTCTCGCTACGAATATGACGAGGGTTGGACACTGATTATCCTTCGTATCCCTTATGTGAAGGAAGTGCGAAGCCGTACGCCGCACACCACAATTCCGCTTGGTATCATTATCAACAAAGGCATTTGCGTGACGGTGTGTAACTACGAAACCAATATGATGATTGATTTCGTCAGCTATCAGCAAAAACGCAATAGTGGCTTTACCGACTCCGTCGATCTCGTATTCCGACTGTTCCTTTCCAGTGCGGTGTGGTATCTGAAACGCCTGAAACAAATCAACGTGCTGATTGAAGACGCCAAGCGCAACCTCGATCATAGCATCGACAATGAGGACCTCATTGGTTTGAGCCGTCTACAAGATAGTTTGACCTACTTCATCACCTCCATTCGTGGTAACGAAACACTGCTGAGTAAACTGAAGTTCAAGCTCCCTGTAGATGAGTTGGACGCCGACCTCATCGAGGATGTCAACATTGAGATGAATCAGGCACGGGAAACCACCAATATCTACTCAAACATTCTTGATTCGACGATGGATACTTACGCCAACATTATTAACAATAATATGTCGGACGTGATGAAGCAGATGACCAGCGTCAGCATTATCTTGATGTTCCCTACGCTTATCGCCAGTTTGTTTGGTATGAACCTCATCAACGGCATGGAGCTTTGGGCATGGGGCTTCCCCATAGTGGTGTTAGCTTCGCTCGTTGTCACTGGAATTTTCTATTGGTTGTTCCGCAAGCGCACATGGATTTGATGCCATAAGGTGGGGTCAATTCCATACCTATATTATATATAAAAGCAAGGTGCAAAGACAGTTTTTCTACTCTTGTTGAGAAAACAAGCAGAAAGTGTAACTGTCTCTGCACCTTTTTTATGAAAACTGTCCGTTTTTTTCTTGCCTCGGCTCGTAAAAGGCAAAAAGATTTGAAAAAACTTTGCCAATACATAAAAAATAACTTTTTTTGCAACGATAAAAAAGAAGTGTCCGATGCTATGTCCCCTTGTTAAAGTATATACATCGGAAGAAAATTTACATCTCTCTCACATTAAATTGTTTATACGTTGTTACAATGGACGAAAACAAGACTACTGAAGAAGTAAAGAACGAGTCTGTAGAGGCTCAATCTAAGGAAACTGCCCCCGTAGCGGCAGAAGCTGTTGAGGCGCAAGCCCAAGTTGCTGAATCCGAACGCCCCGCCCCCGCCACTAAGGCAGAAGTCTTGGAGCGTCTGAAAGAAATAGCCCAAGAAGGTGGTAACATCCGTCGCCCCGACCTCGAAGCCCTCAAGCAGGCTTACTATCGCTATCACAGCGCAGAAGTTGTGGCTGCTCGCGAGGAGTTTGTTAAAAACGGCGGTGCTGCTGAAGATTTCAAGCCAGCTCCCGATGCCGATGAAGAAACCTTTAAGGCAGAATACAACCTGATTCGCGAACTTCGCGCCAAATCGGCTGCTGAAGAGGAGGCTGAAAAACAGGAAAACCTTAAGCGCAAACAAGCCATCATTGAGGAAATCAAAACGGCTGCCGCTTCTCCTGAAGAGGCCGACAAGAACTATGAAAAAGTAAAACAGCTTCAAGCTGAATGGAAAGAGATTAAGCAGGTTCCGGCTGAGAATGCTACTGAGTTGTGGAAGACTTATCAGCTCTACTGTGAGCAGTTCTATGATCAGCTCCATCTCAACTATGAAGCACGCCAATACGACTTTAAAAAGAATCTCGAAGCAAAATTGCGCCTCTGTGAGGCTGCGGAAAAATTAGCAGAAGAATCTGATGTGATTTCTGCCTTCCATCAGCTCCAGCAATACCACCAAGAGTTTCGCGAGGTAGGTCCTGTTGATAAAGAGCACCGCGAGGAAGTTTGGAATAGATTCAAGGAGGCTTCAACAGTGGTGAACAAGCGTCATCAAGACCATTTCACAGCACTCAAAGAGAAGGAAGAAGAAAATCTCAAACTCAAGACCGCGCTCTGCGAAAAAGTGGAAGCTATCGACGTTGATAATGTGAAGGGTAACACCGACTGGGACAAACTCACCAAGAGCGTACTGGAGGTGCAAGCTGAATGGCGCACTATTGGTTTTACTCCGAAAAAGGACAATACGCAAATCTTCGAACGTTTCCGCGCCGCCTGCGATCGTTTCTTCCAGCGTAAGGCCGAACACTTCAAGACACAGCGCGAGAAGTTTAGTGCCAACATCGAAGTGAAAAACAAATTGGCAGAGGCTGCTGAAGCCCTCAAAGAGAGTACAGATTGGGCTGCTACGACTAACAAACTCATTGCACTGCAAAAGCAATGGAAAGAATCTGGTCCTGTACCCCACAAGGTGAGCGAGGCCATTTGGAAACGCTTCAACGAAGCTTGCAATTATTTCTTCGACAAAAAGAACGAAGCCACTGGCGACCAGCGCCGCGAAGAAGAAGCAAATCTCGAAAAGAAGAACTCTATCATAGCTGAACTTACCAACTTGCTCACTGAAACTGGCGATGACCTATTGCAAAAGGTGCGCGATTTGCAAGCACGTTGGAATGAGGTAGGCCATGTTCCTTTCCGTAAGAAAGAGGAAATCTACCAGCAGTACCGCGCTATCTGCGATAAGCTCTATGATCAACTTCATGTCTCAGCACGTCGCCGCCATGTAGACAATTTCCGTCGTAAGGTAAGCGAGAAGGTTGGTAACGAACTCGATCGTGAGCGTGCACGTCTCCAAGCTGCATTCGAAGCTAAGAAGGCCGAGATTCAGAACTATGAAACAAACCTTTCGTTCTTTAGTGCAAAATCATCTTCTGGCAATTCGCTTGTTGCTGACATCGAGAAGAAAGTGGCTCGCCTAAAGGAAGATTTGACCGAGATTACCGAAAAAATCAAGGCAATCCGTCAACAAGCTAAGGCAGAAATAAAAAAGGACGAAGAAGCTAAAGAAGACTAAACCATTCTGACGCTACAATATCATAAAAGGATACTCCAAAACGGGAGTATCCTTTTTCTGTTAGAAGGAGAAGATGCAAATTTTGCTTGTTGTTCACTTACTCTTTCTACTACCATTGCTCATCGTGGACGGTAATGTCTGAAAAGCATTGGAGCACGTGCGAGGGATGCTAAGTTGGAAACTCCAAGCATGGCCTCACCAATGCTGTAGTTTAGAGCGACATGGGACGATACAAAAGGAAAAGCCAGTGAGGACATTCCAGACCGCGAAAAAAATACTGCGATATATAGAATGGCAAAAAAGGGGACAGGACTGGAATAATAGTTATTTATCCTTAATGACGGATGTACAGAACAAGAGCCCAGCAGCAATAACGACAAGACAGACTGCCACTGTGAACACTGAAGCAACGGGGTGTTGCACAATTAGATCGTGAATAGGTTGTAAGTTTATGCTTGCTGTCATAACTCTTCTTCTTAGAATATGTTGCGAATATAACAAACAAAAGTAAAATTATGTGGAAATAGATACGGTTTTTAATAAAAATCCATAATGACGGCGGTGCAAATGATGTTGATATTTCTTTGCCATTTTACCTAAATTTCCATTCCCCAAAATACGGTAGCCGTCTTACATACGTCTCTTCTATTTTTTAGGACAGTATCATTCGTTTAAAATCTTATATGATTTGTGGTATTTCTTCAATCGCTCTATATCCTTTTCTGTTAATTCATTCAGCCTTGTTATATCCATGTTGTCTCTTAAGTCGCAAATCTTCACTCTACGCCCGATAGGATTAGTTTTGCATCGCTGAATGAAATCCAAATAATCCTCGCCTCTCTTTCTCGACACTGATAGGACTGCATCTACTACCTCTTGTGGAAAACCAGCCATGAGTAAATATTCAGATGTTATATCTCCATCTTCTACTGTGTCATGGAGCAATGCAACCAGTCTGTCTTCTTGTCTGGAGCACATTCGTTCAACTCTAATAGGGTGTCCGATGTACGGTTTTCCTGCTTTATCAACCTGATCTCTATGTACTTTTTCAGCAATCTGCATAGCTCTTTCTCGAAGTTTAGTGAAATTTTTCATATTCTTTTTTGCTTATTTCATTGCCATTCATCTTAGACTCAAAAATATCTTTTTCTCTTGAATCTACCTCTGTTTCCTTGCGTCCTCTACGCTTGATAAAACAACGTGTAGAATTGTCAATAGCTTCCATTCTTAACACTATATCCTCGTAGTCATCTTTGAGATAAACTGTTCCTTTTTTGAGCTTATCACATAAATTTACTAAATCCATTATGATTTAATTTTATATTGTAAATATAGTTATCTATTACGAGAAAACTAAAAGTCTTATCTACTGTGTGCATAGTATGATTTGGAAAGTTTTGTTAGCTCTGCTATCTTTGCTCTTTCTTTTACTCATCCCCTTATCTCTTCGTAAGATTAATGATTCATCCTCGAATTGTGTTGGCACTTTTCTTTACTCATAAATACCTGTACAATTCGGGGATGAACCTTTATGTCTTGTGCTATTAACTCTCCTCCTTAAGAGAAGAGAGAGTATGGGGTTTCCGCTTAAAACCAGAAACCAGCATCGCTGTGCTTACTGTCACCGTGGAAATTCCACCAGAAATCGAGGACAGCAGTCTTGATTTCAGTCACTCTGAAAGCTTCCATGAGCGAGCGAATTGATGTCAGATCTTTCTGTGTATAGTCCTTTGCATCGTTGCTCAACTTGTCAAAGTCCTTATCAAAAACGCTGCTATCGAGTTCTCGTTCATCGCTGTCCATATAGATATTCATCGGAATAGAGAGGGTCGGCATCCATGCTTCATCCTGTAACTGACTGGCAGAAGGAGCACAGAATTCACTTGCCTTACCAGCATTAAATTTGGAATTGCGGGCACGCATCAAGCGTATTTCGAGATTGAACTGCTTGTGGGTGTGCAGAAAGCAGAAGTAACCTTTCTGGCCGATAGGATTTTCCTCACCGGTGAATTTGGCTCCGTCGTGCTTATTGGTTTTGTCCCATGGTGTTGTATCGCAATAGATATACTTGAAAAACTTGCTGGAGTTTTCATCGTCACTCTCTTTTTCTCCACCATAAGAAGGACGGATGTTCTTGGCTAGGAAAAAGTGTTGATAGTGTTTGTTCTCATCGTTTTCTTCGATTTGTGAAGTGATGTCCTTTCCTGATTTGTCATAATAATGAATGACGAAAGCCGACACATAATAGCCTTGGCTGCTTCCCATGAGGTTCACACTTGAGGGATTTTCGGTATCAGCTATCCACTTTCCATCATTTAGGGTATAGGTGAGTTTGTAATTCTTCCCGATATATTTGAGTTCTTTCGGTGTAGGGTTCTGATGGAAAGCATGTGGTCCATGCAGGTGTCCGTTGTAGATTTCAATCACAGCTTTGGCTGGTCTGAAGAGTGAAGGATCGAGTTCTGCACTTTCATCTGACTGCCCATCAATCACGATTGGCAGTTTTACGTTGATGTCCCACAGTCCTGTGCTGAGCAGTTTTCTGGAAGGATTATAGAAAGGAGAAGGTTTTCCATCGTCTCCGAATTTGCTTTCTGCAGCGTGAAGCAGGTCGACGGAGAGTTCAAAACGTTGCCCAGGTTTCACAAATTTGATGAGTCCCTGGAAGCCCATCGGGTTGGTATCACCGATGAAAGTGCCGTTCAGCTCATCAACATAACGGTAGTCGTAGGGCAATTCTGCCTTGTTCGTGACGCGGACAGAACTCAGTCCTCCGTTGTAATTCACTGATTTGAACATCGAAAAGAAGTGCTGATGTATCTTGTCCTGACCGAGAGTAAAGAACTGATTGTTCATCATTTCGCCCTTGTCGTTGTAGTATTCCATCTTTAGGAGATAGACAGCAGAAGGAGAGTCAATGCTGTTCTTCACCTGGAAGGCCTTGGTACTACTTGTTACGTGCCAGCCCTTACCCTTCGTTGTCTGCCATTCAATCACCTGTGGAGAAGTAGACGCGGGAATGAAATTAGCCATTTTGGGTGTGTTGTCGAAGGCTGCATTATCATTGAGAGTACCTTCTTGCAGGATGAATACCGCACGGACTGGATCTTCGTGCAGCTTGTTCTTTTTCTCATTTTCAGGATTTTCAGGGTTGCAGGCCATGAAGAAGCTAGTTGCAACAATGCTTATGAAAAGCACAAAAGTGTTTATAAATTTCTTTGTCTTCATTGTGTTATGTTTTTATTAGAAATTCCATGTAATCATGCAGCGCACATCACGCCCCATGTCATGGGCGTAATAGCGGCTGCGATTGGTGTATTCCTTGTACTCGCGATTAAGAATGTTGTCGCCCATCAGGCTTATTCGTAGTGACATTCCCTCTTTCATTGGCACGGAAAAGCTTGCTTCAAAGCCTACGAGATGATAGGCATCGGGCGTGAAAGCAATGAGGTCGGTGGCGGGATTGAAGCGAGTTTGTTTGGCCACAAAGCGGTGGCTAATACCAATTTTGGGCGACCAAGCTTTATAGAAAGGTAACGCCCATGTCAGCGAATGCGTTAGACGGAAACTCGGAATGTAGGGCAGAAAGGCATGAGAAGGTTTTTCGTATGCCCATATCATGGCCGAAACAAGGTGATAGTCGAGCGAACTAATCGGGCTGATGTGTGCATCTAAGTCTACACCTTTAAAGAAAGCACGTGTTTGCCTATACTGAAACACAGGATAAGCACCTGATACAACAGTGATGTTTCGGCCTGTCGGCTGGTCGTAGATGTAGTTGTTGATCCATTGGAGATAGCCGTCAAGCTGAATGTTGAAATACTTATTGGCATACTTCAGAGAAGTAATCCATTTGTAACTCTGTTCGGAACGAAGTGTAGAATCACCTTTGACAAAGATGCCAGAGCTTAGTTCATTACCGTTGCTATAAAGTTCATAGACGTGTGGCGCCCGCCAGGCTACACCGAAATGTGATGTCACTTTTAATTGCCTGTTGATGTGATAATGAGCGCCAAGGCTATAAATAAAGTTTGTAAAATTACGCTTTCCACCATATCGTTGTCCTGTCCAGTCGTAGCCATCGGCTTTAGTCTGTTGCCCGTCGAAACGTGCTCCGACCTCAAATCCCCAGCGATTGGTTGTGAGTTTCTGCAATGCATAGAGCCCGAAAGCCACTTCGGTATAATTGGGAATGATGGGAACGACGCCAGTCCCACGCTCATTATGGTTGTCCGTGACAAGCATTTGGGTTCCTGCTTCGCTCTGCCATCGTCCATAACCTTTGTTCCAGACAAGAGCATTCTGCAATGATTTTAGATGCAGGCTGACAGTAGGAATGTTAGAATGGTTCATGCGTCGGATGCGATTCTCCCGTCGGTTATCTTGCTGAAAGGTAGACTGAAAGGAGAAATTGCCGAGAGCTTGATGATTGAAAAAAGCCTTGAAAAAAGCCGTGTGATGGGTGATTTCTTGAAAAGGATAGCCAATATGCCGACTGAAGGGAGTGAAATCAACTGGTCGCCCCAGTCTTATTCGCTCCTGGAGCAACTGCTCATTGCCCATTTGTGCACTCTGCATAACGCCAAGTTTCTGTGCAAATAGACTGTAGCCTGCTTCTAATCGCCATGGCTTGTGGCTGTAGCCAAGAGTCATTGAGAGGCTATTTTCACGCATTCCCGTGTTGTTCAATAGATAATGGGCTGTGCTTCTATCTCCACCATTCTCGCTGTGTAGATGTAGTCGCCACGCCCAGTTTCCGCGCCATTTGAAACTGTTCTCTATATAACCAGACGCACCAAAACGCCTGCCATTTGTGCCGTAAAATGTTGAAACCATGCCACGAAAGCCACTATTTTCATAGGGTAGGGGCGCTGGTTGCAAGAGAATGATACCACCAAGTGCCTCGGAACCATATTTAACAGCATCTGCTCCTTTCACCACACCAATGTTACTGTAGTTATTCTTATCTACTTCGGGCGCATGATCTGCCCCCCATTGTTGACCGGTTAGTCGGGCACCATTGCTTACCATGAGAATACGGTTGCCATACATTCCATGTATGACGGGTTTCGAAACGATTGTTCCAGTCTGGATAGAACTCATACCACTGACGCCTTCGAGCAATGCTCCCAAAGATCGTCCCATGGCTTCTGAGATTGTAATCTGGTTAATTTGACTGCCCACTTGGTTTGCTCCCGTCACTTGACGGCGGCCTGAAACCACGGCTTCATGTAGGCTTATGGAGTCGTGAACAAGTTTATAGGAAGGCCTCTTCTGTGCTTCTGAGGGTGTACACCAGCACAGACATACGCACAAAACGCCTGTCAACTGATGCCTACCTAATTTAAAATTGAGCATCATAATCTGATAATAAATTCAATAGTTGGTTTTTTGTGATTCACTCGCACGAAAAAACCAGTAAAATCCTGAAAACGAGGTCTTGTGTGCACGGGTCAGTGCACAATTAAGATTTTCTGTTTTTTTATTGTTATGTCGGTTGGTATAAGGCTCTGTGTGTACGCGTAAATACACACTTCTCCCTATATGTGGTGAGGAGTTAATCAGCCAACTATTGGAGGAGAATGACTATTGATTGATGCTACAGTTCGATAAACTGTCTGTTCTGTGAAAACAATTTTCACGACCCAACTTACCGCTATAATGGCCATAAATACAGTTGGTTCGACAACTGTGGACACGTGCATGATGTAGTCACACAAGTAGCAAATCGGCTTTACAGAGACTTCATGATTAGTTGAAACCTTTGCCTTGACGTTATAATAAGTTGTGTCGTGATAGTGGAAACTTTTAAGAACAACGGCAGCCATGTACATTATAACTAATGTCCATGCATAAATGAGTTTTATGGTTGTTCTTGACTTCATTAGGGTAAAATGGAGGAATGACAGCTATAAAATGTTCATGCCTTGAATAATATTCGGTGTAAAAATACAAAAAAATGGCATGTTATACTCTTTCATTCGTTTATTTATATGATTTTGAAATGCATTAACACCTTTCTTCACTCTGTATTCTGTTTGTAGCTACCAAGATTGATGCTGTGTTTTTGTATAACCTATTTTAATTCTAAAAAAACTTAAAAAACAAACATTTCAAGTACTTTGTATTGCAAGGTATTTATAAAAGTCAATATCTTTGCAGTACAAACAAGTTGGTAATATAAACTTATGAGCTTATGAATACAGACAACGCGAAATCGCAGATGCGGAAAGGGATGCTGGAATACTGCGTTCTCTTGCTCCTGAGCCGACAAGCTTCTTACGCGACGGACATCATCGCGCAGTTGAAGGAGGCAGAGCTGATTGTTGTAGAGGGAACGCTCTACCCATTGCTTTCTCGCTTGAAAAAGGATGGGCTTCTCTCTTATCAGTGGCAGGAGTCGACACAAGGGCCTCCCAGAAAGTACTATGAACTTACCGAGGACGGTCGTGCAGCCTTGCAGGAACTCAACAGCGCGTGGGCACAACTGACACGCACAGTAGATCTGCTCAAACAAAATCAAGTTTAACAATCAAACATCTTTACTTATGAAAAAGAATATAACGATCAATCTTTTCGGACAGCTCTACAATATTGATGAGGATGCTTACGAATTGTTGGAGAAGTACCAGAAAAATATCCGCAGCTACTTTTCTCGTCGTGAAGGAGGTGAGGAAGTGGCCGATGATGTAGAGCACCGCGTGGCTGAGCTTTTTGCCGAACTCAAAGAACAAGGCGTGGAGGCCATCACGATAGAGCAGGTGGAGAGCATCATCAATCGCATTGGCGATCCGCAGGAGATGGAGGATGCAGAAGAAGGCGAAGAAACTGCTCCTGGTGCTATGCCGCCCCCTATCTATGGAGGAGGCACTACGCGTCGCTTCTTCCGCGACCCTGAAGACCGTATGCTCGGTGGTGTTATTTCAGGTGCTACAAAATATTTTGGAGGAACCGACCCGCTGCCTTGGCGTATTCTTTTCGTGCTGGCTGTTATTTTTACATGGTCCACACTTGGTTTCATCTATTTAGTGGTGTGGGCATTAGTTCCTGAGGCGCGCACAGCAGAGGAACGCTTGCAGATGCGCGGCGAACCCGTGAATCCTTCCACCATTCGGGACGAAGTGATGCGCGGCGTAAAGGCCACTCAAGATTTTGTAACGAATCCTAATGTGCAATCTCAAGCCACAGGTTGTCTGGGCATTATGGTGAAAATCGTCCTATTCCTGGTGATGGGATTCGCTATTCTGGTTCTTGGTAGCATACTTCTCACGATTCTTATCTCTATGATAGCCTTTGGTGCAGCCGCAATGGCTGGTGTAGGATCTGCCAGTTGGGGAGGGCCGTTTGAAGAGTTGAGCGAATTTCAGAGCCAGATGCCCGATGTGAAGTGGTGGATATGGATTGGTCTCTTTTCAGGTTTGATACTCGTAGTTATTCCTCTTGTTACTCTCGTACGCACAATGTTTCGCAAGCCCGATAGTGCGCCAATGTCGATAGCTACAAAAGCCACCTTAACGATCATTTGGGTCATTGCCTTTGGTTTGGCTCTATTCTCAACCATTACAGGTGTGATGCGCACAAAAGAATTTGCCGACAAATACAATGAGAAGCAGCGCATCGTTTATCATCAGGAGAATACGCGCAATGGCGTTTTCCTCGATAATAGTAGCTGGCGCTATCTCGATAGTGAAGGATGGAAAGTAGTTAGATTGAGCGGTACGGATGAGGCTTCTGATTCTTTCGACGATCCACTTTACGATTCTGACAATGCCGAAGATTGTCCGGAGGTTGAAGGTCTTCACTTGGAAGCTGATGAAGGTAAAAATTTAGACTTCGAAATCCAGAAAACGCTTGCTGTTTCGCCAGGTGTTTACAAGATTCAAGGTATGCGTCGAGTGGACGGGCAAGGCATCACGCTTTATGCCGTCTTGGATAGCAGTTTAGTGAAGACACAGGAGTTTGAGCCAGGAGTTTTTATCAGTAGCGAAGCGAACAGCAGAATCCTTGCGGATTTAGCGCCAGATGCCAACACGCAAGGTATAGAGGGGAATCTGATGAAAACATCATGGATGCCGTTCTCTATGATTGTTCAGGTGAAGAAAGGAGGCTTGCTCTCCTATGGCTTCTCCACCGCGTCCAGTTTCCGTCGCAATCCGATGACAGCTCGAGAGTTCTCTGCGGCTCATGTCACTATCACGCGCATTTCTGGAACAAATAGTTTGCCTGCTGCAGAGTAGGGCGTGAGGGCTGGAAAGTCCACACCGAATAAAACCATTAGATTAAACAATAAATAAGTTAGAAGTCCGCTTCGCTCTCCCTTTTGAGAGCGTTGACGGACTTCTAACATTACCAACAATACTAAATGCTATGAGGATTTTTCAGTGTAAATATCCCACTGAATTTATGCCCATTGTGCCTCTAACTCAGTAGCCTGTGGGAAAACGAAGTCGTTCTCCAAACGGATGTGCTCACGCAGATCCGTTACAAAGGTTTTCAAATCAGCCAGCAGGTTGCGATACTCCTCGGTAGCTTCCGCTGGTGCGGTGAAATTATCTGTTAGTTTCTCCAGAAAACTATAACGATCCTGCTCCATAGCATGTTCGTTCATCATCACATGGATCGGGTTGAGAATCGTACCGCAGTGGAACGCCTCAATGCGCTGTTTGTTCTCTTCTGCCGTGCAGAGTTCAATCAGATAGGGAAAGAGAACAGCTTCTTCGCGGTCGAAATGGCTATCGAGGTCGGGAATAGAAATTTCCAATTGCTCTACGATTTTTTCCACAATGTGGCGTTGTGCGCCAGCAGCTTCGAGCGTTGTGCGCGCTTGGTTGCGAAGAACATGACCGCGGCGGCGACCAATGGGGTGGTGGTATTCGAGTACGTAATTGATTAACTCACGTGTGGACCATGTCTCAAAATCTTTATTATCTGGGAACATAATTTTTATTGTATAAATGATTTTGTGGCAAAGTTACAAGATGCTCACCAAGTCTTTGGCCACATTTGTTACTCTACCACTAAAATCATGCAAAATTATTTCCTCAGTGCATCATCCACAGTAGAAATACTGCTTCACCAAACTTTCCATCAACCCCTTATCGGCGTCTGCCTGCTCATGTAAGTGGGCATCGTTGAAGCTGCGGAGTTGTTGCAAAATGCCATCAATCATGCGCGGACGGAAAACGTCAGCTTGTTCAAACACCTTGCGTTGCTCTTCCAAGCAGTTGGCCGATTCGGAGCAGCAAGTGGGTAAGGCATCGAGAGCTGCCAAACGCTCTGTGTTTTCACTCTTGTGGATGTCCATATCCACGTATTTCTCCGCCGTGATTTTGAGAGCCTCCTCTTCAGGCATTTCCAATCCGATGCGGCAAGCCACGCAGAGTCCAGCCATGAGCTGATAAATATCGGCCGAAGCATCGGGCGACCGCATCTCAAAGGTTTGTTTCAGTTCAGGATGGAAGTCCTTGCGCGGTGCTTCGTTGTTGAGAACTGCACACATATCCTTGCCGCTTGTCCAGCCCAGCGGAACGCGGACGAGTGCAGAGCGGTTGCAATCTCCCCAGCACACGTTGGTGGGAGCTTCCTGATGTGGCACAAGGCGGAAGTAGGACGTTGGGTTTTTGTTGCCAAAGGCCGTGATGGCTGGTGCCAGCTTCATCAAGCCCGCTATAGCGCGGCGTGCTTCGCGGCTCAGTTGTCGGTCGGCTCCAAGCGTGGCGTTGACACCATCCTTCATCAGGCGCATGTGGATGTGAAGTCCGCTACCCGCTTCGCCCACGATGATTTTGGGTGCAAAGGTCACGTCGAGTTCATACTCAAAGGCCAGTTTGCGGATGACCCACTTGGCCAGTAGTAACTGGTCGGCAGCGGTGTCGACAGAGCAGGGCAGAAATTCCACCTCGTTTTGTTCGTACACCTTCCCGTTGAGCGTGAAGTTTCCCACTTCGCTATGTCCATATTTGATTTGTCCACCAGTTTGCGCAATACCCATCATACACTCTTTCCTAAACTCGTTGAGCTTTGCAAAAGGTTCACTTTCGTGATAGTTATGTTGATCCACTGCGGGGTAGAGGGGATTTTCTGGTGCTACAACGTAGTATTCCAATTCGCCCATGGCTTCAAAATCCAGTCCCGTCGAAGCATGGAGAGCGCGATTGGCACGCGTCAGCAACTGGCTCGGATCAGCATCGAAAGGTTCGCCATCCTTGTCGAAGAAAGAGCAAAGGAGGCAGAGTGTAGGGATTTCGGAGAACGGATCAACGAAAGCTGTGCGGAAACGCGGCATCACATAAAGGTCGCTGCTGCCTGCTTCAACAAAGGCTGGGAAGAGGCTCGAACCATCAACGCGCTCGCCCTCCGTTAGGATTGTTTCGAGATATGCGCGCGAGTTAATAACGAAATTGAGGGTCTTCACACGTCCGTCTTGAGCAGGATACATGAAGTTGATCATCTTAATTTCGTTTTCTTCTACAAAGGTGATCATGTCGTCGAACGTAAACTCCTTTGGATCTTTGCCCAAGAAACTTACTACGCGATTCGGATTAAGCGCTAAATTCTTGTCCATAGCTTGATGATTTATTTTGGTCTGTTTTCGCAAAAGTATAGAAAAGTGTTTAGAGTTACAAAATAATTTGGGGTAAAAACTTACATAATGATAGCGGAAACTTGTTTTTCAGAGGAAAATAAAGGAGCGTTAAAAAGTATGTTTGGGGTGTTTTTCGATCTGTATAACCTCAAAATATTTTCTCTTTAATGCGTAAATAGTTTACAATAGCAAGAGAGAAAATAGGTGTTAAAGAAATAAAAAACAGGATGGTCTTAGCTCTATCTCCTAAATATTTGTGCGTTCACCACCTCTTTTGTGTGCCAAAACATAGAGAAAAAGCTCTGTTTTAGCCTTTTTGAAGGAAAAAATAGTCTATTTCTGGTGGTGGATATCTTTATTCTGTCAGCCAGCATCCTTATTGTATCTGCCAACGCAATAAGGAAGTCAGCTGATAGCCTTATTGTATTTCCGAACAGTCCTATTCTGTCTCTTTTCCTATTGCCTTTCTTCGTATCCACAGTACTTGCCATACGCTTTTTGTGCGATTCTCGCCAGCGAAAAGTAAGAATATGTTTTACAAAGTATGTTTTCTCTGCTGCTCTCTCTTGATATGTTGTAAAACATACTCTTTGTACCTGCAATTTTTCAGGAAAAACCTTGTGTTTAGACAAAAAAACTGCCACCCACACAAAGTGTGCAGGTGGCAGTGATGCAAGTATGAATTTTTTTATCGTCCCGACTTGGCGTTATACTTCTTGAGCCAGCAGAAGAACCATATTGTGGTGACAACGAAAACAAAGGCGCCAGCGCAGTAGGAAGCTGTCAGTCCGAGGTTGAGCATTGTGTCGGAATAGCAAGCAAAGGAAGTGCACACCACTGTCATGAAAAGTGCGGGAACAAGCGTCATGACGTAGGGCTTGTGCTCGCGTACCAGATACACAGTAGCCGTCCAGAGCGTGAAGACCGCAAGCGTTTGGTTCGACCACCCGAAGTAGCGCCAAATGATATTGAAACCGTTTGCATCGGCTATATTGAACCAGAGCAAGAAGCCCGCAGCCACAAAGAGAGGAGCAGCCACAATGAGGCGGTTGATAATGGAGCGTTGGCTAAACTTGAGGAAGTCGGCAATGATGAGGCGTGCGCTGCGGAATGCAGTATCGCCGCTCGTGATGGGAGCTGCAACAACGCCGAGGATAGCTAAGATGCCACCCACGATGCCCAACCAACCTTTGCTCACAGCCGTTACCACCTCGGGCGCTTGTGCCAGCATTGTGCTACCCACAGCAGCTGCTCCGCCATCGTAGAAGAAATAGCTCGAAACAGATGCCCACACCAGGGCCACAATTCCCTCCGTTATCATGGCACCATAGAAAATGGCGCGACCGCTCTTTTCTGATTTTATGCAACGAGCCATGAGCGGACTTTGCGTAGCATGGAAACCGCTGACTGCTCCGCAGGCTATCGTGATGCAAAGGCAGGGGAAGAGAGCAGAACCGTCGAGATTGGGCGTTGAAGCCATGTCCCACACTTCAGGTAGTGAGGGCCATTTCACAAGTAGGTAACCGCCCAAGGCCACAGCCATGAAGAGAAGCGAGAAAGCAAAGATGGGATAAATCTTGCCAATGATTTTGTCGATGGGGAGCATCGTGGCCAGTATGTAATAAATGAAAATAATACCTACCCATAGCATGATGTGGAAGGTCTTGGCATCAGCGGCTGGTGCAGTCATTCCACCCAAGATGAGAGCTGGGGAATAGACAAAGACAGTACCCACCATCAGCAGCACAATGATGCTGAACACAAGCAGAATCTTTTTAGCGGAAATGCCGAGGTAGATGCCGACGAGCTCGGGCAGTGATGAGCCGCCATGGCGCATGGAAAGCATACCGCAAAAATAGTCGTGGACAGCACCTGCAAAGATGCAGCCGAAAACAATCCAGAGGTAGGCGGCAGGGCCAAACTTCGCGCCCATGATTGCGCCAAAGATGGGGCCTGTTCCGGCAATGTTGAGAAATTGAATCATAAAGACCTTCCACGAAGGCATTACGATGTAGTCCACTCCGTCGGCCTGAGCCACGGCGGGCGTTGGGCGGTTGTCGGGGGCAAAGATGCATTCTACAACGCGTCCATAGAGCAGATATCCGAGGATAAGAGCTACCAAACTGATGACGAAACTTATCATATATTTTGTTTATTTGTTATCCATTCGCAAAAATACTAAAAGAATGTATAAGTGTGTTGTGGCGAAAAGAAAATATGTTTTAGTTTTGCAAACTAAAGTTTTGAAACAAGATGATACGGATTCGTAAAAGTTTGCCTATTCTGCTGTGGCTGGGAGTCTGCGGAATGGTGTTCGGATGTACTCCGAAAGGTGAAAACAAAGTCAGTGCAGAACTTGCAGCGGCTGATACAACTGAGATGGTGGTTGATTCTGCTCGAATGGATTCAGGTATCTGTTGGTCCTCCGTTCGTCTCAGCACGCCCAAAGGGGCAGGTGAGGCATTGACGAAGAGTGTGCGTGAATGGATCAGTGAAGAGCTGGGTGGTTCTTATAGTGGCGACTATTCCGATGTGAAAGGAATGGCAACTTTCTATGTGAAAGAGCAAATGAAGCCACTTGTGAAAGAGTCTGCCGAATGGAATCTCGATGGGATAAAACTCTATTCAGAAATTACTGTGGAAAAGTTGGCTGAAGGAAAGTCGTATTTGACTATGACTGATATGTCTGATGAGTTTGCTGGCGGACCTCACGGATTATCTGTACTGCGCGGCGCAACATTTCGTAAGTCGGACGGTCGTCGGATAGGGTGGGATGTTTTCAATACCAATTCTGATGAATTTCAGAAACTGATGAGCGACTCTTTGAAAGTTTACTTCAATGTGAAAACCGATAAGGAGCTTGCCGAATGTCTGGCGTTCTTAGACAATCCAGAAGGGCCTATTCCTCTGCCGCATTGTGGACCGCTTTTCACGAAAGAGGGCGTTCTGTTTCAGTATCAGTCCTACGAAATATGTAGTTATGCTGATGGACAGCCCAACTTTGTGGTTCCGTACAAGGCCCTCATGCCTTTCATGATGGAAACCGCAAAGCGACTGTTGCAATAGTTCGGCTCATCGTTTCGACCCATTTCTCAAATAAAAGAAACGCCACGCTTCCGATTCTAAGAATCAGAGGCGTGGCGTTGTTTATGGGGTGAGCCAAGATCCTTTGCTCTCAATGAGCGAGAAAGCTCAGAATGATCAATAGCAGAAGGCTTCGAGCGAATAGAGATAGATGGTGGCGGCAGGGATGGCCAGTAGGGCACTGTCGAAGCGATCGAGCATACCGCCATGTCCTGGCAGGATATTGCCGCTGTCCTTGATGCCGAGTTGTCGCTTAAAGAGGCTCTCCACGAGATCACCCCAAGTGCCGAACACGCATACAGTGAGTGCAAGTCCCATCCACTGGAGTACCGTCATGTTACCACCAAAGGCTGTTTTCAATAGTACGGCTGCAATGAGACAGAACACTCCGCCACCAATGCTTCCCACCCAACTCTTATTGGGAGAGACACGCTCGAAGAGTTTTGCGGGAAAACGCTTGTGGAGCAGGCTTCCGCAGCAGTATGCTCCAGTGTCGCTCGTCCAGATGAAGATGAAAACGCTCAGCGGGAGTACCCAATACTTCGTGCTATCCCCGCTAAAAATGGCTTGGCTAAATTGAGACAAGACGATGAGCATAGAGAACGGCAGGGCAATATAGAGCTGAGAAGCAAAGGCATAAGCCCAATTTCGCAGCGGGTTCTCGTCCTTTAGATAAAGTTCGCTGATGGGGAGGTAGAGGATAGTGAGCAGATAGGGGATGAAAGCTTTGATGTCGACTATCCCTGACATGACGAAGGCGAAACTAAAGAAAAGATAAACGCCAGCCGTCGTACTGATGAGGCGGTTTATGTTAGCTCCCGTGTGGTTATTGACATTGGTGCCGAACTCCCATACGGTGACTCCCGTGATAAGGGCAAAGAGCAGTGTGAAAGATAGAGCCGAGCCAATGATACACCCGATGACGACTAAAAGAAAGAGTGTGCCAGTGATGGCGCGAGTAACTAAATTGTTCATTATGGGCAGATGGGTATAAAATAGAGAAGTCCCGCAGAAGCACCTTACGGCGTTTCTGCGGAACTCATTTGTTATTGTTTTTCTTCGTCCTGATGGTCAGTGGAAGAACTTTCTTCGGCGACAGGAGGCACTACTGGGATGGGCGGAAGCTCACTGTCAGTAGTGGTTGGAGGAGTGGGCGGTGTTTCCTGCTGTGGGGAGTTGGCCGCTTCAGCAGCTTTCTGTTTCTCCATGGCGTGTTGTTGAGCCATTTCTTCCGCCTTTTTACGATTGGCAGCCTCTTGCTCTTCCAGCAACTGGTCGCCGCGACTCTTCCATGGGCGCGGACCGAAGATTTCCTCTACGTCCTCGCGATAGATGACCTCGCGCTCCACGAGTAACTGGGCCAGGCGAGCGTGCTTCTCCTTGTTCTCGGTGAGCAGCTTCTTGGCGCGCTCATATTGCTCTTTGATGATGCGATGCACTTCAGCATCAATTCTCTCGGCCGTCTTTTCTGAATACGGCTTGGAGAAGTTATATTCATCATTATTATAATAGCAGAGGTTGGAAAGTTCATCGCTCATACCGAGGTAAGCCACCATACCGTAGCTACTCTTGGTGGCGCGCTCCAAATCGTTGAGTGCACCGCTCGAGATGTGGCCCGTGAAGAGTTCTTCAGCAGCACGTCCGCCCAACAAGGAGCATAACTCGTCGAGCATTTGTTCCTTCGTTGTGATGGTACGTTCTTCGGGCAGATACCAAGCTGCCCCGAGTGCTTGACCGCGTGGGACAATGGTGACCTTTACGAGCGGGTTAGCGTATTGCAGTAGCCAGGAAACACTGGCGTGGCCAGCTTCGTGGAGTGCGATGACCTTCTTTTCGTCCTCCGTCATCACTTTTGTTTTTTTCTCGAGACCTCCAATGATGCGGTCGATGGCATCAAGGAAATCCTGCTTGCCCACCAACTCGTGCTTATAGCGGGCAGCGATGAGTGCAGCTTCGTTGCAGACATTGGCGATATCGGCTCCAGAGAATCCAGGAGTTTGACGAGCTAAGAGTTCAATATCGAGAGAGGTGTCGTACTTCAGCGGACTGAGATGTACCTTAAAGATAGCCACGCGTTCGGGCAGGTCGGGGAGATCTACATGTATCTGGCGGTCGAAGCGGCCAGCGCGAAGCAAGGCTTGGTCAAGGATGTCAGCGCGGTTAGTAGCTGCCAAGATGATTACACCTGAGTTAGTGCCGAAGCCGTCCATCTCGGTGAGCAACTGGTTGAGCGTATTCTCGCGCTCATCATTTCCACCGAACGCAGCATTGCGACCGCGGGCACGTCCCACGGCGTCAATCTCGTCGATGAAGATGATACATGGCGCTTTCTCTTTAGCTTGTCGGAAAAGGTCGCGCACACGGCTAGCACCAACACCGACAAACATTTCAACGAAGTCGGATCCAGACATGGAGAAGAAGGGAACGTTGGCTTCTCCGGCTACTGCTTTTGCCAACAAAGTCTTACCAGTGCCCGGAGGTCCTACGAGAAGCGCGCCCTTGGGTATCTTACCACCCAATTCGGTATAGTGCCCCGGATTTTTGAGGAACTCTACAATTTCCTGCACCTCTTGTTTTGCGCCCTCTTGTCCTGCAACGTCTTTGAACGTTACGTGTACGCCGTCGCCTTTCTCAAAGAGTTTGGCTTTGCTCTTACCAACGTTGAAGATGCCGCCACCTCCTCCGCCGTCGCCACTGCTGCGGCGGAACACCCAGAACCAGAAAAGGATGATAAGTAGCAGGGGGAGGAAGCTCGTTAATAGGTTTGAAAAGAAACTATTGGATATCTCGTATCGAATAGGGCCTCTATATTTGACAGCCTCCAAGAAGCCCTGTACGTCATCCGTAGAGGGGATTCCAGCTGTGGCCGTTGGGTTTTGTCCAACCTTACCGCTCTCTTTGCCAAACACATCGCGGATGTGACCACTATCAATAAGGATTTTTGCATTCTGCTCGCTCTTATTGACCGTGATACTCTTTGCATAGCCTTTTTGAACGTAGGCTTTAAAGGTAGTATAGTCGATGTCCTTATCTGCTGAGCCGCCAAAACCTGTACCCGTGAAGAGTACATAGCTAAGCCCCAAGACGATAAGGAGATAAACCCAAGTGAGGTTGAACTTAGGCATCTTATTTTTTGAACCGTTCTGTTTCATGTTTTGCGTGTTAGTCTAAATTGGGAATCTCCGTCAGTTCGCTGTCTTCCCAGAGATGCTCTAAGTCGTAATATTGGCGCGCAGAAGGCACAAAGACGTGCACCATGACAGTGCCATAATCCAGTGCAATCCATTCGGCTTGCTGCTCTCCTTGTACAGCGGCCGGTTTTTCGCCTATTTCCTTTCGGGATGTATCCGCCACCGATTCAGCGATAGCCTCCACCTGCTGAGGATTGTTGCCTGTACAAATCACGAAATATTGGGCAGGTGCTGTGCCAATTGAAGTTAAATTGGCTGTTATAATATCAAATCCTTTCTTCTCTTGGATTCCTCGAACGATGGAATCCACTAGTTGGGTCGTTTCTGTCATCTTTTTTTGAGTACAATTATTTGGGGAACAAATTTAGTGCTTATTTTCCGAACGACCTTGTGCCGATAATGGAATAAAATAAGGACGTTGCGATTTTCGTTTATTTGGCTGATCAACAAAGAGCGTGCCGAAAGGAGGAAAATAAAATTTTAGGCTGATACAATAAGGCTGTCAGCAATTTTTTTAGAAAAAGTTGTGGGAACATTTGGTGGTTATGAAAACAAGTACTACTTTTGCACTCGCAATCGGGAAGGAAAGCCCGAAAGCTCAAAGGAATTGGGGTATGGTGTAATGGTAACACTACAGATTCTGGTCCTGTCATTCTTGGTTCGAATCCGAGTACCCCAACACAATTTAGCCGCTACAAGTCAAAAGATTTGTAGCGGTTTTCTTTTTGTGTTTGTCAATATGTATCTGCTGGTTCTTTTCGGATAGGTTTATTTGGTTGTTGCTTTTTTCAAAACAGTTTTCTACAATAGTCTCAAAAGCCTTGAGATACAATAAGGATGTCCATTTGAAAGCTGTGGAAAAACCTGTGGAAAACTATGTGGATTTCTGGTGGAAGAAGCTTATTTTTGTCCCTCTTTATTGTGTTCGTCAGTAGCTTTATTGCGTTTGAAAATACAATAAGGCTGTCAGCTGACAGAATAAGGCTGTTGGCCAGCGCGCTTATTGTATTTGCAAACATAATAAGGGAAATTATGATTGAGAGGACTTCCTCCTCAGACGTCTCTGATTCGTCTAACAGGGCTGAGGTGGTATTCTCCGTTCCGTCCGAATCGTTCGTTCTCAGATGAGGACATCCCTTTTTTATATGCACAAAAAAGGCTGCCTTTTGTTGAGGCAGCCTTTGAAGATATTATGGGAAATGGGAATTACTTGATGTAAACTTTCTTTCCATTCACGATGTAGAGGCCTTTGCTGGGATTGTTCACGCGGCGTCCGCTTAGGTCGTAAACTACGTTTGAGTTATTTGTATTTGGTGTCACTTCTATGATACCCGTTGTAGGCACTTTCTGATAAACGCGAATGTAGTCGAAGCGAGTTTCATAAACGTGGTTGACATCAGGATTAGCGGCCCAACTACCGTTGCCCACACTCTGGTTGAGAATGAGGTAGAACGGTTTTGTGAATGGCCACTGTCCATTGTCGAGTGCGTTCTGATCGGTACTCTTTGCGTAGCTACCCACCTCTTGTCCGTCTACAGTCCACGTGATGCGCTCTGCATCCCATTCTACACCATATACGTGCCAGTCGGCCACATTAACGGCTTCATTGAAACCAGACTGTGGATTACTTTTGTTTCCGAGCGTGTAGGTCCAATTAGAATGTATGGTGTGGTAAGCGCGATTCTGTGTGTCGATAGTTTCGAAAATGTCGATTTCACCAGCCTTTGGCCAACCTTCAGCAGGTGGTTGTGGCATCATCCAAGCAGCGGGGAAATTGCCGCGATGAGGATTGGTGCGAAGGCGAACTTCTACTTTGCCGTAAGTAAAGCTGTAAAGACCGCGCGTTTCAACAGCACCTGTAAGCATATCAACATTGTCGGTGCTTTTGTCGGGGTTGGGGATGGCGCGAGCAACGAGGCAGCTATCTTGGCAGAAGATGACGTCGTTGGAGTTGCTAATCCAGCGGTTCCAAGCAGCGCCGTAGCGAATAGAACGTGTCCAGCGTGCAGGGTCGGGCTGAGTACCGTTGGGTTGATTGAATTCATCATCGAAAACGAGGATGTATTCTCCTGCAGCCTCTTCAGCAGCTGTTGCTGGTTCAAAGGTAGGGTAGAATTCGAGGTCGCCGTCAACGTAGCCACCATTGAGTTGCAGTATTCCGCCTTTGAGGTCGTTAGCGCTGAAGTATGTGTCGACATATTGCGCCACTTTGTTTGCAATGCTGTCTCCTCCAAGGATGCCGTGGCGCAGGCGTAAACCTGTCAGTTTGTAGCCTTTTTCAGATTTAGCCAAAACCGTGAGGCCTTTTCCTAATGGAAGTTCTGCATTGTTGAGATCTTTTCCATTGAAAGAAGTAAGTAGACCGTGATTGCTAAAAACTTTAGCGGTCACTTTCTCTCTCTTAGTGACGAGCACGCGAATATCTGCAATGGCACCGCCATTGTTTACGATGTTGTTTTGCTCATCAATGCGGCCAGCAGGGTCTGCACTGTCCCAGTCCACCTTATAGCGCATCAGATAGAAACCGTCAGCGAGGTTCTCAGGAATCTTAAATGCAGGAGTGTTGAGAGTGTTCAGGTTGTCAAGTTGAGTACCCGCACTGTTATAGCGTGTTTGATCGCTCAGTGTCAAGCCTGAAAAGGATACGAGATCCGTGCTTTCTGTGAGTGCTCCTTTGGCACCTACTTCTTCCACGTTGAAATCTCCATCTTGTTCCTTATCGAGGTACACATAGGCGTTCATCCAGCCTGCACTGTAATTAACAAAAGGCTTTACTGTACTACCTTGGCGAGCAATGAAAGACTTGCTTGTCAAGTTGTGGTACATGAGTTCAGTGTTGGCCACGTTGTGAGCTATTTCGCCCAAGCCAACTCCGTTGAGAACGCGGTCGGTGCGAGTACGCTTTGTGGCCTTATCAAAATTTACGGGGTAGTCGTTTACAACAGTACTTGTACTACTGATAAAGAGCCCTTCAATCTCGAGATCACCGTCAACATAGATTGCGGGAATAGTGAAGGTGTCGTCTTTCTTGAATTGTGACTTTCTGAAGATAACATCTTCGTATTGTGGAGTGCTGTGGACAAGAGAATCGCCAGCCAAGTTGTAACCATGGCGCAGACGGATACCGCTATAAGTGAAACCGCGCTCGGGGTTCATCTTGATGGTGAAACTCTTACCGAACGGAATGCGATAGCTGTTGAGTTTAGAGCCGTCTGCAGCCAATACCTCACCATTACGGTTGGCATCGTTCACGTTGACGCTGTCGCCGTGTACATTGAGGCGTACATCCACAATTGCACCACCGTTGTTCACAATGTTGTTGTCGTGTGAGGCATTACCACGTGGGTCTATATTATCCCAGTCCACTTTGTAACGCATGCGATAGAAACCTATCGGCAGGTTTGCAGGAATCGTAAATGATGGTTGAACGAGAGTGTTACCATTATTTACAGAAGTTCCCTTACTGTTCTTGTTCTTATAGAACGAATAAGTGACGAGGTCGGAGTTGTCGGGTTTACCATTAGCTTGGATGTCGTAGGAGAACTTTCCATCGCGTCCATAGTCAAGGTAAACGTAACCGCTCATCCATGTACCAGAGTAGTCGAAGGCAGGAGTTACTGTTTGACCTGGTTTCACCTGGAACTGCTTAGAGGTGAGATCTGAGTAAACAGGAGTCTTTCCCTTTGTAATAGAAGCCGCCACATTGATCGTAGAAGCTTGCAGTTTTACAGCCTTCAAGCCACGGTCTCCGCGGGTGTAAGTTTGGTCTTTCTTAAAGCTCGTGGGGTAATCCTCGCGCTCGATATCGGAGGTCGATTTGTCGTTTACGACAATCTTGTCGATGTAGCACGCAAAGTCGGCCGAACGCGTGTGAGAAGACTCTGCATCGGGCACTACCACAAGGCTATAAATATCTATGCCGCCAGCACCCTTGATTGGAAATACTGCATCGCACCACTGATCCGGTGTTACCGTATTGTTGGAGAAAACCCAGAATTGTTCCGTCTCAGCATTTTGACCAGCACGGTCTTTGCGTTTACCCAAACCAATGAGCATAACGCGACCACTTACAGGCTTATTGATGAGCACGTGTACGTACTTAGTCTCTGGCGTAAGTTCGAAGGTCTCTTTTAAGTCGATGCGCGCACCGAACGTGTTGCTACCATAGCGCGAACGCTGGAAGCCAAGAATCTTTGCAGAGCTATTGGGAACAATAGAAAGGACGGAATCCATTGCAGTAAGGTGGTTGTCAACCACTGCTACGTTTCCTTGCAGTTGGCCTTTACGGAAAGGAGAGTTCTCCCATGTGTCGTAAACACCGATTGATTTATAGTCCTGAGTCTCAAAGTTGATGGACTGTGCTACCGCTGTGGCAGGAAGTGCTGCCATACAGAGTAAAGCACCAGATATGATGGGGTGTTTCATTGTTATGGAATCTTAGAAAACTGAAAGGGTGGAGAGTGTAGGGCAAGACTTTGAATCTGTCAGCGTGATACGAACTGCTTTAACAGAAGTGCCGTTGCCGTAACTATTTGCAGTAGAACCATTGAGTGGAATGATACGCTTGTAACCTACTGTGGTAGTGGTCACACCGGGGGCTGCTGCTTTCCACGTTGTGCCATCAGCGGAGGTTTCAATCTTGAAGCTCTTGATACGCTGTCCGAGGCGGATGTATTCCTGCAACATAACGTAGCGCACGGTTTGGGGAGTGTCCCAAGTCAGTGTGATAGTGGCATTGTTCACACCATCATTTGTTGCCCAGTATGTCTTAGCATCGCCGTCTGTTAGGTTCGCTGTTTCGTAGTTGCGATGAGCACCTGCCGTACGTGTGTTGCTCACCTCGATGTGTGCATTCTTAGCTAAGTCGTTGCCAAGTCTGTTCTTAAGCATCGTTCCGAGTTGTTTGAGTACTCTTACGTCGGCTTCGGGCAAAACACCGGCCTTGTTGGGTGGGCAGTTCAAAATGAGTGTAGCGTTGCGTCCCACTGTTTCCAAATACATCTGGAAGAGGCGTTCTGCGCTCAGTGGCGATTCGTTGCTGTGCCAGAACCATCCCTGGTCGGTCATCTTAGCGTCACTCTCGCCTGGGAACCAAATCCAGCCATCTTCAGTACCGTACATACCGTTTCGCTCAGGTGCATAACCGAGGTTCTCTGTTGCCCAGTTGGTTTCACCAGCCCAACCAGCTTCGTTACCAATCCAGCGCGCTTCTCCGCCAACCCCCCAGAGGATGATGTTAGGACAAACTTTGTGGATGGAGTCGCGCAAGTTCGGAATATCATAGTATGTCTCACGGTCAACGCTAATTGTTGTTTTGCGTCCGCCATAGTAGCCGTCGCCACCATTCGCGCCGTCAAACCACATTTCGAACTGATCCGTACCATAAGTAGCTAATTCGGCACACTGACGGAGGAAAACATCTTTCACATATTTGTCAGTACCATAAAGCGCTGAGTTTCGATCCCAAGGAGAAACGTAGAAACCATATTTCAAACCTAATTTCTGAGCTGCTGCTGCGAAATCGCGAGGAATATTGGTCTCTCGGCCAAAGGCGTTACCAGCTTTGACAACAGAATGGGTTGTCGAAGAAGTAGGCCAAAGACAGAAACCGTCGTGGTGCTTGACAACAGCAATACCACCCTTCATGCCGGCAGCTTGTACTGCTTTGAGCCATTGTTCAGGGTTGGGGGCTGCTGTTGGTGCAAAAATAGATTCGGCTTCGTCGCCATTACCCCATTCCAAGTTGGTGTAGGTGTTCATTCCGTAGTGGAAGAAAGCGTAGAACTCTGTTTCGTTCCATTTCAGTTGCCGTTCGGTAGGGAGCGGAAATACCGGTCCTGGTTCGTTGTCGGAATTTGTCAGCGTCTGTGATTGCAGAGAGAATTGGCTCTGTGCACTACTGATCACCGGTGCTGCCGACAAGGCCAGAGCGGATAACAAGTAAGTAATTTTTTTCATTTTAAATGATTAGGTGGGAAATTTTGGACAAAAATAGTCAAAACAACGAAGAATGCAAACCATAGTTTCAAAAATCGTACTATAAGGATTCTTCTTTTCTACTTTTCTAAGTCTGTCTTGCTATTTATGGGAGGATATGGCATCTTTCCTTTTGCAAAACAGCAAAAGGAAAGATGCCAATAGATATAGCTAAACCTCCTTCTCTCTTATCGCCCTCTTAGGCGCGCGCTTCTGCTGAGTCTTCGTTTTGGCGGAGGGACTGGATGGTCAGTTTGCTGCAATTATCGTATAGTTTCTTATAGAATTTATGTCGGCAAAGCGTCGTGCTCGCTCCTAAAATGATGAGTTTCATTCGCGCTCGTGTGATGGCAACATTCATGCGGCGCAGATCGTTCAGAAAACCAATCTCGCCCGCCTCATTAGCTCTCACGAGCGACACGAGGATAACATCGCGCTCTTGCCCTTGAAAGGCGTCAACAGTGTTGATAGTGATCGACTTGCGCAAAGGGCGCAAATAGGAATTTTTCTTTAGCAGAGCGCGGAGATACTGCACTTGAGCTTTGTAGGGAGAAATGATGCCGATGTCGATGCGCTCTTCGAGGAGGCGTTGTCGCCCTATGCGCTCGGCGTAGTCAATGAGTGTGGCGAGTGTGAGCCGTGCCTCCGCCTTGTTGATACGGCCGTAGCTCGCTCCAATAAATTGTTCGTGAAAATCCTCTTGCCCTTCGTTGTCTTCTCCCGCCGTATCAACCCACACAAGTGGCTCATCCATGTCGGCCATAATGCCGCGGTGGCTTACTTCTGGTGCGGCTTGTAACTTTCCCTCATAGAACCATTCGGAACTGAATCGCATCAGTGCTTCGTTCATTCGGTATTGCACCGTCAGTAGGCGTACAGCTTCGGGATGTGTCTCCGCGAGCGTTTCCATGAGCGTTTTATCCAAGCCTCCATAGCGCGCTGCGTTGCTTTTGATAGTCGGGGGCAACTGGCAGTGGTCACCTGCCAGCACGAAGCGGTCGCATTTTCGCAGCGCTATCCAACACGCCGGTTCGAGAGCCTGTGCAGCTTCGTCGATGAAAAGGGTATGGAAATGGATGCCTTGCAGGAGTTGGTTGGCACTGCCCACTAAGGTGCAAGCCACCACTCGTGATTGATCGAAGAGAGCATTGCGGATGCGAAGTTCCAGTTCGTCAGCCCGCTCCCGAAGACGCGCAATCTTTTGGTGGAAACTCTCGCTGCGACCTTTGCGCGGTGTGGAGTAGAGTTGGCGAATGGTGTGGCGTATGCTCCACAGGGTGGAGTAGTCGGGGTGGCTTTCGAAGCGTCGCTCGTAGGTGAAACTCAACATCTTGTCTGTCACGCGCGACGGATTACCAATGCGAAGCACGCTTACTCCGCGATCAGCAAGTTGTTCCGAAATCCAATCGACAGCCATGTTGCTCTGAGCACACACCATCACTTGTGGTTCGCGCCGCATCACCTCCATGATAGCTTCCACAAGCGTTGTGGTCTTTCCCGTTCCCGGTGGCCCGTGTACTATCATAACATCGCGTGCCGCTAACACATCATTAACGGCCTGTTCCTGAGAGGCATTGAGCCATGGTAGGTTCAGACGGAGCAGGTTCTCCGTTCTGCTCACGGGATTCCTACTGCGAATGATGTCGCGCAGTTCTGCCAAGCGGTTTCCACGGGCACTGATGACCGCATCAAGGGCTTCGTTCATAAGCTTGTACGAAGTCTCGTCAAAATTCAGTTGAACACCGCCATTCTCCAATGCTTGCAATTGGGACAGTGCCTGCTCGTTGGGCAGAACCACCACCATCCTGTCGGCTTCGGCATAACTGATTGTGCCGCTAAAGTTGAGGTATGTCAAGTTATCGCCGTTCTGTTGTGAGAAAAAGCAGACAGAGCGACCATATTCAAAGTTGTGTTCAATATCAGAGTCGGTCGAGCGATGAATTTCCACCACTAAGCGATCGAGCGAGTTGTAATAGCTGCGCCCCACGGTTACGGGAAACCAACAATCGCCACGTTTCACCTTTCGTCCGATACCGAACGCCTCCGTTTCGCGGCGGAACTCATTGCGTTCGAACTCATATTCTTTCTGAAGCAGTTGTTTTTGTTGTTGTAGGGAAAGCATGTGTTGTGGAGAATCAGAGAGAGAAAAAAGGAGGTGAGAGTGGGGCAGTTGCGCTCGATGGAGCAAAGGGTTTTTCTCTTATGGCAGTATAGGTTTGTCTGTAATAGGTTCTGCTGTAAAGCCTTTGCCTTGCAGGATAGGGTGCTCATAGCGGTTCAGCTCATTGCTGGGATAGGCGGGCAATGAAGGTTCTGCTGTTGGCACATAAAAGAGAGAACCCACACGGAGAAGCGACCTCTCAATGCGTGGTGTGAGATCGAAATCGAAAAACACTTCATCGCCTGCATTCCATTTTCGACGAATGACGGCGTAGCCCTTTTCGATGGTGCAAAACTCCTCGCGCCCATTCACATAAATGAGTGGCATCGTTTTCTGCCACGACGGAATGAAAAATCGGAGCTCCAGCGGTGTCTGACTCTTCAAGCCACCAATGCGCAGTTGCACCCGACTTCCAAACGGCATCCTACTGGTCTGATCCAGCGTGAGCGCAAATTTTGGTGTGACAATCCGAGCAAAGACGTTGAGATAGAGATTGATAGAAACACCCTGCTCGTCTGTGAGATACATCCACTGTGTAGCATCTACCACGGCTTGTTGCGCCAGATGCTGCTCGAATGTTTTTGTTAGCAAGGCCGGCATGAGCTGATTGAAGAGAGCTTCGTTGAGCGAATCGCAGTAGCGCGCCTCACCCGTCCATCGTAGGAGCGGTAAACAATGCTGAATGGTGCTGATAGCTTCATAAACGGATTGCGGAGCTGTGAGCGTAGACTGCTGCGGTGTAGGGGCAGTTCTCAACAGAGCTTTCACGTCTTTCTTTCGCCATTCCGCGAGCGGTCGAGGCATGGCAGGAGTAGTCCCAATCATGCCCGCCATTCGGAGGTTTGTTTGATCCTTGCTCAAGAACACTACACTGTCGGCACTAATGCCGCGCAACGGGCGTTGGCGCAAAGTTTGTGCTTGCCCAATTGTTGCCGTGTAAAGGCAAAATAAAAGTAGTGGCAAGAGCCGTATCGTTGAGATTTTCATTACATTATTTTCGTTCAAAGTTACGCGGAAAATCCCAACTGATAAAGTTTTACATGTTTTTTTAGCTTTTGTTAGTAGCGCAAAAAAGGTAAAGTCTCTATCTTTGCCACAAAAGCAAAAGCAAATCCGATGAAGCATCTGATAAGTTTATTCTTGATATTGTTTTTCTTGTGCCAAACTCTCAGTGCACAGGATGTTGTTGAATCCCTCTCTGTTGATACAACAACCGTTGCCGTCGCAGCCCACAAACCGCTGGCCCAAAACGAAGCTTTGCAGCCGATTCTCGAGGTGCGCAATCCCGCATATAGTGCATTCTCTCCGTTCTATGGCAATTTCTGGGGCGGTAGCTGGTCGCTACATCCTGGCCTGAACGTACAGTTCGGCATGAGTGCTTCTGTAGCTTTCGGGAAACATGCACCCAGTGGGGTTGGTTTTGGCCAAAACGTGGCGTTGGCGTATGTAAAACCTGTCAGTACGCGACTGCTCTTTGCTGCTGGTGTTTTCGCCAACCACATGAAATGGGGCGGATATGGCGGTACTGAACTGGGAGTGGGTGTTCTTGCAGCCTATCGAGCTACAGAAAAACTCGATGTGTACGCCTATGCCACGGCAAGTTTAGTGCCCAAAAGCGCACTATTATGGAGTCCTTACTATTGGGACGCTCCTGCGAAATATCGCGTAGGGATGGGAGCCAACTGGAAGGTGAGCGACAGCTTCTCGCTCGGTTTGAGTGTTGAAGCCTCTAAGCGTGAGGGCTTCAATCCTTATCAAGTTGAAAATCATAACCTAATGAAACCTTATCGCGGTCTCGACTGGTAACAACTCTTTTAGGTGTAGAATCATCGCTGCCTTTGTTGCTTAATCAAAGTATTCCGAATCATTATATTTAGCGTCAAGAGCAAGCTCTCCCGAATCTCTAAAATATAAGCTTCCTTCTATTGATACAAAGGTTTTGTTATCAGGATGCACCGTGATGTAAGGAACATCTTGAGGATTGTCTATACATTCTTCATAATAGAAGTCGGGTGCTATTTCTTTCAAGGTAGAAGGAAGAGACACTCGGCACATTGCTTCAAAAGCATCGAAGTCTATTCGTTCAACGCCTTCTGGAATGTCTATTTCATCAATCCATAACAATCCTGCTAACGCTTTGGTTCCTATCGTTTTGATACTTGAAGGAAGGTTAATTTTTTCTATGCAACAGAGATTGAAGCAGCCGCATGGTATGGACACCAAAGAGTTGGAAAGTCGTACCTTTTCGAGGTCTGACATCAGAAAGGCATTATCTCCTAACTCCACAACGGAATCCGGCATACATAGCTGAGTTATGCCAGCTAAGATAAACGCACCTTTCCCTATACTCTTCAATCCTTGGTTTAGTTTGATTTCAGACATCATTTCATAGCCACAACAAGTGCCAACACCAATGTGTTCCACATGCGGGGGGATGACCACGCTCCTTGCTTCAGGAATGTGAACAAGTGTTTTCCGATCATCTGAGAATACACAATTATCTGCCACTACGAAATCCTTTGTGTGATGTGAGTTGAGAAAGAGTTTTAATAAAACATAAAGTTTTTCGCCGTCTTCCGTCATGTAGCTATACAGTTCCTCTTCGAACGACCAAGTAAAGCCGTTATCATACTTATAATCAGATATAACCAGATTTTCAAATGAGATACGCTGATATTTAGTGTAGTCAAACTCTTTTGCTAACTGGGTAAAAGTGTCAGCAGAGACATTGCCGGTCAAGACAATATATACAGGAGATCCATTCTTACTTTCCCATTCTTGTAAAGACTCCTCACCAATGGTATATGTAGCTTTTTTCATGTGTTTGTTTAGGTTGTTATTATAAAGAGAATACTTATTCTTGTTCTATTATTTGCATCAAAAAGTCTGATTCCTTTTTCTTCGATCTGAAGTTTTGTTGCCATTTATCTGTGGCTAAATCTAATGGAAGCGTCATATTTTTCTATCACCTATTTGGCAGGTAAAAATACTCCTTTTTGCATAAATATGCACCCTTTTTGAAGAGAAATAGATAAAAAGCCGTTTCTTAAAAGAGTGGTTCATTTCCGCAATATCCTTAAGTTGGTATTGCAGATTTTTGTTGAGTCCTCGTACAGCAGGCGTAGATGAGTGAAGATGGGTATGAGTAGGAGTGGGTGTTATGCGACACCGCTGGTGTCGCACAGCACCCACCTTCCTCACCCCAAGCTTTTATTTTTTGCCGTTACGTTGTCACGCTTTGAGTGTAAGATCCTAAGAACGTATATACCTAAGTTTGAAAAACATGCATCATGATCCAATCGAACCATCGTGTGGGGAGAATAGTATGTAAGAAGACAAGAGGCTTTGCTCCGAATCCGATGAGATAGCGTGCTTTAGGCCGATGCGCATTGATTGCTTTGCTGATAGTATTTGCTATGACTTTGGGGTTACTCATCATGTTGCCACTATATTGTTTGCGCATTCCTTCTGCTGTTTTGTGAGCTTGCTTTTCGTATGCTCCTCCTTTAGAACTTTCTTCTAAATGATCGGCTGCGATGTATCCCCATGGTGTTTTGATGCCACCAGGTTCGATAATAACTACATTTATTCCAAATTGCTTTGTTTCCATGCGTAGAGCATCACTAAATGCCTCTAAGGCGTATTTAGTGGCATGATACCAAGCTCCGAAAAAGATTGTTAAGCGTCCGCCCATAGAACCTACATTTATTATCGTTCCGCTACCTTGCTGGCGCATATACGGGAGAACCTTTTTGGTGAGCATAGCAACACCGAATAAGTTGACATCAAACTGCTTGCGTGCTTCCTCTATATCGACATCTTCAACGGCACCGTATGAACCATATCCAGCATTGTTTACTAATACATCAATTTTACCTTCTGTGGTAATGATTGTTTCTATGGCTTTGTTTATGCTTTCTTCTGATGTTACATCCACCCACAGAGGTTTTACACCAAAAGCCTTTAGTGTTTCCATCTTTTCAATCCGGCGTGCTGCGCCATAAACGATGTGTCCTTCTTTAGCTAATTTTTCTGCTGTTTGATACCCTATACCACTACTGGCACCTGTCAGGATAATTACCTTTTGTTTCATCTTTGTTATCTTTTAGTATCCTTTCTGCTTCTGGGTGCAAATATAATGGAGCCTTTCCTAAATCTGTGTGATGATTTAGCCAAGAACTTTGATTGTGAATGTTGCAGGAGGAGTGCTTCCTATCTGTTGATTTCTTCTAAGAACACCTCTCCGTACTTTGCTTTTTTGAAGTCGCCAACGCCAGGGACGCGGTCGAAATCGTCCAGCGTGTGTGGACGGAGTGTTGCCATGGCGTGGAGTGTGCGGTCGTTGAATACGACATAGGGCGGGAATCCTTGTTCTCGAGCCAAGCGCAAGCGGAGATCTTTGAGGCGTTCGAACATCTCTCCGTTTGTGACCCCACGCTGTATTTCTTCCGCATCGAAGAGAGAGAGGGTATCTTTTTCCTTTTGGCGCGCTGCCTTTTTTTCTTTCTCCTTTCTCTGGAAATCTTCGTGCTGAATTTGGGCAAATTCGATGGGGCGACGGCCAAAGAGGACATCGCGCCCTAAGGTGGTAATCTTTAGGTGGTCGCCCTCGTTGTATGCCACCTCCACAAGCCCGAGTTGGAGCATCTGTAGCAGATAGTCGCGCCAGTCGTGAGCCGTTACGTCCCGCCCTGCGCCAAATGTCTTTAGTTGTTCATAGTGGGAGGAGCGGACAGTGGGCGAATAGGTGGCACGCAAGATGTCGATAACTGTGCTGAAACCGATGCTTTCCTCGGTGCGGGCGATGGCCGAGAGGGCTTTCTGCGCGAGCGTAGTGCCATCGAAGCGTGTCGGAGGATTTTTGCAAACATCACAGTTGTGGCAGTCGGTGCTTGTTTCTTCACCAAAATAGTTGAGCAAGATGCGGCGGCGACAGACACTGGCTTCGGCATATTCTCGCATGCGGTTGAGGCGTTCCATATTGATATTCTGTTGACCACTATCCTGAGCGAAACGTTCAAGCTGAATGATGTCGGCATAATTGTAGAATAGGAGTGTGTCGGCAGGGTCGCCATCGCGCCCAGCACGTCCTATCTCCTGATAGTAGCTCTCAATGCTTTTGGGGAGGTTGTAGTGGATGACCCAGCGTACGTTGCTCTTGTCGATGCCCATACCAAACGCTACGGTGGCAACAATGATTTGAACATCATCGTTGATAAATGCCGTTTGTGTTTTGTCGCGAACATCGGCTGATAGTCCAGCATGGTAGGAGAGTGCGCGAACGCCTTTTGCTGTGAGTTTTTCAGCTACGCTCTCCGTTGTCTTGCGCGACATGCAATATATAATGCCTGCTTGTCCGGGGCGTTCGCGCAAGAATCGGAGAATGGCTTTGAGTTTTTCGCTTCCGTTAAAGCCGCGAATGACCGTCAGAGAAAGATTGGGACGATCGAAGGAGGAAACGGAAATATAAGGGTTGTGCAACCCGAGCTGTTTGAGAATATCCTCACGCGTCACCTTGTCCGCCGTGGCAGTTAAAGCCATCATCGGGACATCAGGTAGTCCGCGACGGATTTGTCCTAATTGCGTATACTCGGGGCGGAAGTCGTGCCCCCACTGGCTAATGCAGTGAGCTTCATCGATAGCGATGAGCGAAATTTTAGCGCGAGAAATCCACCCGTGCAAGGAAGCTAATAATGCTTCGGGGGAAAGATAGACGAGTTTGTATTTCCCGTTTACACACGCCTCTTGGAGTTGCACGCTCTGCTCAAGCGGGAGTGAACTGTTGATGGCGCAAGCGGGAATGCCTGCTTCTAAGAGACTTTCCACTTGGTCCTTCATGAGCGAGATGAGTGGGGAAACTACGATGGTTAGACCCGGAAGAAGTGCTGCCGGTATTTGATAGCACACCGATTTCCCGCCTCCAGTAGGCATCAGCACAAAGCAGTCGCGCCCGCCAAGTACTGTGTCGATGATTTCGGCTTGCTTGGGGCGAAAGCTATTATAACCAAAGTATTTTTTGAGAGCTTGTAGGGGAGACATGAGTAGAAGCCCTTTCCTTAATAAAAACAGATTTTAGTTCTTAAAACCTGCTTCGATTTCTTCCACCTGGTGGCGGAAGTTCTTTTCAGTTGACAAGCGACGCTTCACCATACTGCAAGAGTGGAGCACAGTGGAGTGGTCCTTCTTGCCCATTTGTCGTCCTATTTCGGCGTAAGACAAATCCGTGTATTTATGGCTGAGGTACATAGAGATTTGGCGAGCCTGTACGATGCCCTGCTTGCGAGTTTTCGACATGACTTCTTTTTCTTTCACGCCGAAATATGTGCAAACATGGCGCGTAATGGTGTTGAGCGAAAGTTCCTTTTTTGCCAAATTGATGGCTTGAGAAACGATGCGTTCTGCCAGAGGTAGTGTGATTTCTCCACAGAAATCTACGATGGAATAGGCCATGATAGAACTAATGATACCTTCCAAATCGCGAACGCTACTATCTACGTGGGTCACAATGAAGTCGACTACTTCTTTGGGAAACTTGAGTCCGTCGCGACGAATCTTCGTCTGAAGAATAGCCCGGCGCAGAGCTAAATCAGGTCGTTCTATCGGAGCCATCATTCCCGCGCGGAAACGCGTTAACATGCGTTCTTCAATCCCTTCAAACTTTGCCGGTTCACGGTCGCTGGAGATGATGATCTGCCGGCCGTTCAGCTGCAGGTGGTTGAAGATATGGAAGAAAGCTTGTTGAGTCTTGGTGGTAGTAAACTCTTGAATGTCGTCGATGATAAGCACATCTATCGTTTGATAGAAGTGTATGAAGTCATTCTGAGTGTTATTGCGCACAGAATCAATAAACTGCGTTTTGAAAAGATGTGCAGGAACATAGAGTACACGCTTATCGGGATAGAGCTTCAAGAGCTTGTGCCCAACGGCAGAAATAAGGTGAGTTTTGCCCACTCCGCTGGGACCGTAGAGGAAGAAAGGGTTGAATGTCTTTCCAGGATGCTCTGCGATGGAAAGAGCCACAGTGCGTGCCAACTTATTGCTTTGTCCCTCCACAAAATTGTCGAACGTAAAATTCTGATTGAGGTTCGAATCCAGAGGCGGTAGTTTCGGCTCGGGATGTGCGGCAGGGCGTTGTGGTTGGTTTTCATCATCGGGAGAAGTTATGATCGTATATTGCAACGAAGTGCCAACGCCGAACGCTTGCTCAATCGCACTGGTCATCTCTTTAAGGAAATGCCCCTCGATATATTCTGTAAGGAAACGATTGGGAACACCAATTCTCAGCACGTGGCTTTCATAGCTTACGAACTGTACGGCAGAGAACCACGTCCTAAATTCCTGTTCGGAAATGCTTCTTTTAAGGATGGAGAGGAAAACCTCCCACTGGTCTTGCTGATGGGTGTTACTCATTATGTATATCTTCCTTCTGTTTAGAGAAGTGGTTGCAAAATTCGCAAAAAAAACCTAAAGAGCAAAATTTTAAGCTTGTGTATTCGTATCTTTTCCTTCTGCTATTCTTAGCTTTTTAGTGGGTGATGGAAGAGGCAGATAAATGCCGACTACCATGGTGTGTGGTGGCCGGCACTATGCATTATGTAGCTTCTTAGTCTATCTTTGTAGCATCCGAAGGAGCTATTCTCATTTGTCTTTTCTGCCAAACACGCTGAAGTGGACGTAGCGTTTCGGATGCGCCTTGAGGTCGGTGACAAGAGAGTCAGCATGTTGAACAGTGCGGTTGAGATTATCGTAAAGTCCACGATCGTTCATGAGCATTCCTAAACTGTTGTCTTTTGAGTTGAGTT
Source organism: Alloprevotella sp. (assembly GCF_057240785.1). Classification (NCBI taxonomy): domain Bacteria; kingdom Pseudomonadati; phylum Bacteroidota; class Bacteroidia; order Bacteroidales; family Prevotellaceae; genus Alloprevotella; species Alloprevotella sp. The sequence continues at coordinate 2,801 of NZ_DBHHRH010000002.1, read as the reverse complement.
TGGTATTGAGCTGTCCAGACAGGTTGTTGATATTACGGGAGAAACCTTCTACTTCATTCAGTGCGGAATTCACCTGTTTCATAGTGGATTGTACATCCACGCCTGCCAAGTTTTTGCTAAGTTTATTCAGGTTTGTACTTGCTTGGTTGAGTTTTGCCATCATCTGTGGCACATCGCGCCCCATCATCGTGTTGAGTTGTGCACTCGTGGTGCGGAGGTTTGCCGAGATAGCTGCTGCATTGTGTAGCATCTGTTGTAGAGCAGGGTCGCTGGTGAGGCGTGTGAAATTAGTTAGGATAGAGTCAATCTTCGGAATGAGAGCTACCATTTGCGGAACGCTCTGCTCCACTTTTGACATAGCTCCCTCGTGTGGACCTCCTTTGAGCGTGTCGCCTCGTTCTATATATTGTGTGGGGTTAGGACCGAGGACGAGATTCATCGTCACACCGCCCATGAGCGATGTTTCAAGTTCTGCCTTTGTCCCTTTGGGGACGCGCATTTCTTTATCGAGTTCTACAGCAACTACCACCTTATTAGTGCGATCGTAATCGTATTCAATACTGCGTACAATGCCTACGGGATACCCATTGGCATAGACGGCGTTACTGACCGTTAGTCCTTGAATGTTTTCAAACTCTACATAGTAGGTATTAGACGACTTAAAGATGTTAACACCTTTCATGAAATTGATTAGGCCGTAGAGCACAGCGATGGCTACAATGGCTGTCAAAGCAATCTTTACTTCTTTTGTGAAAAAACGCATATTGTTCTGTATGTGTTGATTGTCGGGTGAATGTATGTATAATTATTTTTTCTCGTTACCTTGAAACTTGACGATAAAAGCATCGGGATATTTCTTTTGCAGCTCTTTGAGTGCGCTGCGTGCTTCTGCTTGAGAGGCATAGTTGCCCGACGTGTATTTGTAGAGTTTCCCCTCGTGATAGCATCGCACATCGGGGAGTCCCTTAAAGCGTGCATCAGTGGTGGGGAGTTTTGTTGGCGTGGTGGCAAACTGCAAGCAGAAGGTGAGCTTGTTTTGCTCTTTAGCAGGTTCGCTTCTCTCAACTTTTTTCGCTGCGGAATGCTTTTCCGAGTTAGCGGACGACTGTGCGGAAACTGCCAGATCTTTTTCTTTTACGATGAGATAACTCTTATATCGCGCTGGTAGTTTCTTAGCTGCTTGTTCGGCTTCGGTTTTACTATTGTAGTGCCCCGTTGTGTAGATATAGAGGTTACCTCGCTTCGTACATTTCACATCTTCCATTCCGCGGAAAGTGGGATCTTTGAGCGAAACCTCCGTTGAGGTAGCAGCAAACTGGATTGTATACGTTGGGCCTGTTGGAGTTTTTGCTGCGGGAGTGGGCTTGATCGTTGTAACTTGTTTTTCCTCTTTGCGAGGTTTCGGTTTTGTGGGTTCTTTGCGTGGCGTTGCCGTTTCTCTGTGGGTTGGCTTTGCTGGAGCATTCTCTGCAGCTTTGGTATTTCTTTTCTCGGCAATGATTGTTGTTTCTGTATCCTCTTTCTCTTGAGGAGCAACAATGGGAGTGTTGCTTGTTTCTACTGGCACAACCTGTACCACTGTGGCATCCTCCTTCGGCGTAGTCTCCGTTGCGGAATAGTTGCTGAAGATGGGAGGTGGTAGAGTCTTCCCTACGTATCCGTGCTGCTTGCGATAGTCTATAAAACCATTATATATAGCCGTACTGAGCGTGTTGATTCCTTCTTTGGAGTTGAGAAACGTTTCTTCTTCAGGCGTTGAGATAAAGCCTAATTCTGTTAGCACAGCGGGCATACTGGTTTTGCGAAGTACGAGGAATCCCGCTTGATGCACGCCTTTGTCCTTGCGATTGGCGCGTACATAGTGTTTCTGGATGCAGCGTGCCAAGTCTATGCTCTGTCGCATAAATTTGTCCTGCATAAATTCGAAGATAACATAACTCTCCGCTTTGTTGGGGTCAAAACCTTGGTAGCGTGTCTGATAATCCTTTTCGTAGGTGATAACACTATTTTCGCGTTTTGCCACTTCGAGGTTAGCTCCAGCACGCGCCATACCGAGAGTGTAAGTTTCCGAGCCGTAAGCTATGCGTCCAGCTGGTAAGGAGTTGGTATGTACAGAGATGAAAAGGTCCGCCTTGGCGTTATTCGCAATATCGGCGCGCGTGTCGAGCGGAATAAAAATGTCCGTCTTGCGCGTATAAATCACCTTTACATCGGGGCAGTTTTGCTCCACCAAATTACCGAAGGCGAGTGCCACTTGAAGGTTTATATCCTTTTCTTTAGAGAAACCACCCACTGCTCCTGCATCATGTCCGCCATGACCTGGATCGATTACCAGAATAAAGTTTTTATCGGCCCAAGTAGTGGTGCTACCAATGAGCAGAAAAGCGATTGTGAGCAGTACGTGTCGTAATCTTCCGAACATATCAAGACAAATATGCGGCAAAGGTAAAAATAAATTTCCATACACACATATTACTTTCTTCTTCCTCCTTTGGAAATGGTCACATTTTCATTTCTTTATGCAATTAGAGTCAATCTTAGTGTGGGAGTATATAGGGTTTGATCGTAAATATCCTTATTGCGTTTTCAAATACAATAAGGCTGTCAGCTGAAAGCCTTATTGCGTCAGCTGGCGCGCTTATTGTGGCTGAGGTGTGAAGAGAGAGGTTAGAAAATATGAGCAATTCTCCTCACTCCCTATATCTTTATTTCTGTTTTATGTCGTAATGTCGTCACACTTTGAATTTAATAACCCCAATTCGGTTTAAGAAACGCTCTTTCATGAGTTTCTTAAAACCGCA
>NZ_DBHHRH010000001.1:0-67470 GCF_057240785.1 Alloprevotella sp. | reverse complement strand
TTTTATTGAAACTTTTTTTGAGGAAAAAGAAGTATTGCTTATCCCGAATTGGGGTAATAAGGATGTCAGCTGACATCCTTATTGTATCTTAAAACGCAATAAGGATATTTTCGAAGATCTTTATTGTGTTTTATTACTATCTGGTGAAATTTTAGATAGGCCTAATCAAAGCTTATCGGCACGTTATGTGAAAGCATGGTTTGCGGTACTCGTATTTTATGTAGCAGGTTCCCAATTTGCGTTGGTCGTTAAGAACTTCGGCTAAGATACTCTTTAAGCGCGTTCCCCATTCTGTGGGACGTTTCGTTCCATCAGGATCATTCACGCGTTCAAATTTGTTGTAACCAATATCGAAAGTAGTTCCATATTGGTGGCAACTTTGTTCGGATGCATTCGAATTGAATCGCCGCAATCTTTCTACATCTTCTCGTGTTCTTGTGACGGAGGTGATAACAATCTTATGGAATCCTACGCCTTTACTTGCGCAAGAATCTATAAAGGAGCGCGCAATTTCATTGAGTAATGTAGCTGCACGGGGAATAAGATAGGGAATAGATTGATGTAGACGTTCAACTTTGTAGAAAGGATTGTCGCCAATATAAACCAGCTTATCTGAGTGTTTTATTGCCTCCGCTCGGTTAGCAATTACACTTTTCAATCCTAATCGTTGGGCTGTAGCTAACTGCACATCGTTCATGTCTGGAAATGCATCTGCAAAGGTTGGTACACTGACTACGCGATTCTTCACAGGTTGTCCATCTTTTGTCATCAGTTTTATATGTGCACGTGGGCGGAGGAAAATAGAGTCTACTTTGGCACTTTGCACTAAAATAGAATCCGTTTTTCCTTTTCTGTAAGAATAGAGGACGGAATCTACCGTATGAAGGCTGTATGAAAGAGTAAGATTCGGATTTGTGCATTTCACAATGAGGAGTATGAAGACAATCGTGAAGAATGAGCCCAGAAAGTGAAGTCGAGTGAATCGCATATATTTTATTTGCTAATAGCTTTTGATATTGTCGATAACAAAAGTACTAAAAAACGTGGGATTATGCTTTGCTTTCATTATTTTTGCAGGAAAATAACATATACTCCTATATGGCATCTTGTCGTGGAGTCTTTATTTATTCACTACCAGTTTGATAGAGAAACATTACGTTATCGAAGAGGCAGATCCTGTAGTATTTTATGGTGCAGGAAATGCTAATTTACGCTTGATAAGGGCACTTAATCCTAAGCTTCGTATAATAGGACGTGACAATATCCTAAAAGTGATGGGAGATGAAGTAGAAATGGTTGCCTTTGAAGAAACTTTTCAAGCGCTTATTGAACATTGTGTTAAGTTCAATACCCTCACAGAAGAAAACATCATAGATATAACTCGTGGTGAGACGACAAAGAATGAGATCGCAGAGGATGTTATAGTCTACAGTACAGGCGGACGTCCCATTACTGCTCGTTCTGAAAACCAACGCAAGCTTGTTGAAAATTTCAGCAAGAATGATTTGCTATTCGCTATTGGGCCAGCTGGTTCAGGAAAGACATATACGGCCATAGCCTTAGCTGTGCGTGCGCTTAAGAATAAGTCTATTCGTAAAATCATTTTGAGTCGTCCTGCTGTGGAAGCTGGAGAGAAGTTAGGTTTCTTACCTGGCGATATGAAAGAAAAGATAGATCCATATCTCCAACCGCTTTACGATGCACTGCAAGAGATGATTCCCGCAGCAAAGTTGCAAGAGTATATGGATACGAATGTTATTCAAATTGCCCCTCTAGCCTTTATGCGTGGTCGAACTCTGAATGACGCCATCGTGATTCTTGATGAAGCGCAGAATACAACTACAGCTCAAATAAAGATGTTTCTCACCCGTATGGGTAAAGATACTAAGATGATCGTTACTGGCGATTTAACGCAGATAGATCTACCGCTGAGTCAGAAAAGCGGTCTGAAGGAAGCACAGCGCATCCTCAAAGGAATCCCTGGTATTGCATTTGTAGAGCTGACAAAGAAAGATATTGTGCGTCACAAGCTTGTTACGCGTATCGTTGAAGCCTACGAGTCCGATGAAAAAGAACAGAAAATAAAACGTGAAGCAAAGTCTCAATCTGCTTCATCTTTACCCCCAAAAAGCTAACAAGGCAATTCTGCTGTTGGCTTTGCTGCCGACAACAGGAAAGCAAAAAAAAAATATAAACAAAATGAGTGCTTTAACAAAAACTGATTTTCATTTCCCAGGTCAGAAGGGAGTTTACCACGGAAAGGTTCGTGACGTTTATAACATTAACGACGAACAGTTGGTAATGATTGCAACGGATCGCATTTCTGCTTTCGATGTCATACTTCCCAAAGGTATTCCTTTTAAGGGGCAAGTTCTCAATCAGATTGCGGCAAAGTTCTTAGATGCCACTAAGGATATTTGTCCCAACTGGAAGTTAGCCACTCCCGATCCTATGGTTACGGCTGGCGTTCTTTGTAAAGGCTTTCCCGTTGAAATGATTGTTCGTGGATATCTCTGCGGTAGTGCTTGGCGTACCTATAAGAGTGGTGTTCGTGAGATTTGCGGTGTTCGTCTGCCTGACGGTATGAAAGAGAACCAAAAATTTCCAGAGCCAATCATTACTCCTACTACCAAGGCTGAGATAGGGGAGCACGATGCAGATATTTCTAAGGAAGAGATTCTTGCTCGTGGTCTAGCAACGCCTGAAGAATACGCTGTCTTGGAGAAATATACTATGGCGTTGTTTAAACGTGGTAGTGAGATTGCGGCAAAGCGCGGTTTGATTCTCGTAGATACGAAATATGAATTCGGACTTCACAATGGAGAGATTTATTTGATGGACGAAATCCATACTCCCGACTCTTCTCGCTATTTCTATAGTGAAGGCTATGAAGAGCGTTTTGAAGCAGGACAGCCTCAGAAGCAGCTCTCTAAGGAGTTTGTTCGTGAATGGTTAATGGAAAATGGTTTCCAGGGTAAGGAAGGACAACAAGTTCCCGAAATGACGGACGAAATTGTTCGTAGTATTAGTGAACGCTATATAGAGCTCTACGAACACATTACAGGCGAGAAGTTTGAAGGTGACGAGAGCGAAGGTCTTGCAGAACGCATTGAGCAAAATGTTGCAGCCTACTTGAAGTAAGTCTCTTTCTTCAATCATATTCATAAGGTTACGAGGTGCGAGGCAAGAAAAGTGTTCTCATACACCCTTCACTCGCATCTCGTAATCTTTTCTAATTTTTATTGTCTCCATTCTAAAACGCATTCTAAAGAAGATGTATAACCAAGAGAAGATAAAACCCTACAGTGAAGAAGGTCGAAAAGGTGAACAAGTAGAGAAAATGTTTGATAATATAGCTCCTACTTATGATCTTCTTAATCACTCCTTATCATTAGGCCTTGATCGCTATTGGCGCAATACAGCTATTGATACTCTTTTGCCTTATGCTCCCAAGCAGATTCTTGATGTGGCAACAGGAACCGGAGATTTTGCTTTGCTAGCTACTCGCCGATTGAAGCCAGAGCAGCTCTTGGGTGTGGATCTTAGTGAAGGAATGTTGGAAGTGGGACGTCGCAAAATTGCAGAAGCAGGCCTTTCTGACGTTATAAAGTTTCAAAAGGAAGACTGTATGAACCTGTCTTTGCCCGACAATGCTTTCGATGCTGTGACGGTGGCTTATGGTGTCCGAAACTTTGAGGATCTCGACCGTGGACTTTGTGAGATGCACCGGGTTCTTAGAGAAGGTGGCCGCCTTGTTATCATCGAACTCACTACGCCTCATTCTTTCCCGATGAAGCAAGTGTTCGGACTGTATTCTCACGTACTCATGCCGCTGGTTGGGCGGTTCATATCGAAAGATACAAAGGCTTACAACTATCTCCCCGCCTCAATGGAGGCATTTCCGCAAGGCGAGGAAATGCAAAAGATCCTGCAAAAAGCAGGTTTTAAGGACGTTCAATTTGAGCGTTTCACCTTTGGCTTGAGCACCCTCTATACCGCAACGAAATGACAGAGCACTACGGATTGATTGGTTATCCTTTGGGGCATTCCTTTTCTGCTCGTTTCTTTTCTGAGAAATTTGAGCAAGAGGGCATTGCAGCTATTTATAAAAACTATGAAATACTCAGGGCAGAGCAGTTGTTAGACATTATTCAAGATCCGCAGTTGCGAGGCTTGAATGTCACTATCCCTTACAAGCAATCCGTCCTGCCAATGCTCGACAGAATATCAGAAGAAGCCAAAGCCATAGGGGCGGTCAATGTCATTCGTGTAAGTCATGATGCCGATGGTACTCATCTTTATGGCTATAATAGTGATGTCGTGGGCTTTAGTCGATCAATTACTCCGCTGCTCAATCCCTCCCACAAACGGGCGCTGATTCTTGGAACAGGAGGGGCTTCTAAAGCCGTTGTGTATGGGCTTCAACAACTCGGCATTGCCTCTACTTTTGTTAGCCGGAGTAAGAAACCTGGGCAACTGACTTATGAAGAACTTACTCCGACAATCATGGCCGAACATACCGTTATTGTCAACTGCTCTCCTGTTGGAATGTTTCCGCACATAGATGAGGCACCTGCCATTCCTTACGCTTCGCTTACTCCTCAACACCTTCTTTACGATTTGGTTTATAATCCCGAGCAAACTCAGTTTATGACTCGCGGAGCAGCCCATGGAGCTGTGGTGAAGAATGGCCTTGAGATGCTCCATGTTCAAGCCCTTGTGGCGTGGGATTTCTGGCACGAAAGTTAGTCCTTCTATCTGTTGTCCTTCACGATATATATTAGTGCATTTATACAGATAAATGTAATTCTATTCTATCTTTTTTATTAGAATTCTTGTTTTGCTTAAAAAAAACTTACATTTGCGCAAAACAAAAGTCTATGAAAACTTCACGAAAAATCTTTATGGTAATGCTGTTGGCCATGCTATCTGTGCCAGTAGCAGCAGATGTTGTCGTCGGCAGAGTGATTGATGCCTTGACGAAGCAGCCTTTGGAAGAAGCAGTTGTGGCTGTTGAATCACACGTCGATAGAATGACTTTTGTGATTAATGCGCTAACTGATAGTTTAGGGAACTTCTCTTCTGATGCAATGGGTATGGCCACGCTCCGTGCTACCACGGTGGGATATAAAATTACTATTCGGCGATTTGTGGCGGGAGATTTGGGAGGAAATGATACCATACATATAGGAGATATTGCCATAGAGCCTTCCGATATTTTATTGAAGAGTGCTGTGGTTCAAGGCCATGCAAAGCGTTTCACGATGCGTGGCGATACGGTTGTCTTCAATCCTGCGGCTTTCAATCTAAGTGAAGGAGCTCGCTTAGAGGAACTCATAAAGAAACTACCAGGAGTTACTATCAAAGATGGGCAACTCTATTGGATGGATAAGCCCATCCGCATTTTGATGAATGGGCAACCCATGATGGCCAACAATGATCTGCTGACGCAGCAGTTGCCAGTAGAAGCTGTTGAGAATATTAAGGCTTATAACAAAGCCTCGAAGATGAAGGAGCGCACAGGCAAGGACGATGGAGCGGAAGACCACGTTCTTGATATTACTATTAAGCCTGGTTTCCTTGATAAGTGGTATGGCACGGCTTCTTTAACAGGGCAAACGCCCAAACGGGCGCAGGTGAATCTTGATGCCACTTATCTTTCAATCCATGACCCTGTCTTAGCAGTGTTCAACTGGGATAATTTGGCAAATCATGTATTGGAAAAAAGTTTTAGCAATTCAATGACAGGTTCTTACTCTCCTTTTGGCCGACAGCTCTTTGGTGCTTTGGGCTATAAACATCAAAAAGGAGAGGACTCTCAGGCTAGTTATATTTCTCCTTTTCTGAATATTGGCCGGACGGATACTTGGCAGAATACGCATAAAACTGAAGAAACATTCTTTCCTAACCAAGATAGAACTTTCCAGTTAACTGACCACTATGTGCGTAAGAATGTCTTTGACCCTAAGTTTATGTTGGAAGGTGAATGGAATCCAGATTCAGCCAACTCTTTGTCCTATTCGTTTGAAGCGGGATATAGTAAAGAAAATCATGTTGATAATACGCTTTATGGCGTTTATAGTGCCGACCCTTATTCGCTTGTCGATAATCCTTTGCATTCCAGTCTTCCAGCACTATTGGCTATAAGAACGGTCAACTCTGACACGCGGCAAACTACGCGCGAGGATGCGTCAAGCGTACAGGGAAAATTTAAATGGACACATTTCTTTGCCGACAAGAGTCAGCTGGAAATTGGTATGAATGCAGGAGGTAAGAGCGGAGTTGTTCGTGAGTTGCTCAATCGCGACATATCCTATGTGTCGCGTGCTCCTATTAGCGAGGTACAATATGGGCGCACTCCATCTCATTCTTCAAACCTAGAAGCGTTTGTAAGCTATGAGCGTTGGTTCGGGCGTAATTGTAGACTTTCAGCGAAGTATGAGTATGACCATGAGCGTGGTTTTGTTCGTGAGGATCTTTATAGGCTGAGCGATTTGCCCTCTTATGATGGCTTGTCTCCCTTTCCTCAGGATTCTCTTAATCGGGTTCGTGACGTGAATAATTCTTATCGTCGTCGCGATATCGGCAATTCGCAGAAAATCAGTCTTGACGCAACGTGGAATGTGGCCAATTTCCAATTCTTTCCATCTCTCGAAGTACAGAATCTGCACCGTCAACTTAACTATTTGCGTGGAAGAGTGGATACTACTTCCACACGTCGTGATTGGTATGTTAAACCAGAATTTTTTGTACAATGGAAAATTCGAAAAGGAGTCACGTTGAAGGGGGGCTATGAATACTCTGCTACTCCCGCAGACCAACTTAGCCAAATAGCTTGGGTGGACACTTCAAATCCGCTGTATATCACGGAAGGCAACCCGAACTTGAAAGATAGTTACACTCACCATGTTTCGCTTTCGTTTTTAGGAAATATTGCCCGTTCTGTACAGAGTTTTCAGTTCACGGCTGATTACCGACGCTTTGTGAATCCTATCGGGACTCTCTTTTCTTACGACTCTACAACGGGAGTCTATCGCTCTCGTCCCATCAATGTACGCGGAGGTTATGAGTGGGTGTTCGGCGGCAGTTATCAGCGTGCTTTGTCGGACTATTTCACAATGGGTGGAAGAAGCAGTGTTTCTCTGATTCGTAGTTATGGTTATCTAACGGCTACTCCTCTGGCACCTATCTCTGCTTTGAATCGTTCTCAGCAAACGCAGTTTAGTTTCCGCCCCAATTTGGTTTATGAAAGCCAAAAATTGCTATTAGAGTTGGCTAGCTCTTATTCTTTTAGCTATCGCAACAATAGTGAGACATTCAACTACAATAATCGCTTGGGGTCCTATTTTGCGAATTTCACAGCTCGTTATAAAATACCCAACTGGACATTTCAAACCAATTTCCGAGTTCAAGGTTATCATGGCTATGTCGTTCCAACCATGAATCGTCCACGCTTTATCTGGGATTCCAACATAGATTGGGGATTCTTACATGGGAAGGCTCATCTCACACTCTCGGTCGATGATATTCTCAATCAGCGACGTCTTTTCTTCACAGATGTATCTGCTTATAGTCGTACCGAGACCATCTTTGAAACCATGAACCATTTTGTTTCGTTGACATTTAAGTATCATTTTGATGCACACAAAACAAAAGAGGGGAGAGAACGTGAGAAGTATAATTATCCTTCAGAGTAAATAAAGACATTTATTGACTTTGTCAATAAACTTTAGATAGAGTGGAGGAAAAAGAGCCTATCAATGCTCGTTTTACTCAATGGTTTGAACCCTATTTTACTGGCTATTTATTGATGTATAAAGAGGGGAGTATGATACTTCTTTTCCTACTAAAAATATCCTTATTGTATGCTCAAATACAATAAGGATGTCAGCTGACAGCCTTATTGTGTCAGCTGACGCAATAAGGATATTTTTTACCATCACTTATGTTGTTGTATATCAGTGTTATATGGTTTTCTGATTGAGAGTGTTCCCCTTTTCTGTAGAATGAAAATCCCCACATCCAAAGCCTATGCGGCTGAAAGATGTGGGGGATTGTTTTTGAGAAAAATTTAGGACGCTGTTTATCGAACTATAATCTTGCGACCACCAATGATATAAATACCAGCGGGGAGATTAAAGTTGGTTTGTGTAGGATTCACGTTGCGGAGAATCAAACGGCCAGTCGTATCGTAGACATTTACGCTATTCGTGTTGAGGCTCATTGTATTGACACCTGTTGTGGGGCTTTCAACATAGAGTGTAATAGGATGTTGACCTTGTGTGTAGGTGGAGAAGCGAGAAGCCGAAGAATTGTAGCGAATTTCGCGACGATTATTAGCTACGTTGGCAATGCGTGTGTCGCCACCGGTCAGAGTAATGGTCCACTGAGCAGAAGTGGCCGTTGCACTTTGATTCGTGTTAATTTTATTCTTGTCCACTTCGAGTGAGAGATATACGTTGCCCACTTCGTCAAAGAGTGTCCAAGCATTGTTCTGGCCTCCCAATTTGAAAGCATAAGGCTTGCCCGAAGCATTTACTTCTGTCTGAATCGTACCATCAACAATGGAGATGTTTGTCTCTGTGCGATAGTCAGTAGAACTCTGTGCGCTCATAGCTCGGCTTTCGCCTTCACAAACAATGAGGTAGCGGCTGCCTGCTTTGAGTTGAGAAGCACTATTTACGCGTACCCAAAGATTCTCGCCAGTAGGTTGAGGAGCAATGCTTTCAATGGTCCAACTGCGCGTGATGATGTCACTCTTGTGTCCGTCTTTTGTGGTGTAAGCAGAAATCGTTGTCGCCTGACTGATAGTCAATGTAACTGTAGATGTAGCAGTTTGCTCGCTGCCTCCGTTAATGGTGTAGACGAGTGTAGAACCTGCTGTTGGAATAGAAATAGTCACAACAGTATTTGCCGCTATTTCACCACTGCCTAGGCTGAAGACAGGAGCTGCAGGAGCGTTTGCTTCAGAGGGCGTAGTTGATCCGTTATAGTTAGCAGGGTCAAAGTTTGTGCTCTTCTTTTCTCCCCATACATATTGCTCAAGTCCAGGGAAATCTACATAAGGATTACGATTGTGCTGGAACTTGTAAACAGCGTTGTTACGGTCTATTTCCTTTTTGCTCACAGGATCTTCCTTGGCCCATTTTAGAAGGACATCAAGTTCCCATTGAGCAATGCCAGGGTAAGTGCCTTTTCCAAAAACGCCGCCCCAAGAGCCGATACGATTTTCATAGCACGTTGCCATATAGAAATAGATGCGAGCAAAGTCGCCCTTGTATTCATCGTTGGGCTCAAACACTGTGCCTGAGTAGCCAGGGTTGGCGCAGCGGCCCACCTTTGAGAAACCTCCGTTTGAGGTGTAAGTAGGTGCAGAAACATTACCGAAGGGGAAATTCCCGCGGCGATTATTGACATATCCATCCGTTGGAACGACATGGAAAGCATCACTCTTCATGGGCGAAGCCTTCTGAAACCAACTTTGAGGTACGCTGTGCTCGCGGTTGTACATATCTCCCTCTTTACTATAACTTCCATTGTGATCGTCGATGGAATAATTGGTGGTGCCAGAATACATATCCCAGATCTTACCATCAGGGCGAATATCTGACTTTTGGTAGACGGTGAAGAGTCCACCATAGCCTACATCGGTGTGCGGCCCAATAGTTTTGAAGAGGGCGGTTTTGAGTTCTTGTCCCGACTTTCCAGAAGCTGCATTGTAGTAGCCGCTCGGAATTTGCGCCAAAAGCATTGTTGCCATACTTAATAGTAGGGCAAAAAGAAAAGTTCTTTTCATGTATGATGATGTTTGTAAGAAATTATAAATTAGTTATTCGAGTTTTCAAAAGTGAAACTGGTGAGTGGGGCGCAAAGGTAAGTAAAATAGTAGAGAAAGTAATATTTTTCTATGATTCTTGTATTATTGAATATCTCTTTTCGCCTATTATATCTCTTTGCTGGTCGGAAAAATTTGGTAGTATTTGCATTTTCCCGTATCTTAGCACTCGTAAAAAGAATAGATTCCATTTTATGGATTATCAAAAGCTACCGACAACGCAAGAGACATCTTATTTCTTGCGCTTTTATGCAACAATAAAAAGTAAGCTTCTCTTGCTTCTTTTGTTGATACCTTTTTTCTGTCGGGCTGAAGTATGGACGCCCGAAAACCTCCCGATGCCTTATTTGCAGAACGCTTCTCATCATGTGTGTAATCCTGATGGAGTGCTTTCGCTTGCTATAGAAGATTCTATCAATCAAAAATTAGTGGCTCTTGAGCAAACGCGTGGTGTACAAGCTATCGTTGTTGCTGTAGAGCGTGTTGAAAATGCCGATGCATATCAGTTTGGTATGGACTTGGCGAGTAAATATGGCATTGGTAGTAAAAAGCAAAACACAGGGCTTGTTATTGTTTTGGCAACAAAGGATAGGAAATTCTATATCCTCACTGGTGAGGGATTGGAAGGAACTCTACCCGATGCTATCTGCTCGCGTGTGGAGAATCGAATAATGAAACCTCTCTTGAAAAAAGGGGATTGGGACAATGCTATGCTGAAGAGTGTTGACGCTTTAGTTGGCTATATGAATGGCGATGAGAGCCTTGAAGCTGAAAAGTCAGAAGAGGAAAATCCTCTTATGGGAGCGTTTGTTGCCATCTTTATAGGAGTACTTCTGTTTGCTTTCATCGCGGCAGCCCAGCCTAAACGAAAATGTCCGAACTGCGGCAAAAGACAGATGCGTAAAGTTCAACAAACTTATGTGAAAGTCAATGGGAAATGGCGCATACGCACATTGTGGCGTTGCTCCGTTTGTGGACACACTGAATATACACACGAAGATCCCAATAATGGGAGTGGGAATCATCATCCTATTTCTGTTTTTCCTCCTTTCTTTGGTGGCGGTCTTGGCAGTGGTAGCGGAGGCGGTGGAGGTTTTTCTGGCGGTTCCTTTGGCGGTGGTTCCTTTGGCGGAGGAGGTGCTGGTGGATCTTTTTGATAGGATGGCTTCAAAGCTTTATCCTTCTGCAGAGGAGCTATATCTTCCTATGTTTTAAAAGAATTATTAACTCGATAAATAAATATTACAAAAATGAAAAGTATAAGCGTTTTGAGCATAATTGTCTTGCTCTCTTTCTTGGCTGTTATAGGCCTTTGTCTGCTTTGGGGAGTCATAGTGCGTAACGGATTGGTTCAAGAAGATGAAAATGTTTCTACGGCTTGGGCCAATGTGCAGACACAGTACCAACGTCGAGCTGACTTAATTCCTAATCTTGTAAACACCGTGAAAGGTTATGCCAAGCATGAGGAGCAAACTTTCAAAGAAGTGGTTGAAGCACGTGCAAAGGCAACTCAAATCACAGTTAATCCAGAGAACTTGACACCTGAGAAGCTCAAGGAGTATCAGGCTGCGCAAGGCGAACTGGGAAGTGCGCTCGGCAAACTCATTGCCGTTAGCGAGAACTATCCAGAACTCAAGGCTAACGAAAATTTTATGGAATTACAAGCACAATTGGAGGGAACAGAGAATCGTATCAATGAGAGCCGGAAACGTTATAATGAGTCCGTTCAATCCTACAATGTGAAGGTTCGTACATTCCCTTCTAACCTCATTGCTAATATTTGTGGATTCCAAACAAAGAATAAGTTTGAAGCAGATGCTGCTGCACAAAATGCACCGAAAGTAGAGTTCTAATTTTCCTAAGTTTTCATTTATTATATGAACAATCGTTATATGGCTCGTGGCGTCTCGGCTATGAAAGAAGACGTACATAATGCTATTAAGAATATCGACAAGGGACTTTTCCCTCAAGCCTTTTGTAAAATTATTCCAGATATTTTAGGAGGCGATCCAGACTACTGTAACATCATGCACGCTGATGGTGCTGGTACCAAATCGTCTTTGGCTTATCTGTATTGGAAAGAAACTGGCGATGTGAGCGTATGGAAAGGTATTGCGCAAGATGCTCTCATTATGAACACGGATGACTTGCTCTGTGTGGGCGCGGTAGACAATATACTTGTTTCCAGTACGATTGGTCGCAACAAGATGCTCATTCCTGGCGAGGTAATAAGTGCTATTATAAATGGTACTGACGAACTTCTCCAACAAATGCGTGATATGGGTGTAGGTATTTATGCTACCGGAGGTGAAACGGCTGATGTGGGCGACTTGGTTCGTACGATTATTGTGGACAGTACGGTAACGTGTCGAATGAAGCGTAGCGATGTTATCGACAATGCCAATATTCGTCCAGGCGACGTTATTGTAGGTTTGAGCAGTTGCGGGCAAGCCACTTACGAGAAAGAATATAATGGCGGGATGGGCTCTAACGGTTTGACTAGTGCCCGTCATGATGTTTTTGCTAAGTATCTGGCTGAGAAATATCCTGAGAGCTACGACCATGCTGTACCTGAAGAACTTGTCTATAGTGGGAATTTCCGTTTGGAGGATGAAGTGGATGGTGCACCCGTTAATGCTGGAAAACTCGTGCTGAGTCCTACGCGAACGTATGCCCCTGTAGTGAAGCGTTTGCTTGATGAACTCCGTCCGCGCATTCATGGTATGGTGCATTGTACGGGAGGTGCGCAAACAAAGGTGTTGCATTTCGTTGGCGAAAATTGTCGTGTTATCAAAGACAATATGTTCCCTGTTCCTCCTCTCTTCCGTGCTATTCAGCAGCAAAGTCAAACGGATTGGCAGGAAATGTATAAAGTGTTCAATATGGGACATCGCCTTGAAGTTTATCTTGCCCCTGAAGATGCTGATAAGGTTATTGAAATCTCCAAAAGTTTCAATATCGACGCTCAAATAGTTGGCCGTATCGAAGATGGCAAACGCAGTTTGACCATTCAGAGCGAATTCGGCACGTTTAATTATTGATTTTCGAACATCTCGGATAGTCTGCTTCGTTAGACTTCCGAGATTTTCTAATAACAGCTTATGTCAAATAATTCTATACTTGAGAAGCTCGATGGCCTGCGTGGCCGCTTCGACGAAGTCTCAACACTCATTACAGACCCTAATGTCATAGCCGACCAGCAACGTTATGTTCGCTTGACGAAGGAATATAAAGATTTGGAAGATCTGATGGATGCACGTGAGAAGTATGCGCATTTGTTGGCGAATCTGGAAGAAAGTAAGGATATCTTACTCAATGAGAGCGATCCAGAGATGAAAGAAATGGCTCGAGAGGAGGTGGCTACGTGCGAAGCACAGATCCCCGAGCTGGAAGAACAAATAAAGCTGATGCTTGTGCCAAAAGATCCAGAAGATGGTAAGAATGCCATTCTCGAAATCCGTGCTGGTACTGGCGGTGATGAGGCTGCGCTCTTTGCTGGTGACCTTTTTCGTATGTATTCTAAGTTTTGCGAGACAAAGGGATGGACCTTTGAAGTTAGTTCTGCCTCAGAAGGAGCTGTTGGTGGTTTCAAGGAAATTGTTATTTCAGTAACGGGCGCAGATGTCTACGGAGTGCTGAAATATGAAAGTGGTGTACATCGTGTTCAGCGTGTACCAGCCACAGAAACACAGGGACGTGTTCATACCTCTGCGGCTACGGTGGCCGTGTTGCCCGAAGCAGAGCCTTTCGATGTAGAAATTCACGAAGGTGAAATCAAATGGGACACGTTCCGTAGTTCAGGAGCTGGTGGTCAGAACGTGAACAAGGTGGAATCTGGTGTGCGCTTGCGCTACAATTGGAAGAATCCCAATACGGGTGAAGTGGAGGAGATTTTGATTGAGTGTACCGAAACGCGTGATCAGCCTAAGAATAAAGAGCGTGCGTTAGCTCGTTTGCGTACTTATATCTACGACCACGAGCATCAGAAGTATGTTGACGACATTGCCAATCGTCGTAAGTCGCTTGTTTCTACGGGTGACCGTTCAGCCAAGATTCGTACCTATAATTATCCTCAAGGGCGCATCACGGATCATCGTATCAACTACACCATATATAATCTTTCTGCTTTCATGGATGGAGATATTCAAGATTGCATTGATCATCTCATCGTGGCGGAGAATGCAGAGCGTTTGAAAGAAACAGAAATGTAAATTTATTATTAACCATTAAAAAAGCAGTTATGTTTAAGTTTATCAACAAATACTTGGATATGCTGTCGGCCGAATCTCTTCAGCGTTTGTGGCGTCGCTTCTGGTTGCCATTACTCGAGGTTTGTGTGTTGGCTGTATTACTCTTATGTGGAGTCCATATTGAAAATTTGGAAGCACAACGTTGGTGGCAGGTTGCTGTCTATTTTTTGAGTAGTGGAGCTGTATTGTCGCTCTCTTTACAATTGTGGGGTGAAGAAGTACGGCGGAAGTGGTTACGTTGGACAGTCTTTGGAGTTCTTCAAGCACTTTGGGTAGTTAATGCTATCTACCTCTATAATGTGTCTGATTTCAGCGTAGAACATTTTGTGAGTAATCTCTCACTAGTTACATCTTTTGGTTTGAGCGTTTTAGTATGTTCTTTCTTCCGTTCAAAGAATGATTTGCCATATTGGAACTTTTCGTTTTACACGCTTGCTACAGCTATTGTATCTATAATTATTGGTGGCATACTTCAGGGAGGAATGTCCTTGCTCTATTGGATGCTAGATGTACTATTCAATATAGATATCTCTTGGAAAGTATATGTTGATACCTCCTTTATTGCTGCTTTGCTATTGCCTGTGTTCCTTTTTCTCTTGCAACAGCCCTATGGAGAGAAAAAGCACAATTATACGCTGCACTCCGTTCAGATTCTAAATATTTTTGCACGCTTTCTGTTGGCTCCGCTCTTGCTGATCTACGCAATTGTGCTTTATGTTTATGCTGCTCGTATTCTTGCGATGTGGACTTTGCCCGTTGGCTGGGTTTCCGTTCCTGTTAGCATTTTGGTGATAGGTGTGATCTTACTTATCACATTGCTTTATCCAGCGCGGATGCAAGAAACTCCAAATAAGTTTGATAAGTTGTGTTGTCGATGGATGCCACTTCTTATCTTGCCTTTGCTTGTTTTAATGACAGTGGGAATAGCGAAGCGTCTAAACGATTACGGTATTACTTACATGCGCCTTTATCTCCTGCTTTTCAATCTTTGGTGTTATGGCATCTGTGTGTATCTCATCTTTACACGCTCGCTGAAAATCAAGGCTATTTTGCTATCTTTCAGCATTCTTTTTGTGCTTTCCTCTGTTGGACCTTGGAATTTTGTGAATGTTACACAGCGTGTACTGGCGAGTCAGGTGAGAGAAATCATCGAGAATAGCGTGAAGAAACCAAAATTACCGATGGATGATGAAGCCTTAGATACTTATGTGAAAACGCTTCCTTATGAGCAGCATAGTATGTTGGTGGAAAAACTGAGCTATCTTCATTATAATATTGGTTCTTCGGCAGTAAAAGAGTTTATCACGAAGGATGTTAATTTGTGGGATAAAGAAGTTGCCGATACATCAAGCGTTAATTATGATTTTCAGGTGGAGGGCGATGTTTTCACTATTCCTGCGGGAGTAGAACGTATAGCTGCATTTGATGTGTATAGTAGTGATGTTGCTGATTCCGTTCGCACCACTGATATAATGGTCGTTTCTCAAACTATAGAAGAAGCTGGAAAAGAGCATGAATACTTTGTGCCCTTCCATCTTTCAGATATTAAGAAATGGTCCAAGTTACAAACTCCTATCAAACCTCTTATCGTTCCAACTCGGCATAAGAATGTAAATCTTTTGGTTACTAATATCTCTTTCTATTCTGAATCGAAGAAATTAGACACTAAAGATAAGAGCCTTTCTGTGCATGGCTATTTACTCTTCTATAAACATAAAGATAAAAATGAATAAGCAACAACTCATTCACCAAATACGCGAGCGACGTAGTTTCCTTTGCGTAGGTCTGGATACAGACCTTAAAAAAATGCCCGCGTGTGTCTTGAAAGGTGACAACCCTATTTTTACTTTCAACAAAACTATAATTGATGCTACTGCTCCATACTGCGTGGCATACAAGCCAAACTTAGCTTTTTATGAATGCTTTGGCTTGGAAGGTTGGAAGGCTTTAGAAGATACGATCAAGTATATCAAGGCAGAATATCCCAACCATCTTGTCATTGCCGATGCTAAGCGTGGGGACATTGGTAACACGAGTGCGATGTATGCTCGTGGGATGTTTGAAGAGATGAATGTTGATGCCCTGACTGTCGCTCCTTATATGGGAGAAGACAGTGTTACACCATTTTTGCAATATCCCGACAAATGGGTCATACTTTTAGCGCTGACGAGCAATAAAGGTAGTCACGATTTCCAATTAACGGAGGATTGTCATGGCGAACGTTTGTTTGAAAAAGTGCTCCGCGTCAGCCAGCAATGGGCAGATGCTGACCGTATGATGTATGTTGTTGGTGCTACCCAAGGTCGTCTCTTTGAAGACATTCGGCGTGTTGCGCCAAATAATTTCCTGCTTGTTCCAGGTGTAGGAGCTCAAGGTGGAAGTCTTGAAGAAGTATGCCAATACGGTATGACTTCCGAGTGTGGCCTCCTTGTCAATTCCTCTCGCGGTATCATCTATGCAAGTTCAGAAGAGGACTATGCCGAAGTAGCTGCCCAAAAAGCTCAGGAACTCCAGCAACAAATGGATGCTCTCTTAACAGCAAAAGGATTGTAAAATATCACACAGTAACACACTGTTGTGTTTTTCTTAATAATAGCCCTCGAACGATAGGAAATGCTTTCGAGGGCTATAAATATCAACCAACAACGTTAATATACTTGCTTCGTAGATAATAAAAGCTACAATCTGTGGAGTGATTGTAGCCTTCATCTATTCTTTGTAGAATATTCCTTTGCTTTGTCAAACTAAGATTCTATTTTACAAAAACGTCTTCTGCATGGAAACCACGGAGAAAATCTTCAGCATGCATGCGTTTCTTACCAGCAAGTTGGATTTCTAACAGGTTTAAGTAGCCATCTTCGAGGGCAACTTTCATATATTTCTTTCCGTCCAAAACAACTGTACCAATAGGATCTGTGGGAGAGCAAAATTCTTTTTCGGTCTTGAATATTTTCAGCATCTGCTCTTTTCCATTAGCTACAAGAGTAGTCCAAGCTGCAGGGTAGGGGGAGAGGCCGCGAATGAAATCATAGCTCCGTTTAACACCGCACGTCCAATCAATTTTACAGGTTTCTTTGAAAATTTTTGGAGCTGGGCGTAAAGGCTTTTCAGAGGCGAACTGCTCTTGAGGAATGGGACGCACATTATCGGCTATGATATTGTCGACTGTTTCTAATACGAGATTGCCACCCAGTACCATGAGTTTGTCGTGTACATCCTCTACATTATCTGTGTCGAGAATGGGAACTTTCACTTGCTGGATGATATTCCCCGTATCAATTTCCTGCTGAAGGAAGAAGGTAGTGATGCCTGTTTCAGTGTCGCCGTTGATAACAGCCCAGTTTATAGGGGCTGCTCCGCGATATTGTGGAAGGAGTGACGCATGGAGGTTGAACGTTCCTAAGCGTGGCATAGCCCATACTATTTCAGGTAGCATTCTGAATGCTACTACAATTTGCAAGTCGGCTTTTAGTGAACGAAGCTCTTCAATAAAGTTGGGATCTTTCAGTTTCACAGGTTGGAGCAACCTTAATCCGTGCTCCACGGCATATTTCTTAACCGCCGATTGCGAGAGTTGATCCTGATGACGCCCCATAGGCTTGTCGGGCATAGTGATCACTCCCACAACATTATAGCCACCTTCCACAAGGCGACGTAGACTCTCCACAGCAAAATCGGGAGTACCCATATATACGATTCTTAAATCTTCTTTTGTCATTATTATTCTTGTGAGAAATCTTTGATGAGTTGTCGGTAAGAGCTATAAACATGAGTTTTTGATACGAAACCAGCAAACGTGTGATTAGCTCGAAGAACGGGAAGAACTTCTGCCTCATTACCTTGAAATTTGTCCATGACGGTTTGCATCGTATCGTCCACATTTAGAACGGCAGCAGGTTGTTGCATGAGCTGTTCTGCAGTGTAGAGCCGATAGAGCTCGCTACGGAAAATAAATTTACGGATTTTGCGCAAGTTGATGATTCCCAATAGTGTACCTTTTCGGTCTGTTACAGCAAAATCTTCTCCTCCTGTGGTTGAGATGGTTTGTACTATTTGCCCCAATCGGGTGTCGGGAGAGAACGTGGGGCGTTCTTTCTCTATAACAGATTCTAGAGACATCAATGTTAAGATACTTTGGTCTATATGATGCGTGAGCAAATCGCCTCGACGAGCAAGACGAATGGCGTATATACTATGCCTCTCAAAAATATTGATAGTGATGAAGGATACAGCACTTACAATAAGTAGTGGAACAAACATATCATATCCCCCTGTCAGCTCTGCAATGAGGAATACGCCTAACAATGGTGCATGGAACACTCCACTCATCAAACCTGCCATACCTAAAAGTGCATAGTTTTGGAATGGTAGATATATGTCAAATGGATGAAACTCGTTCCAACCGCAGGAGAATACAAAGCCCATTAAGCACCCCAAGAAGAGACTAGGGGCAAAAGTACCACCACAACCACCGCCACCATTTGTAGCCGTGGTAGCAAACACTTTTACGATGATAGTGAGTGATAGATAAAGTAATAATAGCTCTGGATGTCCATAAAAGAGAGAGTTGTTCATCAGTCTATCCAAGTCTGTTAGACTCTTGGCATTGATGATATGACTAATTGTTTCATAGCCTTCACCATAAAGCAAAGGAAAGAAATAAATGAGGATAGCTAGGGTTATACCTCCAAGTGCTACCTTATAGTATAGATTATTGATGCGTCCAAACACTTGTTCAAAGGAACTCATAGCTCTAGTGAAGTAGAGTGATAGTAAGCCGCAAACGATGCCGAGCAATATAGAGGTAGGAATACGCTCTACCACAAAGGGAGCATTGAGGTGGAAATTGAACATTGCTTCCGTACCTGTTAGAAAATAGGTGACGCAAGTTGCAGTTAAGGCAGAGATAAGAAGCGGAACGATGGAAGACATCGTCATATCCAACATCAAAACTTCCAATGTGAAAACTACACCCGCAATCGGAGCCTTAAAGATTCCAGCAATGGCAGCCGATGCACCACACCCCACCAGTATCATTAACGTACGATGGTCCAATTTGAATGTATTTCCCAAGGTGGAGCCTATTGCTGCGCCCGTCAGCACGACAGGTGACTCAGCTCCAACAGAGCCACCAAAGCCAATTGTTATACTTGAAGCAATGACACTCGACCAACAGTTGTGCTGCCTAATGTGTCCGCGCTGCCGACTGATGGCATAAAGAATCTTCGTGATACCGTGCCCAATGTTGTCTTTGACGACATACTTAATAAAGAGTGCCGTTAGCAGGATGCCAATAATCGGATAGACAAGATAGAGCCACTGCGCTCGAGTAGTGTCGAATTGATAGGTGAGTAGAAATTCTATTTCACTGATAAGCCACTTGAGGAACTGTGCAGCCAGAGCTGCGCCTATGCCAGCAAGGAATGCTAGCAAGAGCAGAAATTGGCGTGCACTGAGGTGCTTCTCTCTCCAGATGTTAAAGCTTTTGAGGATAATTTCCATAAATGGCAACTCAAATGAGGTTATCTGCGAATGACTTTCACCAGACCGCCTGCTCCTAATTTGATAATACTTGAGGCTGGCGGATTACTTTTCTCGCTACGGCGGCTGGTGCATACGTAATCAACTGCGTCTAAAATTTCATCAGAAATGTCACGAAATTTATGGGGAGAGGGTTCTCCGCTGATATTAGCAGAGGTGGAAACAATTGCTCGCTTCATGCGAAAACATAGCTGCTTACTAAAAGGCTCTTTTGTAATGCGAATGCCTACGCTACCGTCTTCGGCTAACAAATTAGCTGCAAGATTGCGCGCTCCATCGTAAATAATCGTTGTGGGTTTTGTGCTGAATTCTATAACGTCCCAAGCCACATTGGGCACCTCACGAACGTAGAACTGTACTTTTGCTTCGGAGTCGACAAGAGTAATGAGTGCTTTAGAATCAACTCTGTGTTTGATTTCATAGATCTTTTTGACAGCTTCCTCATTAGTGGCATCGCAACCCAATCCCCAAATGGTATCAGTGGGATAGAGAATAATACCGCCACGGTTCATTACTTCAACGGCTTGCCGAATATCTTCCTGCCATTCGCGAGGAAGCGGTCTGGGACGCTCAAGAAGAGCTCTCTCTTCTGATGTCGTTTTCTGAAATTTCTTGTTACTCATAGAAGTCAAAAGTGGTTGCGCGAAATTACATTAAAAAAGCAATATGACAAAGTGGGATAATTATTTATTGCCCGTAATCAAGTAGCTTCTACTGCATTGAACGTATGCGAGATCACATATAACGAAATAGAAGTATTTCTTTCTAAATGGATAAGAATTTTCTTTCCTCTTATATCTTTCGTTTGGGGGATGGGATGAAACGAACTTCTTATTTTTCAGAGGGCATTTTATGTTTTTCCTTTGAATAAATATTTGATTGATATGTAGATTGCCATAGCTATACTGAATATGAATAATCCCGCTATTATAAATATGAAACACGGGCGCAGTCAAAAGAAGCGTCCGTGTTTTGTTTGTGAGTATAATAAGTTTTAGAACTCACTTGTAAAGTGAAACTTAATGTGTTCGAAATCTTGTTGTGCCATAGTGAGCATATAGCCAGAATCAGCGAGGAATACATCGCGTCCCTCACGATCTTTTGCCATATATTGATATTTGCGTTGTTTGAACTTTTCAAGTTCTGCTTCATCATCGCTTTCTATCCAGCACGCTTTGTAGAGTGAAATCGGTTCCCATCTGCATTTTGCATTATATTCGTTTTCCAATCTATACTGAATAACCTCGAATTGAAGTTGTCCTACTGTGCCGATGATTTTTCGTCCATTAAACTGGTTTACAAATAGCTGTGCAACACCTTCGTCCATCAATTGCTCGATACCTTTGTTAAGTTGCTTTGTTTTCATCGGGTCAGCATTTTCTATGTATTTGAACATTTCTGGAGAGAAGCTGGGGAGGCCACGGAAATGAAGATTTTCTCCTTCTGTCAGTGTGTCGCCAATTTTGAAAATCCCATTGTCGGGCAAACCAATGATGTCACCTGGCCATGCCTCATCAATGGTGCTTTTGCGCTGCGCCATGAATTGAGTAGGGGAGGAGAAACGTACCATTTTGCCTTGTCGCACATGGAGATAGGGCATATTTCGTGTGAACTTGCCACTACAAATTTTGCAAAAAGCAATACAAGAGCGATGGTTAGGGTCGATATTTGCTGTAATCTTGAAGATAAAACCTGTGAACTTAGGTTCATCTGGCATTACTTGTCGCTCTTCAGCCTGAGTAGGGCGAGGGCTAGGAGCAATCTCTACAAAGCAATCGAGCAATTCTTTCACGCCAAAATTGTTGAGAGCAGAACCAAAAAAAACAGGTGCAACCTCAGCATTAAGGTAGTTTGTGCGATTGAATTCATCATAAACACCATCTACCATTTCGAGATCTTCACGTAACTTTTCTGCATCAGCTTGTCCAACGTGCTTTTCAAGTTCATCAGAGTGAATATCAACTTCTACCTTTTCTGTGATGTGCTGTTTGTCGGGAGTGAAAAGATTGAGTTTCTGTTCATAGATATTATAGACGCCCTTGAATCGCTGTCCTTGATTGATTGGCCAAGAAAGTGGGCGAACTTTTATTTGCAGCTCTTGTTCAAGTTCATCAAGAAGATCAAAAGGGTCACGACCTTCACGGTCCATCTTGTTTATATAAATGATTACTGGCGTCTTGCGCATACGGCAAACCGTCATCAGTTTACGTGTCTGATTTTCTACACCTTTTGCACTGTCAACGACAATGATTGCACTATCGACAGCTGTCAGTGTGCGGAACGTGTCCTCGGCAAAGTCTTGATGACCTGGAGTGTCGAGGATGTTAACTTTGTAGCCCTCATAATCGAACTCCATCACAGAAGTGGTTACAGAGATACCACGTTGTTTCTCTATTTCCATCCAATCCGATGTAGCAGACTTTTTAATCTTATTGTTCTTGACAGCGCCAGCTACTTGAATTTGGCCACCGAAAAGTAGAAGCTTTTCAGTTAGTGTCGTTTTACCCGCATCTGGATGGGAAATAATGGCGAATGTTCGCCTGCGTTCAATTTCCTGATTCATTATTATAATATGGTGCGTTGTGTGTTCTGTTATTTTTTCAGTTTATCGATACATATCTTGAGAGAATCTTCCCACCAAGGAATTTCTATATCAAAGGTGTCTTTAATTTTAGTTTTATCTAAAACGGAATAATGTGGACGTTTTGCAGGTGTAGGATATTCTTCTGTGTGGAGAGGCTTAATGTGGCAATCTTTTATGCCAGCCAACCGATGTATAGTTTTTGTAAAGTCGTACCAGGAACAAACTCCTTCGTTCGAAAAGTGATAGATGCCAGGGATAGGACTCTTTTCTATGATATCTAAAATAACTTTTGCTAAATCTGCAGCATAAGTTGGAGTACCGATTTGATCGAAAATGACTCCTAATTCTTCTTCTTCCTTGCCTAGGCGTATCATTGTTTTCACAAAGTTATTGCCGAAAATGGAGTAAAGCCATGCCGTACGAATGATGATAGCACTAGGACAAGCTGTTATGACAGCTTTTTCTCCTTTTAGTTTTGTGCATCCATAAACGCTATTAGGACAAGTTGGGAAATCTTCTTTGTAAGGGATATGGTTCGTTCCATCAAAAACATAATCTGTAGAGATATGAATGAGCGAACCTCCTACTTTCTGAATAGCTTCTGCTAGATAACCTGGAGCCTTATGGTTTAGTAGATCACAAAGTTCTTCTTGACTTTCTGCTTTGTCAACCGCTGTAAAAGCTGCACAGTTAATAATAATGTTGATTTTCTTTATCTGAATAAAGGCCTGAATCTCTTTAGGCTTTGTAATATCGAGTTCCTCAACATCGGTAAAAAAGAAATGCCAGTCTTTGTGAAGTGGTGCTTGAAGCCGAATTTCAGAACCTAACTGCCCATTGCTCCCTGTAACTAATATGTTCATATTAGAAATCTATTGCTTCTTTTTGATTTTTTAGAAAATAGTCGGATAGTTGTCCCAGCAGTGTCGAAATATCCGTTACTGCTTTTTGAGTCTCGGCGGAAATCTCTTTGTGCTGAAGTCGTAGTAACATCGTACAATAAAGAATGTCGAAACAAGTTTCTATTTCGTTTTTTTCTTTCTTCTCTCCTTTAGCCCTAATTTCTATCACATAAGGCAGAACGCGATAATACATACTCTTATAGTAAGGAAACTTTTCAGACTTCAATAGTTGAGCATTGATTTCTATAAGTCCCTCTAGTGTGTTGCAATTGATTTGGAGATGTCCTTTTTCTCTTTTCCCCTCACTGATCATCATCTCGCAAAGATTTCTGTACCATTCTTCCACTTCTTTTTCTTGTTCAGGCGTGAGAGTAAAGCGATTCAAGTATTCACTCTTGATACGATCAATGTTACATTGGTAGGCACGAAGGATATCTTCCACTTGCCACATATAGAGAAGATATTCCGCGCGGTTTGAAGAACGGAGCTTGTTGGCAATAATCATAATAGAAAATTTAATAGAGTGACAGGTGGAAAATTGTCATACAAGCGTAGCTGACAGCTACAATAACAACAACCCATCCAATTGTTTGGTTGAGCCTAATTATACCACGTACTCCAAAACTCTTCTTGGCTTTTGTGAGAACATAAGTGAGTCCATACCACCACATCATAGCTCCTACCATGATACTTATGTAGCCTACACACATCATCAGAGGTTGATCTGGGATGACAAATGTTAGCATATTGTAGAGTGCTATGAATAAAAAGATAATGAGAGGATTTGAGATAGTAAGAAAAAAGGCCGTAAGGAAATTATGAAAAAGCGTCCCTTTCCCTTTACTATTTTGTGGTGGACGAACAATTTTCTTTGGGTCAGATTGGAGTGTCCAGATACCAAAGAGTAAAAGCATTATTGAACCAACGAGCTTTAGCCAGAAAAGATTGCGCTGATCGTCAATGAAATCCATCATAAACGACATGCCAAACCCCGTCATAAGTGCATAGAAGATATCACTAATGGCTGCACCAGCCCCTGTCGCCATTCCATAATGCTTTCCTTTGCGCATAGTTCGCTGAATACAAAGGATACCTACAGGACCCATAGGAGCAGAGGCAAAGATGCCAATAAGAAGCCCCTTCACCATTAATTGAAAAATACCTATGAAATCTGCAAAAATATCCATTGCAGGTGCAAAGTTACTTCAATATAATCAGACCGCAAAATTAAATGATTGTATCTTAAAGTCTGATTCGTATTTGGTGTGTGATTAGAAACGTGAGTAGGAAGTGTAAAGCATATGATTTTTTTATTAAAGGATAAAAAAAAGAAGAAAAATTTTGCGAGTTATTTTAAAATTGTACTTTTGCAAAGTAAATATTACATAACCAACTTATTTAAACGAATAAAAATACTACGATAATTATGGCAGAGGATTTTGAGAAACCATACGTGATCGGTCTTGATATGGGCGGAACAAATTCTGTTTTTGGCGTTGTTGATCAACGAGGTACAATAAAAGCTCAAACGGTAATTAGTTCAAAGGCTTATCCCGATGTAAATGATTACGTTAAAGCTGCAGTTGAAGCTTTGCAACCCGCATTAGATTTGATTGGCGGTATTGAGTTTGTAAAAGGTATGGGAATTGGTGCCCCCAATGCGAATTTTTATACAGGAAATATTGAAAATGCTCCTAATTTGGCCTGGAGAGGTACTGTACCTATTGCTTCTCTTTTTGAGGAGGCATTAGGTGTTCCTGTACGCGTAACAAACGACGCAAACGCAGCAGCACTGGGCGAAATGACATATGGTATAGCTCGTGGTATGAAGAACTTCATTATGATAACCCTTGGCACAGGAGTCGGTTCTGGCATTGTCGTCGATGGAAATGTCGTTTATGGTTCTGATGGATTTGCGGGTGAATTAGGTCATGCAATTGTTGATCGTTCCATAGAAGCTCGTGTCTGTGGTTGTGGCCGTAAAGGCTGTTTGGAAACTTATTGTTCTGCTACAGGTGTAGCACGTACTGCACGTTTGATGCTAGAAAGCACTGACGAACCAAGTATGTTGAGGGATTTAAAGCCTGAGGATATTACGAGTTTCGATGTATTTAAAGCAGCAGAAGCTGGCGAGAAAGTAGCAAAAGATATCTTTGATTTTACTGGCCGTATTTTAGGTCAAGCTTGTGCAAACTTTGCTTTGTTTAATGCTCCTGAGGCCTTTATATTCTTTGGCGGATTAATAAAAGCAGGTCACTGGCTCATGGATCCAATAGCTAAAGCTTATGAGGAGAATAGCTTGATGACATATCGCGGTAAGGCCCATCTGCTTGTTAGTTCCTTGAATGGATCTGAAGCCGCAGTTTTGGGTGCTTCTGCTCTTGGGTGGGAATAATCTTCTACTCTAAATCTGACTCTTTTAGAGTTTTTATATATAATGAGAATCTCATACAGGCAGACTTTCATTGGTCTGTTCATGTGTGAGATTCTTTGTTTTAACTTGAATGATATTTGAAATCTGGAGAACTGGATGAATAACGAAAGAATATTTTGTAATGTCGAAAGAATATTGTAATTTTGCAGCGCTTTTTAGCATAAATCAATTAATTAAATTATTAAACGTATGACAAATCAGTACGAGACCGTCTTCATCTTGACTCCCGTGTTGTCTGAACAACAGATGACGGAGACGGTAGAAAAGTTCAAGGCTTTGCTCACCGAAAAGGGGGCAGAACTCCTGAACGAAGAGAACTGGGGTATGAAGAAAATGGCTTATCCCATTCAAAAGAAATCCACTGGTTTCTATACTCTCCTCGAGTTCAAAGCAGAACCTGAGGTGATAGAGAGACTGGAAGTTGCTTATCGTCGTGACGAGCGTGTGCTCCGTTATCTCACGGTGAAACTTGACAAGTATGCAGCTCAGTACGCAGAAAAGCGTCGTAACAAGTAAATTAAAGGAGGACTAAAGAATGGCACAAGCACAAAGTGAAATCCGTTATTTGAACGCCCCGTCAATCGACGTTAAGAAAAAGAAGTATTGCCGTTTCAAAAAGAGCGGTATTAAGTACATTGACTACAAGGATCCTGAGTTCCTCAAGAAGTTCTTGAACGAACAAGGTAAGATTCTGCCTCGCCGCATTACTGGAACTTCTCTGAAGTATCAGCGTCGTGTTGCTCAGGCAGTTAAGAGAGCACGCCATTTGGCTCTGCTCCCCTTCGTAACAGATTTGATGAAATAATTTAAGGAGGAACAAGACTATGCAAGTAATTCTTAAAGAAAATATTATCGGCCTTGGTTACAAGGACGAGGTTGTAACTGTCAAAGATGGTTATGGTCGCAATTATCTTATTCCTACAGGTAAGGCTATCATCGCAAGCAAATCTGCTTTGAAGGTACTTGAGGAAGAACTCAAGCAACGCGCTAAGAAGATTGCAAAGATTAAGGCTGACGCTGAGGCTCAGGCTGCACAATTGAATAGTATTAAACCTATTTCTATTGAAATGAAGGTTAGTGCTAATGGTTCAACTTATGGTTCTGTAAATGCTACTACCATAGCAGAGGAACTTGGTAAGCAAGGTCTTGAGATCGACCGTAAAATCATCGTCATGAAGGATGCAAAAACGGTAGGTCCTCACACGGCTGTTGTTAAGCTCCACAAAGATGTAGAAGTAGAAGTTCATTTTACAGTAGTTGCTGAAGGCTCTGAAGCTGTGTCTGTAGTTGAAGAAACTGCACCTGCAGCTGAAACTGTTGAGGCTACAGAAGCTCCTGCAGAAGCTTAATCTCACCCCAAAACAAATTTTCCCAATACAATAGCCGTACCTTCTGGTGCGGCTTTCTTTTTTAAACCTATCGGTAGAGAACTATTGTATGTAAATTAATACGTGTTCTCCAGTGATTCTCAAATGAGATATTTTATTCAGTTTTCATATGATGGGCGTAATTATCATGGTTGGCAAGTACAGCCTAATGCCCATTCCGTGCAGGCAGAAATTAATCATGCTTTGTCTACCATATTGCGACAAGAAATTATAACGACAGGAGCAGGGCGTACTGATGCTGGTGTGTCTGCTAAAATGATGTGGGCACATTTTGATTATACTTGTGAGATAGATGGTGTACAGTTGTCTTACAAACTCAATCGTTTTCTACCAGAAGATATTGCGATCCAGCGTATTGTTCTTGTTGCTGATGATGCTCATGCTCGTTTTGATGCAACAGCACGTACTTATCATTATTTTATTTATCAAGATAAAAATCCTTTTTATAGAGATTTTGCCACTCGATTTAATGGTCCGATTGATTTTGATTTAATGAATAAAGCAGCATCTCTGCTTCTCAATGTTATTGATTTTACTAGTTTCAGTAAAGTACATACGGATACCAAAACAAATAATTGTCGAGTTCAAATAGCAGAATGGAAACAAGTGGATGAAGATCTTTGGCGGTTTGAAATTACTGCCGATCGTTTCTTGCGTAATATGGTTCGTGCCATTGTGGGAACACTTATTGAAGTGGGGCGTGGGCGTATGACACTGTCCCAATTTGAGGAAGTCATAGCTCGTAAAGATCGTTGTGCAGCTGCTGATTCCGTACCTGGAAATGCACTCTTTCTTGTTGATATTCAATATCCCTATCTCTGATTGTAATGTTTTGGATTCTATTTGCGTTTCTTTCTGCTGCATTATTAGGCTTTTATGATGTTTTCAAGAAACTCTCTTTACGTGACAATGCTGTTATTCCTGTATTAGTGATAAATACAGTAGTGTGCAACTGTCTATTCTTTCCCTTTATCATAGGCTCAGCTGTGGGGTGGATCGTTCCTACAGAATCTTACTTCGTTCCGCAACTAGGAAGTAGTGCCCATTTTTATGTAATCCTAAAGGCCTTTATTGTGCTTAGTAGTTGGATTTGTGGGTATTTGCCTCTTACCATCGTGGGGCCCATAAATGCGACGCGGCCCATTATGACATTAATTGGCGCTTTATTGGTATTTGGAGAAAATCTTAACTTGTGGCAATGGGGTGGTGTTCTACTTGCAATTTTATCCTGTTTCCTTCTTAGTAGGAGTGGAAAGAAAGAAGGAATCAATTTTAGCCATAATCGTTGGATTCTTCTTCTTGCTTTGGCGGCGATTTTAGGGGCTGTCAGTGGACTATATGACAAATATTTAATGGTCACTATACATCTTGACAAACTCTTTGTGCAGGGGTGGTATAATTTTTATCAGATGCTTCTTATGGGGGGAGTAATGGTTTTCCTTTGGTTGCCTCTACGAAAGCGTACAACACCTTTTCATTGGCGTTGGTCAATTGTTTGTATCTCTCTTTTTCTTACTGCTGCTGATCTGGCCTACTTTTATGCTCTTAGTTTGCCTGGTGCTATGATTTCTGTCGTTTCAATGGTTCGCCGTAGTAGTGTATTGGTGAGCTTTCTTTTTGGTGCTTTTGTTTTTCATGAAAAGAATTTGAGGGCCAAATGTTTCGACTTACTGCTTGTTCTCTTAGGGATGATATTCCTATATATAGGAACGCACTGATAGTTGTAAGATAGTTAAGTATCTTCTATTTCAATCTTTTTATTAAAAGAATTTGTGTGGAGAAAATTCTTTCCAGCGGCCGCGTGTGAAATCCGGGATTTCTATGGGACGACTACCTTCTTGTGCTGAGATTTGTGAAAGTTCTGCAATACATGACCATTCGGCAGCATCATACACGTCAATGTCTAGTGGAAGTCTATGTCGTAAACAGTGGATGAGGCGGCTGTCCATCGCATAATTCATTTCGTTTGGGACACCTAATTTCTGTCCTTGAAGCCAACGCAAGGAAGCATCACTTATTTCATAATTTTTTGCTTCCTCTAAAGCTTTGTCACCTACGAGCACTTTGGTTTCCTCAAATTGAAGTGTGGGAACAGGATACTTTTGAGAAAAACCTTTTGTACCACAGATTGTTTGTAAGCGATTGTAGGGGCGATATGTGCATACATCGAGTTGTAAGATTATACTTTTCCCTTTTACTGTCTTTAGGAGTGTGGTATTTATTTGTCCAGGCTGTGAGGTCATGGAAACAAGATAATCTAGGCGATCTCCACGATGCAGATTCAATAGCCAACCGATAGGACCTAGGCCGTGGGTAGGGTAAGGGTTGCCACCATGTTTTGCATAGGTTTGCTTCATCCAGTCGTGTTCTGCAATGTTTAGAGAGTGGATATAAGCTCCTTCACAGTGGGTTAGTTCTCCAAACAGACCTCTCCGTTTCATCTCGAGGGTGGCTAAAGCAAAGCGGTCGTAACAGCAGTTTTCTGTCATGAAACAATGCCGCCCTGTATGCTCAGCAGTATCCACGAGTTGCCAACATTCTTCTACAGTAGTGGCCGCAGGAACTTCTACTGCCACATCCTTGCCTTGTTGCATAGCATATACCGCCATCTGCGTATGTGAGCTCCAATCCGTACAAATATAAATGAGATTGATGTCTTTTGCTTCACACATCTTCTTCCAGGCGTGTTTTCCGAAGTATTCTTTTGCAGCTTCTCGTCCTTGCTCTTTGAGCAGATTGTTGGCCATAGTGAGTCGCTCCTCGTGGATATCTGCCACTGCGCAAACTTGAGCATGGCGTATGAAGGCATAGCGTTCAAGAGTTTTCATCCCACGCTGTCCCACTCCGATGAGCCCGATACGAATAGATTCTAAAATCATGTTTTTGTGAAGCAAATAGAGAAAAAGAAAGAGCGTATCGAAATGCGACACGCTCCTTGTTATTTGTTTGTGCTAAGTAGTAACCGCGAATTACTTCTTAGATGCACGGCCGTAGCGGCTCATGAACTTATCAACACGTCCTGCAGTGTCGACGAGCTTGCTCTTACCAGTATAGAAAGGATGTGAGCTACTGGAGATTTCCAACTTAACTACGGGATAAGTCTCGCCTTCGAACTCAATAGTGTCGTTCGTCTTTGCAGTAGAGCGAGAGAGAAACATATCGCCGTTACTCATGTCCTTGAAGACAACTGGACGATAGTTCTCGGGATGAATACCTTTTTTCATTTTGCTATAGCTATTTTATTATTTTCAAATGTTGGTAACACTTGTGTAATGGTCGAATCGAGCGCAAAATTACAACTTTCTCTTGTATTGGCAAATCTTGCTAAAGAAAATTTGTATCTTCGCCCCGAAATGAGACAACTTATTATATTCTTCTTCCTGATTTTTGCCGGTGAACTGCAAGCGCAGTCCATTGATAGTATTTTCGTTTCTGTCCCAAAAAAGTATTTGCCTTTGCTCGAAGAAGCCGAGCGGCTCAATCTTTTGGATTTATATAATTATAAGATGAAGGCTGAGACTGAAAATTCTTTTGGAGGGCGCACACTAATGGTGGAAAAGGATAGCGATTATGTTGGAGTACAACTCACAGAGGTAAGTTCTTGGGAACTAAAACGTTTGTATAATCTTGTTCCTGATGCAGAGGGTAATGGTTGGGAGCAAGATCCCTTTTATGCTGTTACTCACACGATAACAGCAGGTGCCAAGTCTAGTCGTATTTATTTTTTCGACACGCAGTGGCACCAGATATATCCGCCTTTTCCCCTAGTTCGTCTTGACAACTTTTGGGTGGATAATAAGGAACTTTCAATAGTACGTCTTGATGAACTGAAAAGAATTCTGCAAACTCCAAGTGTATATTTACATTGGGATGCTAAAATGAGTGTGCTTACTTATGCTGTTTCACTTGAAGCTCTTCCGCTCGATGACGCAAAAGATGCTGCAACCTGTTTGCATCCGATTCGATATGAATGGACAGGACAAAGTTTCGTTGAAATACCATAAGCGTTTTGGTAACTCTGATATACAAAATCGACTATTTATACTTAATAAACAAAGCAGCTATGCATGATTTCTTTTTCGTAGGTTCTAAATAAATTGCCTCTAATTTCCTTATGCAAAAAAGAAAAAGTAAATTTGCAACGTTTAGAAAAGAAGATTGTAATTCATTTTAATTAAATAACTTACTATTATGGCAGTTAGCTACAAAGATTTAGGCCTCGTTAACACCCGTGAGATGTTTAAGAGAGCCATCAATGGCGGTTACGCTATTCCTGCATTTAACTTCAATAATATGGAGCAGTTGCAGGCTATCATCACTGCATCC
Source organism: Alloprevotella sp. (assembly GCF_057240785.1). Lineage (NCBI taxonomy): Bacteria > Pseudomonadati > Bacteroidota > Bacteroidia > Bacteroidales > Prevotellaceae > Alloprevotella > Alloprevotella sp. Next base: position 36,210 of record NZ_DBHHRH010000001.1, on the reverse strand, counting down.
AGCAAACTCAAGAGCCCGGTAATCCTTCAGGTTTCCAAAGGTGCTCGTAACTACGCCAACCAGACTCTTCTGCGCTATATGGCACAGGGAGCTGTTGAATATGCAAAGGAACTTGGTTGCAACCATCCTGAAATCGCTCTTCACCTCGACCATGGTGATAGCTTCGAACTTTGCAAGAGTTGTGTAGATATGGGCTTCTCTAGCGTTATGATCGATGGTTCTTCTCTGCCTTATGAGGAGAATATCGCTCTGACAAAGAAGGTTGTTGAGTATGCACACCAGTTCGATGTAACAGTAGAAGGTGAACTTGGCGTTTTGGCAGGTGTAGAAGATGAAGTTGCTGCTGAAGAAAGCCACTACACTCGTCCCGAAGAAGTTATCGACTTCACAAAGCGTACGGGAGTTGACTCTCTCGCAATTTCTATCGGTACTTCTCATGGTGCTTACAAGTTCAAGCCTGAACAGTGTACTCGCGATCCGAAGACAGGTCTTCTCGTTCCTCCTCCTTTGGCTTTCGACATCCTCGATGACATTATGAAGGAACTTCCTGGTTTCCCCATCGTGCTTCATGGTTCTTCTTCTGTTCCTCAGGAGTATGTTGATATGATTAACTCTAATGGTGGCAAACTTCCTGATGCAGTTGGTATCCCCGAGGAGCAACTTCGTAAGGCAGCTAAGAGCGCTGTTTGCAAGATCAATATTGACTCTGACTCTCGTCTTGCTTTCACTGCAGCAGTACGCAAGGTGTTTGCTGAGAAACCAGGTGAATTCGACCCACGTAAGTATTGTGGTCCTGCACGCGACCTCATGATTGAACTCTACGAACACAAGATTAAAGAAGTTCTGGGTTCTGAAAATAAACTTGCTCAGCTCGACTAATTTTAGTTGACTTATTATTATCACTTAAAGCCTCGACTTCTTTCGTAGAAGTTGAGGCTTTCTTCTTTTGCAATTACAAAGATAAGATTAAAGAAACCTCCACATTTTTTAGGACAGTAATTTATAGGCGTAATGGACATTTGGTAGGCTGAAACCTCTCGGAACGCTTTTATTTACTACCTTTGCAGCATTTGAAAACCTATGAATAAAAAACTGTATCTTCTGTAATAGCTCAAATGTTAAAAAGAATGGGCATCGACGTTCTGTTCAGATGTATTCCTGCAAGGATTGTGGTAGACAATTTCAAGGTGGTCTGCGTATAAATAATATTACTATCTGACAGCAAATCGAACGATTTCTGCTCTATCCACTCTTTATAAATGTTCAGAGCGAACCATACGACGTAGGTTGAGCTTAGTAGTAGATAGCTTTACTTCTACTTACCCCAAATCTGCAGTAATAATATTGGATACAACATACTTTTCCAGAACATTTGGTGTGATGCTGTTTCAGGATGCTTCATCAGGCAAAATACTTTATCGCAAGTTTGTCAAAAACGAAACTAACAGAGATTATCTTGATGGACTTCGGTATATTGCGGAGCGTGGAACTGTGATAAAAGCAGTGGTGTATGATGGGCATGTAGGACTTTTACAAGCTATAAGTTTCTGCTTCGTACAAATGTGTCAATTTCACCAATTTCAAATAGTTAGAAGACTCCTTACTAACAATCCACATTTGCCTGCAGGCGTTGAACTATTGGCATTAATGAGAAGGATGTTCTCTATGAGAAAAGACGAGTTTATAACCGCTTTTGATAAATGGAAAGAGTTCCTAAATGAACGAACTCTCCTAATCTCGGGTAAGACAACTTATACACACAGAAGACTGAGAACGGCAAGACGTTCTATTAAGACACATCTGCCATGGCTCTATACGTGTGAGGATGGGCTACATTTGCACGTCTCTATAATGGTCCTGGTTATAAAGGTGACAAATATGATACCAAAATGGCTGAAAATTATAAGATCTTTTCAGCGGATCCATTTAAGGGATACAAAGAATCTGAAATTAAAATGCCCTCAAGATAATTTAAACTAAATAATAAAGAAGAGTATGAAATTAATAAAAACGTATTTTCTCATTCTAATGATTTTATCTATAGGAACATTCTTGTATTGCAAAGGTAAAAGTCTAAACACAAAAAGCAATATGAGTCAAGTTTATATTGCTACAGTTGACACAGCCTCAATTGACAATAATAAAATAACTTTACCAGAACAAATTAAACTGTATTTAAATGATAGTAGAAAGAGTAATTTAAGAAACTCTTTTGTAAAAATAGATACAATTGTCTCAGGAGAGAATACTTTCTTACATATAAGAAAAGATGGAGGAATTCTATTTAATAAATTAAATCACATATCACTTATGTGTGATAAAATGTACAAGAGTTATTCAGATCACTCTTTTATCGAGGACATAGAACTATTTTCATATAGGAAGGACAATTTCGTAAGTTTTCTGTATTCCGTTATAGACGAAGGGTTTCATAGGGGCTACAGTGAGAAGCCTTTTACTTTTATTGTTAGGAAAGGCAATGTATATCAGGTTAACCTTATAACTACACCTATGGTACAAAAAGTCATAAATAAAAAGGTACTGAGCTTTCCTAAATCTCTTCGTTCTAGATTCGAAATGAAAGAGTTTTATGGCTTCTGCCTTATTTCTGGTAATATTTGTATTCGGCCGATAGCTTACTCTGCACTCGATGATGATGGTGGAGATTGGATCAAAATCCCTTATTCAAGTGAGATTAAATTTTCATTAGTTAAATGTGACCAGATTTTAAAAGAAATATCAGATTTAACTAATTGATATAAGGTTCAATGAGGTAAGATATTGGATAGATGAAGAGTTTTGATACTTATTAATAGTGGCGTAATGGACATTTGGTAGGCTAAAACCCGAGAGGTTTCAACCTACCAAATGTCCATTACGCCAATTTATACTATATTGACTTGCGTAAATATCCTTATTGCGTTTGAAAATACAATAAGGATCTCAGCTGACAGAATAAGGATGTCAGTTGACGCGCTTATTGTATTTTTAGGAGTAATAATTGCGAATGTTTCTTTCTTAGGCTTACCTTATTATTTGCAGAAGGAACTCTTATTTTCAATCTAAAATGAATTTTTCTACTACGTGGGCAACACCATCTTCTTCGTTGGAGTAAGTGACGTAGTTAGCTTGTTTCTGAATCTCGCTTGGAGCATTGGCCATTGCAACGCCTAGACCTGCAAAATTTATCATACTTAGATCGTTATAGTTATCGCCACACGCAATGATTTCTTCAGATTGTATGTGTAGTTCTGTGATAAGCCGGTTGAGCGAAGTTGCTTTGTCGATACCTACGGGTACACATTCGAGGAAGTAGTCCGCAGAACGATATATATCTATCTTTCCTTTTAGTTGTTCAGCCAATTGTAGTTCTAATTGATGAAGAGGAGTGGGAGCGCCCACAATGAGACATTTATTAATAGGATATTCAATTTGTTGGAGGAAATCACTTGCTTCCTCTACTTTCATCTTGTTGATAGAAGCTTCAATTTGAACGTATTGATCTGTCTTTTTTGTTGCAATAATACCCTCACCCTTATAAGTTAGAATTTCCAATCCCGCTTCACGGCTGCTATAGTAGAGCTTTGGGACAAGATTCTGATCGAGCGTTTGTTCAAAGACTACCTTATTGTTCCTACAATCAATAATACGCCCGCCGTTAAAGGCTAGAATATAACCTTCAAAGCGTGGTAGTTCCAATTCTTCAGCGATTGCTGTGATGCCGTAAGTGGGGCGGCCTGATGCTAGAACAACTTTGACTCCTTCTGTTTGAGCTTTGATCAGTGCTTCTTTTGTGCGTGGTGTTATTTCTTTTTTATCGTTGGTTAGTGTCCCATCTAAATCAAGAACGATTATTTTATATTTCATCTTTGTATTTTGTATCTTGTGTTGAGCCGTGTTCAAGGAAGTTGCCTTACTCTTTTTTACAGCGTTAAATAATTTTGGCGTTTTAAAACGCATAGCTATAACCTCTTGCTCTGTGGAGAATATTCTAATTCTTCGTTGTTTTCTCTACTCTTTCTGTAATTATAGGTTGAGTATTGCTTAGGAATGGAGGAAATTCGGAATTCTTCTTCACTTTGTTGTTTCTAAAAATTAGATGGTGAACACTTTTAGCATACACCAACGGAGTATCGAAGGTATCAAAAATATTTTTTTCTATAGAAATGCGATTATGATAGTAGTTACGCTGATTCTTGAGTTCAGGAATTTCAGGATAGATGGAAATAACCGCATTAGTAAATTGGTATCTGCTTGTAAGCGCGTTGATGAAACGATTTCTTCGAATGACTATATTGTTCACTGGGCCACTTTCGTACCACCCATTGGCATCGCCACTGAGAAGAATTGCTGAACCTGACGTATGATCGAAAAGATTTTTTTCACACAGAGTGTATCTTGGACTACTGAAGAGTGCGCCGCGGGCACGATTGTTGCGTATCGTATTACCCGAAAAAACGATTGAAGGAGTCCATTTGAGGTTTTCTATACAATCTGCTTCTGCAGGTATTGGGTCACGAAAACTGATGAGAAAGCTCTTCATTCCTTGCAGTGTTACGGCATCTTGTGGGCGGATTGCCGTGATAACATTTGTTTGTACAGAGTCGAGTGTGGTGGAGTTGATGAAGCGAATACTATCGCCCGTGTTTCCCCAATTAAAGCCATAGGCTTGACTGTGCATAAAAGCGCAAATTGCGGTATAATCATCCTTGCGTTGAAGAATACGAAGATATACTCCATGTACATTGATAGCATCGTCCATCATGCCTTCATATATTCCTTTGCGTGATATGATTTTTCCACGGCATTGAGAGAAATGGGTGGCATCTGCTTGTGTGGAGAAGTAGCGCCCTTTGGACGGATATACATTAAAAGCTTGGAGGATTATATTTGTACAACGTTGTGCGATAAGTCCCATTCCCCACGCATAATTAACAGTAACATTTTGAAGTTTCGTATTCTTACTCTCGTTAAGAAAAATAGCCGGGCAGGGGCGATGATAGTTGCGCATGGCTACAATATTCCCAGTTTTGAGTCGCAAGTCTTTCCAATTAGGGGCATAAAAGTATTCTCCTTCTTGGCGACAGTTAAGAAGATTTATGCCTAAATCGCCAGTGTTATAAAGAATGTGATGTGTCTCTTTGTCAAAGCCTATACCCCATGCAAAATGAGAACGCCAGTTTTCTCCCTGTGTTTCAAAATACCCTTGTTCTGTAAAGAGCCACTGATAATCTTTCGTATTGCGGGAAAAAGGTGAGAGTTTAAAGCGAATACCTGTGGTGTCACTTTTAATGATTTCTACTTGTTCTATTTGTGGGTCAACAAAATCAATCGAAAAGTTTTTTAATGTGACATTCTCACAATAGTTCAAAACAATTGGGAGTAAGGCTCCTTGAAAGAGAAACTGCGCTCCACCTCCATCAATCGTAAGATTTTCATAGTGATTTAGGTGGAAAACAGTTTTGCGTAAAGGCTGTTGGTCATGATTAGAAATAAAGCATTCTATCTCTGGAGCTTCTTCTAAGCGAAAGTTATAGGTGCCTTTGTCAAACCGGAGAACTATTTCCTTTTTATCTCCCAATTTTGGCGGATGGTTTTGGAGGAACCTTGTTAAGGCTGCTGTATTATCAGTATTGTTTGGGTGAATACCAAAGTGTTTCATATGATATACCACTTTGCGCGCCATCACGGGGAAGCACAAAAGAAGCAAAAGGGAAAGAACGAGAGTCTTTTTCATTTTGAATTAAAGAGAGAATATTATAAGCTGACAGGACTGAGTCAGTATATGAATGTTACATTTTATTGATTCTGTCCTTCTGCCTCAATGCGAAGAATCCCACCTGTTTCAGGAGAAAAGGTGATGTGCGTATTCATTTTTTTATTAAACAAATCGCCTCCAAGATGTTCAATACGTCCGAGTTGAGCAACAGGCGTTTCTAAAATAGTATATATTTGTTTATCATCAAAAATCTTCACCTGAACTACAGCAGGAACAACGTAGCGTACATCTTCTTCTTGCTTTTTCTGTATAGTTTCAACTGCTTGAGGAATATTTTCACGAGGCGTCATGCTAATGTAGATGGGCTGGCCATCAGCTTCGTCTTGATTGAGGAGTCCTTTTTGGGACGAAAAACGGCAGAGCACGCTATTTTCGATAGGAGTATTTAGTATGCAATTTACTGTACTGACGCGAGTTTCAGAAGTGTGAGTTCCTAGGAAAAGTTTTAAAAGTCCAGCTTCTTGTTTGTCTAGGCTTGCCATCATTAGTTTTAATTGCTCACCATCTTGCGGCATAAAATCAGCCTCTCCTTTAGCCAATGCTAAACGACTATCACGAATATTGAAAATTTCTTCGGCTGCAAGTTGTGCAAGTTTGTCGATATTCCCAGCAGCAAGCATTTCTTGTGTTCCGAAGTTCTCAGTAGAGTCCGCAATGAGTTTCGTAATAGAAGGTTGCGTAAGTTCTCCAGGTAATCGTACAGAAGTGTTTATTCCTAGTAAAATCCCATCGCGCGTGAGACTTACAAGAGGAGCAGAGCTACGCGGCTTTAGTTTGATTGTATAGGCTTGGCTCTTATCGGGCGTACCATAGGGTTCGATGCGTATATTCTGAATTGTCCATTCATCATAAGCCTCTCTCACCACATTGTTCTGACGTAGATATACTTCTGCATATGCAGCTAAGCGCCCAGGCTTGTATGAAGTGCGCGTCATTGTTACGACAATGTGAAAAGCTGTTTTAGGTAGAAAGTAAGTAATGCCATTTTCAGTTATTCCTGGTTGATAGGGGGTTACTTCTGTCTGTGCCTTTAATAAAAGAGTGCAGAAACAGCCGAGAAAAAAAGCGAAAATCTTTTTCATTTTAAAATTAAAAAATCTGGTGAAGGCAAGTTCTCTGTGTCTCTGGTTGAAAGTTGTAAGAAGGCTTCAGGTATAGCCTCAATAATATCGGACGCAATGAGTGAAGTTTCCCCCAGTTTGCTAGCTGCAATGTCGCCTGCCAATCCGTGTATATATACTCCCAATCTGCAAGCTTCTGCTTGTGTGTATTTTTGTGCTAATAGAGCGCATATGATGCCTGTAAGAATATCGCCACTGCCTGCTGTTGCCATCCCGCTATTGCCTGTGGAATTAAAGAAAGTTTTGCCTTCAGGCGTACAAATCGCAGTGAAATGCCCCTTAAGGATAATAAAGAAGCTGTGTTTTATCGCCATTTCCTGTGCCTCAGTCAGTGCAGAAAAAGAGTCATTGCAATGAGAGCCTATGCGTTGCATTTCTCGAAAATGCGGTGTAAGAATTGCATCAGACGGTATTTGTTGTATCCATCCTTTATGATCGGCCAAGATATTAAGGCCATCTGCATCAATAACTAAAGGAATGCGAGTGCGTCTCACCTGTTCGATAAATGCTACAGCTGTGTCGTGGTTCGTTCCGAGGCCTGGACCTATAGCTAAAGCTGTATAGTCATCTGTGTTGATAGGAGAAGAAAAATGTTTCTCATGACTATCGAGATTTAATACTGCTTCTGGGACAGTCAATTGTAAGATGTCGTTATTGCGAAGGGGGGTTCTAACAGTGACTTTTCCTACACCGCTACGAAGGCAAGCACGCGTTGCAAGAATTGCGGCACCAGCCATCCCATATGTACCTGCAATAAGAAGAGAATGGCCGAATGTTCCTTTGTGTCCGAAAGGATCGCGCTTTCGTATAATATTCTTAATGTCTTCTTTGTCCGTGAATTCGTAGTTGGAGTCTAATCCCTTACTTTTTCCATCTGAAAGACCTATATCTGCTGCTATTAGCTTACCCACAAATTCATGGTTGTCAGCCATCAGTTGAGCTATCTTGGGAGCACCAAAAGTTATAGTTGTATTTGCTCTTACGATATGGTTGCGTACATTCTGTGCGTTGTTCTCGCACATAAGTCCAGAGGGCATATCAATGCTGACAATGTGAGCTGAAGAAGCATTGAAGAATTGTACCAATGCTCCAAAACCTCCATTGAGCGGCTTATTGAGCCCCGTTCCAAAAAGCCCATCAATGATAACGGTATTTTCAGAAAGCTGCGGAGGCTCAAATTTTTCAGTAATTTCTGTAAAGTTTACATTAGGGCATTCAGCCAATCGGTTGCGATTAGCTTCACAGTTGCTACTTAGTCCTTTGCCAATGTTGAAGAGATAAGCTGTGACGGTATTACCTTCTTTTGCTGCTAACAAACGAGCCACAGCTAAGGCATCCCCACCATTATTGCCTGGTCCTGCAAAGATAACGTAGTGAGAATAGTTAAGGCTCGAAAGGTATAAGCTTACATATTGAGCAGCACGTTCCATAAGATCAATTGATTTTATATCCTGTTCTTGAATGGTGGCTGCATCGATGTCAGGCAACTGTTGTTGAGAAAAAATCTTCATACTTTAATATTGGACGTATCAGTGAAATGCGATTCTTTTTAGTATTTAGAAATTCCACCAGTGCTTTTTCTTGCGTGGTTCTTTTCTTGAAACATGACCGAGTTGTTCTTCAATGTACTGCTCGTAACTGATGTGACGAGAAATCATTTGATAAATGGCTCCCCAATCGGGTAATCCACCTACATTACGATCGTCTATGAAACAATCTACTTTGAGTTTTCTACTATAATGTTTGTTCGATTTTCGCTCTGCATCATGATCTTCTGTATTATCCTCATCTAGATATCCATTAACAGCGTAAAAGCGAACACCATGTTCTGCACACCAATCGATCGCTTCTTGCTGGAGCTCTCCCTCACGAACGGTCCACAGGATGAGCTTATGCCCATCTTGCATAAGCTGGCGAAGTGTGGCAGTGGCGAAAGGAATTTCTTTTCCAATAGCTGGATAACGGTGTTCAACGATTGTACCATCAAAATCAACTGCTATAATCATACTAATCTCTTGTTTTATTATTTCTAGTCTTAATATTTTTGTTCTGTATAGGGGGTTATCCTTATTTTTGAAGGAGCAGCCTTAATGTGGATATAGGCTCGAAAAGGAGATAGTTTGCTACCCCTTGCTGCTTTCACAAAACTCTGTCCTTCATTGCCTAGGAAATAGGACTCGTCTGTCTGGTTTACCTGTTGTGGTTGGTAGTTGCTTAAGAAAACTGCATTAGAATCCGTGCCTGTGATAAAATCTCCACCTGTATTTGTTAGGATAAGTGTTGTTTTTGCTCCAGTACTCCGAATGATGACAGGTACGTTAGCTGTTATGGTGTTTGTGGGAGTAAATTTTAATTGGTTATCGGCATAGCCTTGTAACTCTTCTGCTTGAAATCCTTCTGGTACATTTGCGGTGAAAGGAATACATAGTGTCTCCCAATTCTTATCGATAAATTGGCGTGAGTAAGTTAGTTGTCCTGCATCAGTATTAATACTTTTTTTTACGCTTACTTCCGACTTATCTGTGAGTGTTCCTCCTCTGACCAGTTGTTTATATGTAGCTGTTAAAGTCCAGCTTGATGGAAAGTTACCAATTTGATCATCCGCTATATAAATGATTTGATTTGACGTCTTACTTTTTTTATTGAAGGATTGTGGATAACGTGGTAAGGTAATATGCGATAGGTCTAAATTGTGCCCTTCTTCCCATTCTATGTTGGCCAAAAGACTTGAACTCCAACCTCCTTGTAGTATACGACTACCGTCTTTGATCTCACTCGTGGGAGTATTTTGCACATTTCTGAAAAAGCAGGTGTTACCATCTTGACTTCTACTGCTTAGAAAGAATTTCCCATCTTTCTCCAAAAGAAAGCGAGGACAAGCTTCAAGTGTTGCTATTCTTCCATTTTGGATTTGCCACAGGCTTTCTTCTCTTCCATTGGTGAGATTATATTGTAGGTGTGCTTCCGCAGTATTCATAAGCATGAAATGCCCATTATCTACTTTTGCTGTCCACACTGAATAATTACTAGGGGCCAAGCTACCATCGCTGAGCAGAATATCTGAGATATCGACTGATGGAGCCTGATGTAAAAGATGGTTTTGTGTTGAGGTTATAGCAACGTGTTGACCATTAGTAGGTAGTGTAGCTTCGCCTTTTTTATCTTCTGCAGGGCCAGCATATTTATAGAGTAAGACGCCTGGTTTATCTGCTCCTGTTTTCGTGAAATTACCGAAATAAGAAGAGTTGGTATCATAGACAGAAAGCCCTATGAAGCGTTCTTTATCAGTGTTGTTATAAATACGAAATCGATTCCCCTCATACGCCTTAATTTCCCATGATTTTCCATTATTGGCATCACAGAGATAAAGATCTCTAGCTTTTGCAGAAAGAGCATTTTCTTTGTCAGATGTAAGGATTAGGAAGCCTTGAGCTTTCGCATTGAGGGTCCAAACTTCAGAAGCGTTTTTAGGAGAAAGAATAGTGGGGGTACCATTGGGAATGAAACGAGCTTGCAGTTTGCTTTTGTTTCCCTTATTTGTCATGATGTAAAGGCTTTCGTCTTTTGAGTCGGTACCTCCTATGAGGATAAAAGTCCCATCTTGTAATTCGTCTAGCGAGGTGACTCGGACAAATGTTGCAGACGAAAAGTCGGGGATACCTTTCGTCTGTGCAAGAATAGGACTGCATAAAAATAGCAGGATTACTAGAATCTGAGATAACTTGATAAGCATTCTTTTTTAATTTTCAATGAGTTTTAACAAGTATTGGCCATACTCGTTATTCTTCATGGGATTAGCAATTTCTAGCAACTGTTCTGCTGTAATCCATCCCATCTCATAGGCAATTCCTTCTATACATCCAACTTTTAATCCTGTGCGTTTTTCAATGACCTCTATGTAGGTACTTGCCTCGCTGAGTGAGTCGTGAGTTCCAGTATCTAACCATGCAAATCCTCTGCCGAGTGTCTGAACCATCAGTTCATTGTCTTTAAGAAAGCGTTCGTTGACAGTGGTAATCTCTAATTCCCCACGCTTTGAAGGTTTAATGGTTTTTGCCACACTGACAACCTTATTGGGATAGAAATAGAGTCCTACTACTGCGTAATTTGATTTAGGTTTATCTGGTTTCTCTTCAATGCTTACAGCTTTACCCATTTCATTAAATTCTACAACGCCGTAGCGCTGTGGGTCATTAACATGGTAGCCAAAAACTGTAGCTTTATTTTCTTTTTCTGCATTGTGAACAGCTCCAACAAGGAGCTGACGAAAATCGTTGCCATGGAAGATGTTATCACCTAAAACAAGGCACACACTATCGTTCCCAATAAATTCTTCGCCAATGATGAAAGCTTGTGCTAATCCATCGGGATTCGGCTGTTCAGCATAACTGATATTTATGCCGTAAGAGGAACCATCTCCTAAGAGCCGCTTGAATCCTGGAAGATCCTGTGGTGTGGATATAAGCAATATGTCGCGTATTCCTGCAAGCATTAACACAGAGATAGGATAGTATACCATCGGCTTGTCGAAAATGGGTAGAAGTTGTTTGCTAATACCTTTAGTGATAGGATAGAGGCGAGTACCACTACCGCCTGCAAGAACAATTCCTTTCATAGTTTTGAGAATTATCTATTTCCGCAAAGTTAAAATAAAAATGATGAAGAAAAAAGGAATCCTATTTTTTTGTACTTCTGTATGGTAAAATAAGAGCGATAACAAAGTTTATTTGTATAGGAATTTGGCTGAAAGCGTTATGTTGGACTTGATCTATAGAAGTTGGAGTTTAAAAAATTGCTAATCAACTATTTTATAAGTTGTGAAAATATTGATGTTTTAACAAAGAGATATCTATTTGTCAACTTTATTGTTGTGGCCTTGATATAAAAGAATATCACAAAGAGGTACTAATGGAATATATCGTGGGTTTAGATATGATAAGAAGGGGATGGATTAAATAGAATTATCTTATCCTATTCTTCTTCACGTAGTATTTATCCTTATCGTGCTTAAAAATACAATAAAAGTGTCGGCTGGCCCAATAAGTGCGTCGGCAGATATCCTTATTGTATTTGAAAATAGAATAAGGATATTTTAGTTAATCTTGAGGCGAAAACTCTTGGATGCCATTGTAGATTGCCCAGCTTTCTATCTCTTTGGTTTCTATGTGAAACCGTAGTAAGAATAATAAAACGCCTCAGCAGATAAAACTGTGAGGCGTTTTGTAGTTATTTTATAGCCTTATTTCTTAATAAGGAAGAGAGTTACAAGTGTTGTTGCAAATGAAGCTATTGAAATCCAAGTTCCAACCTGTGTCAAACTATTTGCGTTGTTTGTGGATTGGTTTGCTTTGAACTTATTTGGCTGAACCACTACAACATCGTTTTGGCGAAGATTATAGACAGGAGAGTTCATAAGGTCTTTAGAACGAATATCAACGTAGTAGGATTTTGTTTCGTTGCCTTCTTGCCGTAGCACAAGAATGCGATCGCGTCGAGCAGTGATATTGAGGTCGCCTGCTCCTCCAAGTGCCTCTAACAGAGTAATATTGTCTCGACCAATCTGAATGCGCCCAGGATTCTTTACATCACCAAGAACTGTTATGAATTGATCGTAGGCACTGAGGGTTACCACTGCATCGTTGAGAATGCCGTTGCGGAAAAGATTTTGAATTTTAGCTGCAGCATCAGAACGTGTGAGTCCACCAATTTTTATGCGCCCCATACACGGAATATCAACTTCTCCGTGTTCATCGATAGTATAGAGCGATACTTGATTGTTTTGACGAGCTGTTGCGGATCCCACTTGTTGTTGTGCAACAACGAGATTGTAGCGTAGAGCCTGTTCTGGAGTTGCAGCACTGCTTACGATTATACTAACCTTATCGCCCGGTTGCAGTTTCATTGCTTCAACAGTTTGGGTGGAGAAGCTTTCACCATTTTGCAAATCTTGAAAATAGACAATTTTTTCCTGCGTGCGGCATGAAGAAAATAATGCCAACACCATTGTAATAAGGAGAAAGAAACGATTCATTATGAATTAATAGCTTTATTTTATACTATAAGTCGTGAAATTGTTGCAAAGTTAGGATAATAATTTTAATTTGCCATAAAAACTTATCTTTTTACATGTTCGAAACGAAGAAGAGGGCAGCCTCATAGACTGTCCTCTTCTCAATGAGTGTGCAAAGGAATTTCCTATTTCTTTTCTGTGGCTTTTACCTTAGAAGTCTTTTGCGTCGTAGCCTTGCTCTTTGCAGTTGACTTTTTTGAATCTGCTTTTTTTGCCTTTGCTTTTTTTGTTGTTGCGTTCTGTTTTTTATCTTTCACAACTTTTGTTTCAGTAATAGGCGTTTCTGCGTTGCCACCAGCTTCAAATTTAGCTAACATTAAACGGAATTTTTCTAGCTCACGGTCTTTTCGCTCAAGTTCCTCTTCTTGATTCTTGATGGTCGTGAGTAGTGGATCCAATTCTTCATTCTCAATGTCAGGATAAAGACTGTCGACGCGCGCAATAAAGTCGCCAAGAATATTCATATAGTTGGTAAATGCATCATAAGGCGAGTCGTAAATGCCTCTATAGCCTCCGTAGCTATTTGCTTTAGTTGACATGAAGCGTAGATTGTTGGATGCTTGCAGATAATCGAAATCTTGTTGTAAACGGCGATTCCGGCTAATGCGAACACGGTCAGCGATGCTATAGAGCTTATCGAAAGCTTCTTGTTGCATAATATTGCCTAACCATGGAGACATATCGCGTTCTTCGTCTACCCAGCTAGTTGGATATTCCACAATGAGATCTCCAGAAGATTTTACTTTACTTACAATTTCAGACGGTGTGGAGAATGTAATACCACGCTGACGGAATTGTTCAGGAAGAGCTTTGAAGAATTCAAGGATATTGCTGTTGAGTGGTTGGAAGATACCTAGTGCACAGAGTTCCATAAAAATATTTACAATCTGTTCTTCTTCTGGAAGTTGTGCAATCCAATTCGCATACTTATCCGCAAAGAGTGGATATTGACTCCAACTAGAGTCGTTGAAACGAGAACTAATGTCTTCGGACAAACTATAGTCGCGGAGAAGAAGCTTTAATTTAGGATTGCGGCAGCAATTGTAAACAAAATGAGGACTCTTCCAGCCAAGTACATGTTTGGCTCCTTCCGCCAGCATAGCGTTAAAGCCCATTTCTGCAACTGTTTCACCTATCTCGTCATCGTAGACCAAACAAGAGTTGCGGAACACTTTTGGTTCTTGTCCAAAGAGTGTTTTTATTTTACGGCAAAGATGACGAACCTCAGTTATGAAGCTTTCTTTGTTTTTTAATGAAGAGAATCCGTGCGAATAAGGTTCTGCGAGGAATTCAACGCAACCAGTTTCGTTGAGTTCTTGTAGTAACTCAAGCACTTGTGGTGCATGGTTTTCTAACTGTTCTATAGCACAGCCTGACAAAGAAATGGCACATTTGAAGAAACCCTTATTCTTGTTGGCCATTTCAATGAGCGTTTGTAGAGCTGGAATATATGACTTTTCTGCTGTTTCAGTAATGGAACGTTCATTCTCATAATCGTCATAATAGTAATGGTCTGTACCGATGTCGAAGAAGCGATAGCGCTTCAGATGGATATTCTGGTGGATTTCGAAATATAAGCAAATGGTTTTCATTTTTGTATGCTGCTAGATTATTTGTTAAGGAGATTCTGGTAACAATTATAGATGCGTTGACCCACCTTTTCCCAGGTGATTTCATCAACCTCAATCTTTCCCTCTTCTGCCAGATACTCATGGAGGGAATTATTGGTGCAAATTGAATATATGGCATCGGCCATGGCGTGAATATCCCAATAATCTGTCTTGATACATGTTTTTAGGATTTCAGCACAGCCGCTCTGTTTGCTAATGATGGAAGGAACGCCACATTGCATTGCTTCGAGTGGTGAGATTCCGAAGGGTTCAGAAACAGAAGGCATGACATATACATCACTGTCTCTAAAAACTTCATACACCTGCTTACCTTTCATAAATCCAGGGAAGAAAAAGCGATCTGCTATACCATGGGATGCCACTAAATTAATCATTTCTTCCATCATGTCGCCTGAACCAGCCATGCAGAAGCGTATGTTGCGTGTGCGGTTTAGTACAAGCGCAGCAGCTTCAACGAAGTATTCTGGTCCTTTTTGCATAGTGAGACGTCCAAGGAATGTGACCACTTTTGTTTTCTTTTCTTTGAAAGGCTTACGCTGGTTAACTATGTCGAGGATATCTTGTTCCAACGGGTATACAGCATTGTGCATAGCAATGCACTTGGCTGGATCTTGATGGTAGTGGTCTATAACAATCTGGCGAGTAAGCTCACTGACGCACATTATGCAATCGGCATGGTCCATCCCATCTTTTTCAATGTTGTAAACCGTAGGATTTACATTTCCGCGACTACGATCAAAATCTGTAGCATGCACATGGACGACAAGGGGTTTGCCACTTATGTTTTTGGCATGAATACCTGCTGGATAAGTCAGCCAATCGTGTGCATGTATAATATCGTACTTTTGTTGGCGGGCGATGACTCCTGCAACTATAGAGTAGTTGTTGATTTCATCGTATAGATTACTCGGATATTTTCCTGAGAATTCGATACAACCCAAATCGTCAGTCATCCGGTAACTGAAATCGGCATAAATGTGGTCACGAAGCGCATAGTAAAGCTGTGGATCCATCTTGTCTCCAAGGCGTTGCTTGACATAATCATAGTCGACATCTTTCCAGACAATGGGGGTTTCACTCATTCCTATGATATCCATAAAACTCTTGTCTTCATCGCCCCAAGGACGAGGAATACAGAAAGTTATATGTGTGTCTGGCTGTAGGGAAAGTCCTTTGGTGATGCCATAGCTTGCTGTGCCTAAACCTCCGAGGATATGTGGGGGAAATTCCCAACCGAACATTAATACATTCATTGCGTTATAGTTGATAAAGCTAGACTTTTTATTTATATCTTCTTAGTAATCTTCTTCTTCCAAGATTCGAAACTTTTCTACAAGATGCAGTGCTGTTAAAATACCACTGACATTCATTGCAAAAGAGATGGCACCACGGCCACTAAAACGAGGATTTCCATCAAATAGTTCAGGAATAGTTCCGATGCAGTGATAGAAGAGTTCTTCTTCAAACCCAATGAGTTGTCGTTCGATATAGTTAACTCCGCTCATTTTGTAGACTTTGAGGTAGGCTTTGAGATAGAACCCTGTTAGCCATGGCCATGCAGTACCTTGATGGTATGCGTAATCGCGCTGTGTTTGCTTGCCTATATACATAGGATTGTAACCTCCACTCTTAGGAGAGAGTGAGCGGATGCCTTTAGGTGTTACAAGT
Organism: Alloprevotella sp.; assembly: GCF_057240785.1. Taxonomy (NCBI): domain Bacteria; kingdom Pseudomonadati; phylum Bacteroidota; class Bacteroidia; order Bacteroidales; family Prevotellaceae; genus Alloprevotella; species Alloprevotella sp. The sequence goes on along the minus strand of NZ_DBHHRH010000001.1, from coordinate 19,941 downwards.
TCCTTTGTGCAAACATCTAAAACAGTCTTTCGTTCTTTTATGTTAAGTGGAGAGTATTCCAAAGCAATAGCAATCAACTGATTGGGACGGACACTCCAATCCATCATGTTGCCATCAACATAATCAAGAAGATAGCCATATTCATTGAGGAATGTATTTTTGAAAGAGATGGCCACTTTCTCTGCCATGCGATGGATTCGGGTTGCAAAATCTTTCTCTTCTTCAATTCCTGCTTCTAAGAGGAGTTCTTCAATGAATTTTAAAGCATTATACCAAAGAGCATTGAACTCTACAATGTATCCAGAACGTGCTACAATCGGTTTGCCATTGGCTACGGAGTTCATCCATGTAATAGGTTCGTCTTTTCCATTTGAATAAAGTAAACCATTTTCATGAAGGAAGAGGTTTGGGTGCTTACCGCTCCAGATAAATTCCAGCATATCTTTGAGCAAAGTACCATATTTTGCATAGCATTGTTTGTTGGATGTGTAAAGTGCGTAGTTTTGTACTGTACGAATGGCCCAAAGTAAGACATCTGGTTTCTCCATTTCATAAATTTGAACACTAATAGGGCGCTTGTTTATATAGTCATATATGGCTTTTTGAGCTGTAACCATGTATGATTCGAATTCCTCAGTCTCTCCAATTGAAAGTGTTAATCCTGTAAGTCCGATGAACGTATCACGAGCACGCGACTTAAACCAATGATAGCCAGCAAGGAGATAAGATTCACCGTCTTTTTGGAATTTAAACTGATGGGCAGCGTGAACTAGGCAATGGTAGAAACTATCAAGTGGAAGGCGTGGGGCTATTTCCTTGTCCATCATGGCGGATAGTTTGGCAGTTTCCTCAGGCTCTTTGACCGATGCAGAGAAAACAATGCTTTCTCCCTTTTTAATAGGCATTTCGAAATATCCTGGAACGAGGAGATCTTCTAATGAGTTGTAGCCACGCTCTCGTTCCTTTGGATATTCAAGTCCCATATACCAGTTGGGCTCATAATGAAATTTAGCCGCTTCGGTTGTGAGCTGCATATTAAGCTCTGGATAGCCTTTGTATAGGCGCATCTTTATGCCATTTTCAATGAGCTGATAACTCTTGTCGGCAGTGCCATTCGCATGTGTCCATTCGTGAACATTGCGGAAAGCTAAGAATGGACGGAGTCGTAGTGTGGTAGGACTGTGAGCTTCAAGTAGTGTGTAGCGAATATATAGTCGTGAGTCGTGGACTCCATAACTAATTTCCTTCTTTAGGACAACTCCGCCAATTCTGTATGTCCATGTAGGAACTTTGACCCATTCAAATTTTGTGATGTACTTGTGTCCTTTGGGACTGTAGTTTTCTCCTTGATATTTATGTAAGCCTAAGTTAAATTCAGCACCATGTTGAATGATAGTTTCATCTAGTGACGAGAGAATTACATGATTTTCGTCATCTAATTCAGGAACAGGGACTACAAGAAGGCCATGATACTTACGAATATTGCAGCCCACAAGTGTTGTGGAACAATACGCACCGGAGCGACTTGTTATCAAAAACTCCTTGAAGAGGGAGTCCTGAAGGTTTGTCATCTGCGTTTTATCAAATTGCAAATAGGACATAGTAGAATAAGTTATGATTAAGGTTTGATATTACTTTGGATGATTCATTTGGTGCCATCATGCTATGCAGACAGCTTAATTATTGACCTAAAAGCAAAATTATACAAAAAAATGATATAAGGATGTTTTTCATATATTTTTTTTATTTTGACTTGATAAAACTATGCATAGTTAATATTTTTCATCTCTAAAAGCTAATGAATTTGTGTTTCTCATAAGATCTTGAGGAGGATTCTTGCTGTTGCGTTTTTTACAGATACAGAGATGATTTCAGGTGTATTTTCATTACAACCAGTTTTGAATGAAAAGTAATAATTTATTTATTCTTTTTTAGGATTTCACTAGTTGAAACTTTATATTAGTGAACAGCGTTTATCCTATACCGTGAAAGATTTGTGACACAGCCGAAGATATCCTTATTGCGTTTGAAAATATAATAAGGCTGTCAGCTGGCAGAATAAGCCTATCGGCTGATGCGCTTATTGCATCAGTAGGGTTAATAGGGGGATTCTATTCTTAAACAAATTCGTACGACATTTCTATAGTTATAGCTATTTGAGGAATAAATGTCAAGTATGAATGCCAAATGATGCGAACAGTCGAAGTGCAATAATAAAGCAAGGGTAAAGATGTATAAAAGTTTATGAAAAAGATGTTAAAGCCTTGTACGAATAAAATGACGTTCTTATATTTGTAGCAAGAAATGTTATGAAACATACTCGAACTTTGTTGTTTTGACTTTTTATTTAATCTTATGAGAATAGCGTCAAGTTATAAATGGGAAATATCAGAGATTACAGCTTTAATGGCTGATTTATGGCTGTTTCTTTCTGAGGATGAAAGGCAAAGTTTTGCAGAGAGTATGCAAGTTGTGACTTATCGAAAACACGAACCTATCTATGAAGTTGGCAATCGACCTGAATACTTAATGTGTTTGATTTCAGGGAAGGTTAAAATTTATCGTGATGGTGTAGGAGGTCGAAGTCAATTGCTCCGTTTAATGCGTCCTGTTCAGTATTTTGGCTATCGTGCTTCGATGGCAGGCGAATGTTATCTGACTTCAGCTGCAGCGTTTGAAGATTCAGTCGTTTGCCTGATTCCTATGAAGATAGTTGATTTTGCTCTACAAAAAAATAATGCGTTATGTAGGTTTTTTATCACGAATCTAGCACAAGCTTTAGGTAGTTCGGATCTTCGCACCGTTAGTCTTACTCAAAAACACATACGAGGGCGCTTGGCGGAATCTTTGCTTTTCTTGCGCGATACTTATGGCGTTGCTGAAGATTCTCATGCGATAGCAATTAAGATTCCGCGTGAAGATTTGGCAAATCTTTCTAATATGACAACATCTAATGCAATTCGTACATTATCCGAGTTTGCTGTAGAAGGACTAATAGTGGTAGATGGACGGAAGATCACGATTCTTGATGAACAGAAATTGAAACTTGTCTCAGAAATAGGTTAAATTTTTCGTAACTTTTAAGGAAGTAGAAACTCTATTTCCTCATTAGAATTCTATCTTCAGTTTTTTTGTGGTATAAGTATGTTAACTGTAGCATTTCTTATTTCTGAAAATTTTGTCACTTATGCCATATTGAGTAGTTTCTTGTGAGAAAACAGTACTGGGAGTTTTCCCATATTCGCTGATTGATCCCGTGTAGACGGTCATAGCTTTCTTTTCAAATGTTTAGCCTGATAGATGAAAAGCGATATTGAAAATCTTGCGTTTGAAAATTTAGAGTAGAGCGGGGAGTAGACTATATAAGGTATTTCTATCTAAGATGCTCCGAGTTCATCTCTTGATATTAATGATGAATGCAGCAAGCCTAATATTGATATAATCAACTAAATCTGAATGTTCTTTTTCTAAAAACATCTGTTAATACGCAATTGACAATATCAATTTTACGTGTGCGCTGCTGTTTGAGTATAAAGATAGTTTATGATAGTTAAAAATCTCTTTTTCCATAAAAACGTAGCAAAATATGAACCTTTTTTCGGGTCAAATACAAATTCCCCTTTTCTGAGAGTATTTATTGCTAATGTCTTTGTGTATAAAGCTCTAATATTTTTTCAAGATCCTCTTTACCTATTGGGAGCGTTGGAGGAGTAATCCAATTGATGGGCGTTCCTCTTCGCTCCATCCCTCTGAACCATGTCATCTGTCGTTTGGCAAATTGATGAATGGCGATTTCTAACTTATTGAACATTTCTTCATAAGATAATTGTCCAATAATGTGTTGTGTTAGATATTTATACTCTAGACCATAGTACATCAAGTCTTCTGTCGTGAGCCCTTCAGCAAGAAGATGGCGAATTTCATCAAGCATACCTTTTTCTAGCCTGTTTTTTAATCGTGCTGTTATTCTTTCTCTCCTGGTTTCGCGATCTATTTCGAGTCCCAAAGTAAAACTTTTGAGTTTTGGGAAAGGTCTGTTTTCGAGTGGAAATTGTTTATAGTGTTCTTCAATCTCTATCGCTCGAATTGCTCTTTGAGTTGTATCTACATCTGTGGTGTTGTGTAGCCTCTTATAGTTCTTAAGGATTGTTGTTAGCTCAGGTAAACTTTTCCCTTCAAGTTCTTTTCGTAGTGAGAGATTTTGTGGGACAGGACTGAGGCGATAGCTACGAAGTATGCTTTCTAAATATAAGCCAGTACCACCGCATACTACTACACGTTTCCCTCGAAGGCGAATATCGTTATATGCCTGTAAAAAATCATGCTGATATTCATAGACATTGTATTTATAACCTGGTTCAACAATATCTATAAGGTGATAGGGGACAGCCTTTCCTCGAAAGGTATAATCTTCCAAGTCTTTTCCTGTTCCAAGGTCCATTCTCCGATATACTTGTCTGCTATCAGCGCTGATGATTTCAGCGTTGAGTATTGCAGCTAAGTTGACTGCAAAACTCGTTTTTCCGCAAGCCGTCGGGCCTAATACTGTAATAATGTCGTATGTGTCCATATCTCGCGAAGTTAATATTTTTTTTCTGCAATCATCTTATTATGAAGATACAAAAAGAAGACAAATGTGAAGGGTTTATAATAAAAAAGCCGTTCAGCTTTTGCTGAACGGCCTGCATATAGTGTAATTCAAAAAATTACTTGTTATTGTGTGCGTTCATAATCTTGATAAGCTCAACGACCTTGTGGCTGTAGCCAATCTCGTTGTCGTACCAAGAAACGACCTTAACGAACTTGTCAGTGAGGTAAACACCAGCGTTTGCGTCGAAGATTGATGTGCGAGCGTCGCCAAGGAAGTCAGAAGAAACAACAGCATCTTCTGTGTAACCCAGTATACCTTTCAATTCTCCTTCAGAAGCTTCTTTCATTGCTGCACAGATGTCTTCCTTAGAAGCAGAGTTCTTGAGGTTAACAGTCAGGTCGACAACAGAAACATCCAAAGTAGGAACACGCATAGAAATACCTGTCAGTTTGCCGTTCAGTTCAGGAATAACCTTACCTACAGCCTTAGCAGCACCTGTAGAGGACGGAATGATGTTGCCAGAAGCAGCACGGCCACCGCGCCAGTCTTTTCCGCCCTTTGAAGGACCATCGACAGTAAGCTGAGTAGCAGTTGCAGAGTGAACGGTTGTCATCAAACCGTTTTCGATACCGAACTTGTCGTTTAGAACTTTAGCGATAGGTGCCAAGCAGTTAGTGGTGCAAGATGCGTTAGAAACGATTGTTTGACCAGCATACTTGTCAGTATTTACACCGCAAACGAACATCGGAGCCTGACGACCATCCTCTCCTGCCTTAGAAGGAGCTGAAAGAACAACGTACTTAGCGCCAGCCTTGAGGTGCTTTTCAGCACGATCCATTGTGAGATAGAAACCCGTAGATTCTACAACATATTCAGCACCTACTTCACCCCATTTGATGTTTTCTGCATCGCGCTCTGCAAAGATACGGATATCCTTACCGTTAACGGTCAGAGTGTGCTCGTCCTTAATTTCTACAGTTCCATCGAAACGACCGTGCATTGTGTCGTACTTCAAAAGGTAAGCGAGGTAATCAACTGCCAAAAGGTCATTGATAGCTACAACTTCAACATCGTTTTTGTTAGCCTCTTCAAGAGTGGAACGGAATACGAAACGGCCGATGCGACCGAAACCGTTAATACCAATTTTAATCATAACGTTTGTTAGATATTTAAATAATTATAGAGATGTTCTCTTCTTCGAATCAGATTTTAGATCCCAGTGAGATCTTTTTCTTTGATTGCGCTGCAAATTTACAAATAAACTTTTATTTTTGCATCAGCTACTTGAAAAAATAATTAAAAGTTTGCTGACTAATAGATAATTAAACTAAATAGAATTATGGGAAAAATGATTCAGGAGTTCAAGGACTTTGCGGTGAAGGGAAATGCTATAGATATGGCTGTCGGTGTTATCATCGGTGGTGCATTTGGCAAGATTGTTTCTTCTATTGTTGATGATATAATAATGCCTCCTATAGGATGGTTGATTGGTGGAATTGATTTTAAAGATTTATCTCTCAAACTTCCTGTTAATCCTCTTAATGAAGGTGCAGAACCAGTATCTATAAATTGGGGGAATTTTGTGCAGGAAACGTTGGATTTTATTATTATAGCCTTCTGCGTATTCTTGTTGGTAAAACTTATTAATAGCTTCAAGAAAAAAGAAGCGCCTGCACCTGTAGTTCCAGCAGAACCAACACCAGAAGAAAAGTTGCTGACAGAGATTCGTGACTTATTGAAGGAAAGGAAATAAAAGATTAATTGTTATAAATTAAAATTTAAGCGTCAAGTCGCAAGTTTATTGTGGCTTGGCGTCTTATTTTTTCCTCGTAAATCACGCTATGAAATCCTTATAAACTTAGAAATTTTAGGCTTAGAGAGAGTTTATAACTGCTAGATATAGAAAGAACATTCTTAATTTGTATAATATCAGCAAGGTAACTTTATAAGTTTTGCTTAACTTTGCACATAGAATATAAATTCTTTCTAAGATGCAACAGAAAATCGTTATTCTTGATTTCGGTTCGCAAACGACGCAACTTATTGGACGTCGGCTTCGTGAACTGGATACTTTCTGCGAAATCCTCCCTTACAACAAGTTCCCCAAAAATGATCCTAACATCATTGGTGTAATCCTTAGTGGTTCACCTTATAGTGTTTATGATCCTGAGGCCTTTAAGCTTGATTTAGATGACATTCGAGGACGTTATCCGATTTTGGGCATATGTTATGGAGCTCAATATATGGCTCATGTCAATGGAGGAAAGGTTGAGCCTGCTGGTAGTCGTGAATATGGTCGCGCAAATCTAAAGACAGTGGATACGACATCACCATTGTTCAAGGGATTCGATAAAGATTCTCAAGTTTGGATGAGTCATGGCGATACAATTACGGCTCTTCCTAAGGGCTTCCGTTGTATTGCGTCAACGGATTCAGTAGAATTTGCAGCATATCAGTCGGAGACGGAACAGATTTATGCAGTTCAATTTCATCCAGAAGTATTTCATTCGCTTCAAGGTACTCAATTGCTAAAAAACTTTGCAGTGGATATTTGTGGGAGTAAACAAGATTGGAGTCCTGCTTCTTTTGTTGAAACTACAGTGGCAGAACTAAAAACTCAGTTAGGTAATGATCGTGTGATTCTTGGTTTGTCTGGTGGCGTTGATAGTAGTGTTTGTGCTGTATTGCTTCACCGTGCAATCGGGAATAACTTGACATGTATTTTTGTTGATCATGGAATGCTAAGGAAAAATGAATTCCGTGATGTTCTCAACGACTATGAGTGTCTAGGGTTGAACGTGATAGGTGTGGATGCCTCTGAAAAGTTCTTTAAAGAGTTGGAAGGTGTCACGGAGCCAGAACAGAAGCGGAAGATAATAGGTAAAGGGTTTATAGATGTCTTTGATGCAGAAGCACATAAGATTACAGATGCTCGTTGGTTGGCGCAAGGTACTATTTATCCTGACCGCATTGAGAGTTTGAACATAACAGGTAAAGTTATCAAAAGTCATCACAATGTGGGTGGTTTGCCTGAAAAGATGCATCTCCGTTTATGCGAACCACTGCAATGGCTTTTCAAAGATGAAGTACGTCGCGTTGGCCGCCAGCTTGGAATGCCAGAACATCTCATCACTCGACATCCTTTCCCTGGTCCAGGTTTGGCAGTGCGCATTCTGGGTGATATTACACGTGAAAAAGTGCAGGTACTACAAGAAGCAGACGACATATTCATTCGTGGACTGCGCGAATGGAGTACCGAGATCGATGGGAAACAAGTTAGTTTGTACGATCAGATCTGGCAAGCTGGCGTAGTTCTACTTCCCATTAAGAGTGTTGGAGTAATGGGTGATGAACGCACGTACGAAAAGGCTGTGGCACTGCGCGCTGTTACAAGTCAGGACGCAATGACTGCAGATTGGGCTCACCTTCCTTATGAATTTATGGCACAAGTGAGCAATGATATCATCAACAAGGTGAAAGGAATCAATCGCGTATGTTATGATATTTCATCAAAGCCGCCTTCAACGATTGAGTGGGAGTGATTTGTTTTGTTCAATATCAAGCATTAAAGGGGCGGAAAATATCCGCCCCTTTAATGCTTGATATTGAACAAATTTAGAATATTTTTATCTTTACTCTTTTTATGAGAGCTATTAACAAATTATGGTCATTATAACTAAGTTACGGCAACTCTCTTTTCGCACGGGAATTATAGTTCTTTTCCTATGTGTTCCTTTTTATATAGCCTCATTTGCCCAGATGCTTCTTCCTCTTTCTACTGCTACCAAAAGTGTTCTGTGGTTGGCCCTCTTTGGTTTAGCTAAAACATTCCAATATGTTGGAGGTTTTATCATAGGTGTTGAAGGTTTTAAGCGTTTGAGGCAGTATTTTCAGCGTAAAAGAGGAGAGAAAATATAGTTTCTTCTCTTATTTTGTTACTTTTGTTCTCCTAAATTTTATAAGATAAAAGAATAAGATAATATGCAAAATTTACAAGAAGGGTATCCTGTTACCCATTTTTCAAGAAAGACAAAGCGGTATTGTCAGACTTTGGACTTGCGTGAGGAGCCTGAATTGATTGCGACTTATAGACAGTTGCATTCAGAAGCAAGTATTTGGCCGGAAACACTTGATGCAATCCATGCTGCAGGTATTTTAGAAATGGAGATATTCCTTCTTGGCACCCGTCTTTTTATGATAGTTGAAATGCCGGCCGACTTGGATTGGGACACTGCTATGCAGAAGATGGGGCAAATGCCAAAACAGAAAGAATGGGAGGCTTTAACAGCTAAATATCAAAAGGCAGATCCAGATGCAGGAAGTGCAGAGAAATGGCAGCTTATGGAGCGTATTTTTCATTTATACAAGTAATATAGAATAAAACCTATTTGTCGATAATAAGTATAAGACAAATAAGGACAAGTCTTAGACTTGTCCTTATTTGTGAGCCGAGAGCCGGACTCGAACCGGCGACCTACTCATTACGAATGAGTCGCTCTACCAACTGAGCTATATCGGCGACCTTTTTGCAAGATTCATTTCTGAATTGCGTCTGCAAAAATAATGTATTATTATTTTACGACAAAGTCTTTTGTGTACTTTTTATTGAACTCCTATAATTTTATGAATTTGCAATGATAATTGCCAAGAGGGATTGGCTTTAATGAAATCAATCGTTGCTTGTAAAATTTTTTTATTCTCTGCAAGATTCCCTGTGTCGCAGGGTTGTAGGTAGCGATGTTTAGTTTCTATATCTAAGTATGGGTTAAACTCTGTGTTTGTATAAACTATTTTCAGTTCATCACAATGTTTCAATACAGGAGTTGCCTTATGCTGAAAATCCTTTTTGGGGGAGAGTGTAATCCAATCAATACCTTTCGGTAATTTGTGTGTGCCATTTGTTTCAATGGCAATGAACTTTCCTTGGGCGTGTAACTTTTCTAATAAAGTCTCTTTGACGAATAACGAAGGTTCCCCTCCTGTGAGTACTACGTGTTTGGCAGGAAAGCTCTTTGTGATGCTGAGAATTTCTTCTTCGCTCATCATTTTTCCTTCTTCGTGGAGCGTATCGCAGAAAGCACATTGGAGATTACAGCCCGAGAAGCGGATAAAAATGGACGGAGTCCCTGTCCAAAAACCCTCGCCTTGAAGAGAGTAGAAAATCTCGTTAATCTTGTACATCATCCTTCTCGTAAGTTGCGATATTTCCTTCAGATTCTTGGAATGATACTTTATAGCAATGGGGAATCTGTTCGCAAATCCAGCGCGCCAGGTTCTCTGCTGTTGGATTAAAGTTGACGACATCGTTGGCGTAGCGATGATCGAGCTGTCCGCTTACGATTTCTTTAACGTGTTTAAAGTCTACCACCATTCCGTTCTCATTGAGCTCTTTTGTTTTGCAATAAATTGTAATGATCGCATTATGGCCGTGAAGGTTTGTACACTTGCTCGCATAGTTGAGCATGAGATGGTGGGCAAAAGCCACTTCAATTCTTTTCTTAATGTAATACATAATGGGTGTTTCTTTCAGTAAGCCGTGTTGGTTTTCCCATAAACAACACGATGTATTTGTTTGCTGATATTATTAAACTGTTCGTTGATAAACTTTTCGTCAGAGCTCATTAAGCAAAGTGGAAAAGGTTCATCTGAATCTCTATAGGGCGGCTGGAGGTAGACTTTTGGGCAGAAATGCAGCCCATGGCGTTGATAGAAGGCAATACGCCGTTGAGCAATAGTGCCACTTTGGGGTGGTTCCACTTCAATAATAAGTGGCTTTTTTATACTTTCAAGTATGAGGACTAAAGCCCTACTTCCCACTCCATGTCCACGTAGGCTAGAATTTATAGCAAAATGCTCACCATAGATGAAGCCTTCCATGGGCCATAATATGAAGAAACCAGCAAAGCTGTTGCCGTATAGAATAGTCCACGGGTGTGTTTGGCCAGACGTTAATGTTGTGACCCATTGTTCTGCAGGTCTGCGCTCCTCAATAGGGAAAGCTTGCTCATAGAGCTGCAAGGCTATTTCTAAATCTTTCTCAGGAGCAAAGGGGCGAAGGGTAATGTTATTCTCCATCATTATCCTCAATCTGAATCTTAACAGTGTAGAATTTTCTCAAACGTTCACAGAGAAGCTCTACTCCGTTTAATGGGATTGTGACAGTCATGTGTTGCGCTGTGGCATCATATTCTCGCGAGGATATTTCTGTACTTTCTTCTCGTAAGATCTTCATAATAGCGTCTACTTCTGTATAAGGAACACTTATATTTATGTTTTTGGTCACAATCTTTTCTTCAGTGACAGCTTGATTAAGTGCCTCTAAGGCTGCTGCTTGGTAAGCTCGCCCAAGGTTTGCTGCTCCTAAAGGAGTACCTCCATAATACCGAACAACAATGACAAGAGTATTTGTTAAATTCTTCGATTTGATTTGCCCCAAGATAGGGCGGCCTGCTGTGCCCGATGGTTCTCCAGCATCCACACCCCGTGTTCGTTCTCCGCCATGTCCTAAGACATAGGCATAACAAACGTGGCGTGCATCATAATAGTCCTTCTGGTACTTTTTGACTATTTCTTTTACCTCTTCTTCATTTTCTACGTGTATGGCAAAGGCAAGGAAGCGGCTACGCTTCTCTGTGTAAAGTCCTTCTCCGAGCGTTGCAATAGTGAGGTAGTGGTCAGTCATTGTAGAGCTGTATAGAGATATGACCGACGGGCACAACTGATACATCAAATCAGTATGGCCCGTCGATTGGTGGCTGATCAATTAGTTGAAATAGTACAAGAAAGTAGCAATACCTTCTAATGCGGGCTTGCGCTGATCCTTGATTTCAATTTTGAATTTAACTTCGGCTTTACAGATTCCTCGTAAGTTTTGAATGTCGTGGAGAGAGGCAACTAGGCGGAGGCTGGAACCAGATAGTACAGCCTGTCCAAACTTCATTTTATCCATTCCGTAGTTAACCATCATCTTGATGTTGTTTACTGTAATGATTTCACCCCACATATGTGGAAGTAAACTCAATGTTAGGTAGCCATGTACGATAGTTTGGCCAAAAGGACCTTCTTTAGCGCGTTCTGCATCAACATGAATCCACTGGTGATCAAGAGTGGCATCAGCAAATTGATTGATGCGTTCTTGATTAACTTCGAGCCATTCGCTCGTTCCAATTTCTTTGCCTTTTAGAGCAGCAAATTCTTCGTATGAATTAATTGTTATCATAAGTCTTTTATTATCGTTGTGAGATTTCTTTCATTGTTAGGGATTGAATCATAAAGTTTCGATCCATCTTTACCTGTACTTGATATGATCCGAATGTTTTACCCTCATTGTCGCGAGTGATGTGCTGATCAACGGAGAATGTAACATTATAGCTATTTCCATTCTTCACAATGTTATAGTTATTGTTTACATTAAAAGAACATTCCTCAATATGCTCATTGAACATCTTGGAGATTAGATTCATGACATCGGCCTTTGTGGCATTTTTCTTTGAAAGAAATTGATCCATTATTGGTGTGATGCATCCTGCAATGCGATTTTCATCATTGTCTCCAAAAGCATCATAGAATATTTCAATTGTTTGCGTAATACCAGCATATTCGTCGTCTGTTATTTCTTGATCTTGCTTTTGACCTTGTGCAATGCTTGCTTCAGAGAAATAGCGTCCTTGCGGGTGTTGTTCCATATAGGCGTTATAGGCTTCAGCTGTGCCCAACGACTGCGCTCTCACCCAATCAAGCGAGTCTATTTTCTGATCGCACAGATTGCTGTAAAATGAATTGGAGAATTTATCTTTAAACGAGATAAAATCGGCAGTGTTGCTAGAGTTCTGAATCTGCAACCAGTTGTTTTCCATCTGCTTAAATTCATTCATTCTCTCTCTAACATCATCAGCATACCTGCTATTTGGGTAGCGATCTAGGAAGGCTTGGAAATCCGCACTACTATTGCTTTTCTCTAGAGCCTCATAGGCTCTCTGCTCTTGTTCAGTTGAGGCTGTAGAAGATATGTAATAGTAGGCTCCACAACCAACAATCAAGAGAATAACGACTACAATTGCAGCAATAATGATACCCGTATTCTTTTTTTTAGGAGGGGAGGGTAGTGGGGGTTGCTGGTTCTGAAAAGGAGGGACTTGTTTAGCTGTATTTAATGTGTTAGTTTCCGGTGCTGGTGGAAACTGTCCTTCTTGTGTAGTTTGATTATATTCCATTTGTGATTGAGATTAGTTAGACTATTTAGGTACAAAAATATTATAAACGAATGGAAAAGAAAAGAATCTTATTATTTTTTGATTTGTATAGCCCTTCCCATCTCTGATTCTTTTATTCAAAACGTAAGAAAATAATCTTAGTGATAGACTGTATCTTTTTCTTTTATTTGACAATGAGTTTTTTGCGGGCGATAATGTTGCAGAGTATTACAAAACATTCTACGTAAGAGAGGAGGAGATTATCTTTTGGGGATACAGGTTTCAACTTTGGGGTAGAATTGACGTGAATGAAATTACTATTACATAACTTTACGAAGATAGTAACGAATCTTTATTTTCCTTATTCTGTCAGTTGACACGATAAAGATGTCAACTGATACTCTTATTGTTTTTGAAAAGTGCCTTATTATTTTTTTGAGTTTCTCAGCGAGAAATTCCAATTTTCTGTAGAGAGTGTGACATTCTTCTACAGTCTGCTCTGTACTGAAAAAGGTTGAGAGTTCTGTTTTCTAAAATATATATTGCTCGACATCTCCTAATGTTGAGTTTAGAGGAGGTTGTTATGGTCGTTTCTTTAATCTTTTTTAAGTTGATTTGGTATAGAGTATAGTTCAGGATTGCGTTATTTATGCTTATTGGAAAATTAGAAGTTTATCGATTCGTGTAGCTGTAGATTTGTAGATTATGTATTCTGTTTATATAAATTCTGGGGAAGAATAAATACGTTAATGTTTTGCAGATACTTATATTAGCTTTCAAAGAAGCATATTTGTTTTATTTTTGGCAAGAAACAAAATAGGCAGTAAGTCAAAAAGATTCACTGCCTATTGATTTATCTATTGTGTATACTTTCAGCTTACCCGCCAAAGTTGTCGTACATAATATTTTCTGGCTCAACGCCTAGACTGTCGAGTAGTTTTATAACGGCATTTGACATGGGGCCAGGACCACACATGTAATATTCTATATCTTCAGGGGCTTCATGGTTCTTGAGATATTTTTCCCACATCACTTGGTGCACAAAACCTGCAGTGTATTCTACACCTGCTTCATCCGCAGCAGGGTCGGGGCGATCGAGTGCAAGGAAGAACTTGAAGTTGGGGAATTCTTTCTGCAACTCGAGAAAGTCCTGTAAGTAGAACACTTCGCTAAGCGAGCGAGCGCCATAGAAAAATGACATCTTGCGGTCCATGGTGTGGAGCGTCTTAGTCATGTGCATAATCTGTGCGCGAAGTGGAGCCATACCTGCGCCACCGCCAACCCAAATCATCTCGTTCTTTGTCTCGAAGCGTGGATGGAAATCACCATAAGGACCACTCATAATAACTTTATCTCCTGGTTTTAGGGAGAATATGTAAGAAGAAGCAATACCTGGCATAACGTCCATCATACCGCCACCTTGATCTTTAGGTTTAAAGGGAGGAGTTGCAATACGCACTGTCAGCATAAAGCGGTCACCCTCTGCAGGATAGTTGGCCATGGAGTAAGCACGAACGGTTTCTTGCTTGTTTTCGCACTTCAAATTGAAAATACCAAATCGTTCCCAAGTACCGATATATTGTTCACCAATGCTTTCTTTGTCAATGTCAACATTGTAGTCCATTTTATACTTGGGGATGTTGATTTGAGCATAAGAACCTGGAATAAAGTCCATATGTTCACCTTCGGGGAGAGCTACAATAAATTCTTTTATGAAACTTGCAACGTTTTTATTGCTAACTACTGTGCACTCATATTCCTTAACTCCAAGAACCGAGTCGGGGACTTTTACACCCATATCTCCCTTTACTTTTACTTGGCAAGCTAGGCGATAATGTTCTTTAATTTGCTTACGAGAAAAATGTGCTTTTTCTACATCAATGGTTTCTCCTCCTCCATTGACAACCTGACATTTGCACTGGCCACAGCTACCTTTACCACCACATGCTGAAGAGAGGTGTACACCTGCATCACCGAGAGTGGAGAGTAAGCTAGATCCTTGAGGAACTGAGATTTTATCCTTGTCGTTTACTGTGATAGTAACATTGCCACTGGGAAGCAAATAGCGCTTGGCAACTAGCAATATGACAACCAATACGATGATGATTCCTAAGAAAACACCAATACTGTTTATGATAAATTGTATATCCATTATTTTGTCTTCTTACTTATTTAGATATTGAGTCCAGAGAAGCACATAAAAGCCATGGCCATCAAACCTACGGTAATGAAGGTTATACCGAGGCCTTGTAGTGGCTTAGGAACGTCCGTGTAAGCCATCTTTTCACGAATGGCTGCAAGTGCAACAATTGCTAAAAGCCATCCGATACCAGAGGAGAAGGCATAAATTATAGCATCCCAAACATTACCAATAAATTGTGAGCTATTTGAATCCATATTTATGCGCTGTTGCATGAAAAGACTAGCTCCCATGATTGCACAGTTTACAGCAATCAGCGGAAGAAAAATTCCTAATGCAGCATAAAGGCTCGGAGAGAATCTTTCAACAATCATTTCGACAAGTTGGGTAATACCTGCAATGACTGCAATGAAAAGAATGAATGAGAGATAGGAGAGGTCCATTCCAAAGATGCCATCTTCAGAGAGAACTTTTGTCTGAAGTAAATAGTCGATAGGGACGGTTACTAAGAGGACAAACGTTACCGCAACTCCTAAACCGAAGGAGGTTTTCACATTTTTGCTCACTGCAAGGTATGAACACATACCCAAAAAAGAAGCAAAAATCATATTGTCGACAAAAATCGAGCGAACGAATAAACTTAATGTGTGTTCCATAACTGCTTATTTAATTATTGTCAACATCTTTAACGATTAGTCGATGCACCCAAATGACACAGCCTAAAAGAATCAGAGCCATGGCTGGCATTGTCATCATTCCATTATTTACATATCCTGCATCGTAGAAACTTTGTGGTATAATTTTAAAGCCCATAAGGCTACCATTACCGAAAAATTCGCGTATACCTCCCACTACAACAAGAATCCATGCATAGCCTAATCCGCTACCAATACCGTCAAGAAAGCTAGCAATGGGGCCATTAGTCATAGCAAATGCTTCAAGTCGCCCCATAAGAATACAATTTGTAATAATCAGACCAACATATACGCTCAATTGTACGCTAACATCGTAAGCAAAAGCTTTGAGTATCATGCTGACAATTGTTACAAGCGCTGCAACTACGACAAGCTGGATGATAATACGAATGCGTGTTGGGATTGTTTTACGAATCAATGAAATAATAAAGTTACTAAATGCCGTTATAATAGTAACGGAAAGTCCCATTACAATGGCTGGTTCAAGCTGTGTTGTTACAGCCAAAGCAGAGCATATACCTAAAACCTGAACTAAAATAGGATTGTTCAAGTTTAGAGGAGTTACAAAGGCTTGCTTATTTTTTTCTGATAAGAAACTCATACTCCAATTATTTATTTTAAAGAGGCAAGATATGCCTGATAGTTTTTGAGATATTCATGAATCATGTCATTTACACCTTTGGAGGTAAGAGTAGCCCCAGTGATACCATCACATTCTGTATTGGCATCTTTAACTGTGCCTGACTTTACTACCTTGAGTGCAGGTGTTCCGTTGAGGTAGGCTTTCTTTCCCTGGAATTCTTTTTGGAAGGGTTCTTCCTTGATGAGAGATCCGAGTCCTGCTGTTTCGCTCTCGTGTGAGAAGTATGCACCATAAATTGTTTGTCCATCGGCATTTAGTGCTACGAATCCCCAAATAGAGCCCCATAGGCCTTTACCTACCATGGGAATGACGTACTTTGTCTCGTTTCCGACTCTGCAGACATAAACAGGTAGGCATTCAGAAGACATGCTCTTGCGATCTACTTTGAAGCCATCTTGGTCTTTTTGAGCCCCCTGCTTTAAGATCTGTCCTCTGGCATTTACAATTTCATCGGCCATAACAACTTCTTTGTATCTATCCTCAGTCTGAACTTTATCAACATTACGGATGTTCAAAGCTGCCAAAATCTGCTGTTTTTTGTCGATACGTTCGTTTGAATCGGAGCGTTCTTTCAAGCCTGCGTAAGCAAAAGCAAGGAGAAATGCCACAATCACGACAACTACCGTTGCATACGTGATGGTATAAGCGTTACTATTAGTATTTAGTTTCATAGCGATCTTCTTTTATTTCTTCAAGCGATTTGCGCGCTTTGTGATATTACGCTGAACAACAATATAATCGATAAGCGGAGCAAACATATTCATGAATAGGATTGCAAGCATCATGCCTTCTGGATAGCCAGGATTCAGAACACGGATGGTAATAGCTAATGCACCAATTAGGAAGCCATAATAATACTTGCCTGTTTCGGTACGTGCAGAAGTTACAGGATCTGTTGCCATGAATACTGCACCGAAGCAGAATCCGCCCAAAGCGAGATGTTCGTACCAAGGAATATTTGCTACAGTATTGTTCTCTATTCCTGCTACATTAAACAAAAAGGCCACAATGGCTCCGCCGGCAAAGACACTTAACATAGTTTTCCACGAGGCTATTTGAGTCCACAGAAGAATTATGCCACCTATGGCAATTGCAATAACACTAGTCTCTCCAATAGAGCCTGGGATTAATCCAATTACCATATCTATAAAGCTTGTGTTTGATACGGAATTAGCAGCTGCCTCTCCTAGTGGTGTAGCCATAGTTGAACCATCGGGTAAAGCATAGCCTAATCCACAAAAATTTTCGGTGGAAAGCCAAACTTGATCCCCTGTCATTTTACTAGGGTATGCAAAGAATAGAAAGGCTCGAGCAATAAGTGCAGGATTGAAGATATTCATGCCTGTACCTCCAAAAATTTCCTTTGCAAAAATAACGGAAAAAGCAATGGCTACAGTCATCATCCATAATGGCGTACCAACAGGAAGAATAAGTGGAATTAGCAATCCTGTAACCAAGAACCCTTCATTAATTTCTTCTTTTTTCCATTGAGCTACAGCAAACTCAATGCCCAAACCTACTGCATAACTTACAATAATTTTGGGGAGCATTATAGCAAAGCCATAAAGGAACATGGACGAAACAGAGGCTTCGCCTAGTTTTCCTGCTGCTAAGGCATTTTGGTAACCAATATTATACATTCCAAAGAACAAGGCAGGTAGAAGTGCAATAACCACGAAAGACATGATCCTCTTTGAATCAATAGCGTCGTGAATACTTACCCCCGTCTTTGATGTGGTATTTGGCACGAGAACAAATGTCTCAAAACCTTCGAATACAGAATGAAAAGCGTGAAGTTTTCCATTTTCTTCGAAATGAGGTCTTACCTTATTAAAAAAATCTTGTAACATTATTTCTATGCATTTTCTTTTCTGAGAAGGTCAAGACCTTCGCGTACAATACGTTGTAACTCAAGTTTTGAGGAGTCTATAAATTCTGCTACAGCAAAGTCTTCTGGTGCAACTTCATAAATTCCCAGTTCTTCCTGGCGATCTATATTGCCAGTGATTATGGCCTTGATTAGATAGCTTGGATAGATATCCATGGGGAATACGCGTTCGTATTCTGCACTCATTATCATGTGACGTTGACCTCCTTTTATGCGACAATCTGGAGCATAACTTTTCTTACGGAATAGCCAACTACAGTAACTTCTACTTGTCGAAAAATCATTTAGACGTGGTGCAATCCATCCAAAAACCTCATGTACGTCATCTCCTTCAGGAATAGCACAGATTTCTGTAGTATGGGCACCCAAAAAACCTCCTAAATTGGTGCATGTACCAACAAGAGGATTGCCATTGATTATGCGCGTATGTTCTTGACTTTTTAAATTATTGCCTATGATATCTTTAATCGCAGCACCTATCTTTGTCTTAATGTAGGTGGGGTTACACACTTCGCTTCCTGCAATGGCTATGTTTCGAGTCAAATCAATCCTACCCGTCTTAAATAATCTACCAATAAAGATTACTTCCTCAGCTCCAATAGTCCATGCAACTTCTCCCTTGTTGATGGGCGAAATATGATTAATCTGGACTCCGACATTGCCTGCGGGGTTTGGTCCTTGAAAAATATTTACTTCTGCACTATGGAGGGGGATAAAGCTTGTATTGACTTGTCCTGGACTAATACTAACATAGACTTTTGCCAATTTACTAAGTACACTAATCCCCAATTTGAATTCTTCTTCTTGCCCGCTTACAACATAAGAAAAATCAGCTGCTAAAGGCATCTTATTAAAAGTTGATACAAAGATGCCTTTAGGTAAATCTGTAGGAGATGCAATGACGTCGTAGGGGCGTTGCTTGAAAAAAGCAAATAACCCAGATTGAAGAAGTCGTTCTAAAATGTCTTCTCTGGTAATTTTTTCAATTCCTAAAATAGGCCATTCTTTTGCGTCTTGATGTACATCAGGAGTGATTCGAATGAGTCGAATTTTTCGGCGATCACCACGCTCAATTTCTTTTACAATTCCGCTTACAGGCGAAACAATTTGAATCTTCCCCGTTTGCTTGTCGGTAAATAGCGGTTCTCCAGCGACAATGTGATCTCCTTCTTTAACCACTAAGCGTGGCGTCATTCCATAAAAGTCTTGTGGAGCAACAGCATACTCAGTTACAGAAGAAATTTCACGAAGTGCCTTCGGAGCTACTCCCTCAAGCTTTAGGTCAAGACCTTTCTTGAGTTTATATAAATTTTCCATAAAGGTATATTATCTTATTTAGTTTGCAAAGATAGGATTAAATTTTTTAAGAGGCAAACACTTTTAACGGCTTGTCTTTTCTAAATATGAAAATGAATATAGTGATTATCTATTCTATAATATGTCTAGGGGTAAGGTTTTGCCTTAGACCACAATAAGCCTGTGAGCTGACGCAATAAGGCTATGAGCTGACATCCTTATTGTATCTTCAAACGCAATAAGGAAGCCAAAGCTTGCTTCTATTATTATAGTAGCATTTCCCTAGAAAAGTTTCAATAAAAAAGTCTAGAAGCTTCAGAAATCTTGTCTGGTTTGTTAATGTGTACATAATCAATACTTTATGGTTTTGTGAAGCTCATCCGCCCCTCTGTGACCCTCATCGTTTTCTCCCCAAAAATCCCCGATTTGAAACTTTTTTCGAAAAAAGTAGTGTATAGGCTTTGCTATTCCAAAAACTCGTAGTACTTTTGCATCC